>JANOCQ010000031.1:0-25735 GCA_031412255.1 Paracoccaceae bacterium | reverse complement strand
CCCTGCGCGACCAGGTCCGACTGCACGTCGCCGTCGTAGTTCTTGCAGGCCCAGACGTAGCCGCCTGCCCATTTCATCGAAGAGGCGACCATGTCGTCGATCAGGCGGTGCTCGTAGGTGATGTCCTTGGCCTTGAAGGCGTCCTCGAACTCGGCCTCGTAGATCTGCTGGAAGAGATCCTTGAAGCGGCCGTCATAGGCCTTGAGGATGGTGTTCTTGGTCGAAAGATACACCGGCACGCCGCGCTGCAAGCCGTAGTTCAACGAGGCGCGGGCGAAGTCGGTGATGCTGTCGTCAAGGTTGTACATGCCCATGTAGACGCCGGCGGAGGGGGCCGAGTAGACATCCTTTTCGATCACCGTGCCGTCATCGCCGACGAACTTCATGGTCAGCTTGCCCTTGCCCGGGAACTTGAAGTCGGTCGCGCGGTACTGGTCGCCGAAGGCATGGCGGCCGACGACGATGGGCTTGGTCCAGTGCGGCACCAGGCGGGGGACGTTCTTGCAGATGATCGGCTCGCGGAAGATCACGCCGCCAAGGATGTTGCGGATCGTGCCGTTCGGCGATTTCCACATCTGCTTCAGGCCGAATTCCTCGACCCGCTGTTCGTCCGGGGTGATCGTCGCGCATTTGACGCCGACGCCGTACTCTTTGATCGCGTTGGCCGCGTCGATGGTGATCTGGTCGTCGGTGCGGTCCCGCTCCTCGATCCCGAGGTCGTAATACTTCAGGTCGATGTCGAGGTAGGGCAGGATCAATTTCTGCTTGATGAAGTCCCAGATGATCCGGGTCATCTCGTCGCCGTCGAGCTCGACGACGGGGTTGGCTACCTTGATCTTCGACATACGCGCCTCCTGTGGATTCGGTTGGCGGGGTCATAGCGGAAAAGCGTAGGCTTGGGAAGTGCGGTATGCGATTGTATACCGAAATGACGCAGCGCTTGCCGGACCGCTCGTCGATGACTTCGTCACTCCTCGCTGGGGTGCGCTTCCGACGAGAAGCCGAAGGCGCACGAGGGTCAACCGAACCAGGGCCGGGCCTTGGCTTTTACCCAATCCCACAGCGCCGGGGCGCCCATGGCGATCTTTACGCCCACGCGGGATTCGAGCTGGTCGTAGGTCACGTTGTAGGTCGTCCATGTCCCGCCGCCGGACATCAGGTTCGCCATCACCGGCTGCACCCGGTCAAGGCTTTTGGCAAAGCGGGCGTCGGGGGTCTGGGCCGCCTCGAACTCCTCCCAAAGCGCGCGGAGGCTGGTGCCAAGGTCTGGGGGCAGAAGGCCGAAGATGCGGTCGGCGGCTTTCGCTTCGGCCGTCGTCGTCTCCATGCTTGCATGGGCAAGGCCATTCTGCGAATGGATCGGCACGTCACCGACGTCGATCTCGACCAGATCGTGGATCAGGAGCATCCGGAGCACCCGGTTGATGTCGACGCCGGGATCTGCCTGATCGGCCAGCACTAGCGCGTAAAGGGCCAGGTGCCAGCTGTGTTCGCCTGAGTTTTCCACCCGCGAGCCGTCGACCAGGGTCGTCGCGCGCAAGACGGATTTCAGCCGGTCGGCCTCGTTCAGGAAGGCAAACTGCGCTTCCAGCCGGTCGGTCAATGGCCGGAGCCTGCGAGGTCGATCGGGGTTTCGTCCTCGGCCTCTGCATCGGCGATCAGCCCGCGTTTGGCGGCCAAAGCCCGTTCCAGGAAGATCCGGCCACGACGTTCGGCCAGGCGGACCCGGATCGAGGTGATGTAAGCCTCCTGGAAGGTCGGGGACGCCGCCATCAGGACCTGCGCCACCTTTTCGTAGAAGCGGTCGTCGCCAAGCTCGGCTTCGGCGGCAAGGACGTCATCGGCCAGCTTGTCGGCCAGAAGTTGCAGCGCGGACATTAGCGGGTGGCCTCCGTCATCCTCCGGCGGACATAGTCCGAGACCGTCTGGATCATCGGTTTCATATGCGCCTCTTCGTCCTTGAAGAAGTGGTCCGCACCCTCGATCTCGGTGTGGGTGATGGTGATGCCCTTCTGCTCGTGCAGCTTGCCGACCAGCGTCTTGGTGTCCTTGGGCGGGGCGACCTTGTCGGCCGAGCCGTTGATGATCAGACCCGACGACGGGCAGGGGGCGAGGAAGGAGAAGTCGTAGAGGTTCGCAGGGGGTGCCACCGAGACGAAGCCGGTGATCTCGGGCCGCCGCATCAGCAGCTGCATGCCGATCCAGGCGCCGAAGCTGAAGCCCGCGACCCAGCATTGCTTGGAGTTCTGGTTCATTGCCTGCAGGTAATCCAGGGCCGAAGCCGCATCGGACAACTCTCCGATCCCCTGGTCATACTCGCCCTGGCTGCGCCCGACGCCGCGGAAGTTGAAGCGCAGGACGGTGAAGCCCAGGTTGTAGAAGGCGTAATGCAGGTTGTAGACCACCTTGTTGTTCATCGTCCCGCCATAGGCTGGGTGCGGATGCAGCACGATTGCGATCGGCGCATCGCGGTCCTTCTGAGGGTGATAGCGGCCCTCAAGGCGTCCGTCGGGGCCGGCAAAGATAACCTCGGGCATTGAACTCTTCTCATGCGGGAGCGATTTCTTGACGCTTTCGCTCGGATAAACTAGAACCGTTCTAAAGCGACCGGCAGCGCCGGGACCGCCTATGCGGGGCTTGACTGAGGTAATGCCGCGCAGGCGCGGCGTCAATGCGGTTGCGATACCCCCGAAGCGGGGCAGGAGACGCCATGAAGCTTTCAACCAAGGGGCGCTATGCCATGGTGGCGCTGGCCGACCTCGCGCTGGCCGAGGCCAGAACGGGGGGCGTTGACCTGGTCTCGCTGGCAGCCATTTCCCGGCGGCAGGATATCTCCTTGCCCTATCTAGAGCAGCTTTTCGTCAAGCTGCGCCGTGCCGGGCTGGTCGAGGCAGTCCGCGGTCCGGGTGGCGGCTACAAGCTGGCGCGCAGCCCCAACGACATCCGGATTTCCGAAGTGATGGAAGCCGTCGAGGAAACGGTGGACGCCATGCACACCGGCGCAGGCGCCTCGGGCGGGTCGTCCGGCAGCCGTGCGCAGTCCCTGACCAACCGGCTGTGGGAAAGCCTGTCGGCCAATGTCTATGTTTTCCTGCATCAGGTGCGACTGTCGGACGTCGTCAAGAACGACCTGACCCCGTGCCCCGCAGTCCCGCATCTTTTCCGAGTGGTGGATGAGGAATGACAAGGCTCTACCTCGACTGGAACGCAACCGCGCCGCTCCGCCCCGAGGCGAAGGCGGCGATGGTTGCGGCGATGGAGGTGGTGGGAAATCCCTCGTCGGTCCATGCCGAGGGGCGGGCGGCGAAGTCTTTGCTGGAAAAGAGCCGCGCGCAGATCGCGGCGGCTTTGGGGGCGGATGAGGCGGACATCGTCTTCACCTCGGGTGCGACCGAGGCTGCATCCCTGGCCTGCGCGGGGCGCGGGCTGGTCTGCGCCGGGGTGGAGCATGACGCGATTGCGGCCTGGTGCGAGACGACGCTGCCGGTGGACGGGCAGGGCAGGGTGGCAATCAGCGATCCGGCCCGGACGGCGTTGCAACTGGCGAATTCCGAGACCGGGGTGATGCAAGACCTGCCACAGGGCCTTGCGCTCAGTGACTTGACGCAGGCCTTTGGCAAGGTGCCCTTGGCGTTCAACTGGCTGGGCTGCGACATGGGCCTTGTCAGCGCCCACAAGCTGGGCGGTCCGAAGGGCATCGGCGCGCTGGTGGTGCGCCGGGGACTTGACGTGCCGTCGCAGCTGAAGGGCGGCGGGCAAGAGATGGGCCGCCGGGCCGGGACTGAAAACCTGATCGGGATCGCCGGTTTCGCGGCTGCCGCCGAGGCCGCCGCGCGTGATCTGGCCGCCGGCGTCTGGGACGAAGTTGCCGAACTTAGAAATATTCTAGAATCAGAGTTGTCGGCTGCGACAAAAGAAACTATTTCCGTCGGGAATGGTTCGCAACGCTTGCCGAACACGCTGTGCCTGATTGCGCCGGGCTGGAAGGGCGAGACTCAGGTGATGGCGATGGACCTTGCGGGGTACGCGGTTTCGGCGGGCTCGGCCTGTTCCTCGGGCAAGGTCCGGGCCAGCCGCGTGCTGACCGCGATGGGCTTCGGCGAGGTGCTTGCCGGCCAGGCGATCCGGGTCTCTCTCGGGCCTGGAGTGAGACGAGACGACGTGCTGCGGTTCGCCCAAGTCTGGACCGCCGCCTATGCCAAGGCCCGTGCGCGGGCTGCCTGAAAGGAAAAACCGATGACCATGCTGGAAACTGTCGATGGAACCGAGGTGCGCGAAGGCGTGGACCGCGAGACGATCGAAACCGTCCAGGCGATGGCGGGCAAATACAAGTACGGCTGGGAAACCGACATCGAGATGGACTACGCCCCGAAGGGGTTGAACGAAGATATCGTCCGTCTCATCAGCCAGAAGAACGGCGAACCGGCGTGGCTTCTGGACTGGCGGCTTGCGGCTTACCGGCGCTGGCTCAAGATGGAAGAGCCGCGGTGGGCGATGCTGAACTATCCCGAGATCGACTATCAGGACCAGTTCTACTACGCGACGCCGAAAAGCATGGCAAAGAAGCCGAAATCCTTGGACGAGGTTGATCCGAAACTGTTGGCAACTTATGCCAAGCTGGGAATTCCCCTGAAGGAACAGATGCTTCTGGCCGGTGTCGAAGGTGAAGTCGAGCCGCGCCGCGTGGCGGTGGATGCCGTGTTCGACAGCGTGTCGGTGGGCACGACCTTCAAGGCGGAACTGGCTAAGGCGGGGGTGATCTTCTGCTCCATTTCGGAAGCCGTGCGCGAGCATCCCGAGCTGGTGAAGCAATATCTCGGCAGCGTCGTGCCGCCGACTGACAACTTCTTCGCCACGCTGAATTCGGCGGTCTTCTCGGACGGCTCCTTCGTCTATATCCCCAAGGGCACCCGCTGCCCGATGGAGCTGTCGACCTACTTCCGCATCAACGCCGAAAACACCGGTCAATTCGAGCGCACGCTGATCATCTGCGACGAGGGTGCTTATGTCAGCTACCTGGAAGGCTGCACCGCGCCCAAGCGCGACACCAACCAGCTGCATGCGGCGGTGGTCGAGATCGTGATCCTGAAGGACGCCGAGGTGAAGTATTCCACCGTCCAGAACTGGTATCCGGGCGACGAGAACGGGGTCGGCGGCATCTACAACTTCGTCACCAAGCGCGCCGATTGCCGGGGCGACCGGGCCAAGGTGATGTGGACGCAGGTGGAAACCGGCTCGGCGATCACCTGGAAGTATCCGTCCTGCATCCTGCGCGGCGATGACAGCCAGGGCGAGTTCTATTCGATCGCCATCGCCAACAACGCCCAGCAGGCTGATACCGGCACCAAGATGATCCACCTGGGCAAGCGGACGAAGTCGCGGATCGTGTCAAAGGGTATTTCGGCGGGCCGGGCGCAGAACACCTACCGGGGGCTGGTGTCCATGCACCCGAAGGCGAAGGACAGCCGCAACTACACGCAGTGCGACAGTTTGCTGATCGGCGACAAATGTGGGGCGCACACGGTGCCTTACATCGAAGTGCGCAACAATTCGAGCCGCGTGGAGCATGAAGCGACCACGTCCAAGGTCGACGACGATCAGCTGTTCTACTGCCGCAGCCGCGGGATGGACGAGGAGGAGGCCGTTGCCCTGGTGGTCAACGGTTTCTGCAAGGAGGTCCTGCAGGCCCTGCCGATGGAATTCGCGATGGAGGCCCAAAGCCTGGTCGCGATCAGCCTGGAAGGCTCGGTCGGCTGACCCTTTGATGGCTGAAGCGCGCGCATATGCGGAACCGGATGCGGAACGGCCCGAGGTCGTCCTGGTTTCGGCCATGCGCAACGAAGGGCCGTTTGTCCTGGAGTGGCTGGCATATCACCGGGTGATCGGGATCGACCGGGTGGTCGTGGTCTCGAACGGATCGACCGACGGCACGGATGAGCTGTTGACGGCGCTGGCCGATGTCGGCGAGATGACCTTCCTGCGCACGGTACCGGGTCGGGGCGTTGCGCCGCAGGACGCTGCGGTACAGGCTTTCGAGTCCGAGGTCGGCTACCGCCCCGGCACCTGGTACCTGTGGCTGGATGCGGACGAGTTCCTGAACGTCCATGTCGGCGACCGCACCGTGCAGGCGCTGGTGGCCGCTGTGGGTTCGGCCCAAGCGCTGATGCTGAACTGGCGGCTCTTCGGCTCGGGTGGCAACGACACTTTTGCGGGCCGGCACCTGTCGGCGGATTTCGTCGGGGCGTCAAAGCTTGGCCTTGTTGCCAATTTGGAAACCAAGCCTCTATTCCGCCACGGGTCAAAGATGGCCGGCTTCGCTCCGAATGCTGCCGGTTTGCCGCGTCTATTTGCGGATGCAAGCACCGTGGTCGAGGATTGTCTGGGCGGAAATGGCAAGCCTTTGGACCTAAAGGCCCCCCGGACGCTGGCTTGGCTGGAAGGCCGGCAAATCGAGGGGCGCAACAACCTGGCGTCGCGGCGCGAATTCGGCTGGGACCTGGCGCAGATCAACCATTATTCGGTCCGCACCCCCGACCATTTCCGCCTCAAGGCCGCGCGGGGCAGGGGGATGGTCTCGACCGGGCCGCGCCGCCCGAATGCCCGTCACACGCCCAGTTACTTTGACCGGTTCGACCGCAACGAGGCCGAGGATCGCTCCATCCTCTACTGGGAACAGGCGGTAACAGAGCGTATCGCGCATCTGCTGGCCAATCCCGCCATTGCGGCGGCGCAGGCGGAGGTGGATGCCCGCGTCGCCCTTGCCTTGGCCGCGGATCTGGACCTTGCCAACGGAACCGACGAAGTGGCATTCGGCGACGCAGGCCTGCCCCGGAAAACGGTGGTGCGCGGCATGGCGGCAGAGATGGAGCCGGAGGCCGAGTCCCTTAGCTTTGAACTGACGTTTGCCCCGAAAGAACGGCGGTTTCTGGTTGAGCTTTATGAGCAGGCGGAAACGATCCTTGAATACGGTAGCGGCGGCTCGACCGTGCTTGCCGCGCAACTCGGGCGCCGTGTCTTCAGCGTGGAAAGCGACCGTGACTGGGCGAACCGAATGGCAGCCCACCTGTCGACCATCTCGGAGCGGGCACATGTCCACTGGGCGGATATCGGTCCGACCGGTCCTTGGGGCGTGCCGATGAAACCGAGAGAATTCCGCAAGTTCCACGCCTATGCCCTGTCGGTCTGGGACCGGCCGGATTTCGTGCAGCCCGATCTGGTGCTGGTCGACGGCCGCTTCCGCGCGGCCTGTCTGGTCGCCGTGATGATGCGGACAGCAAAACCGGTGACGCTGCTGTTCGACGATTATCTCAAGCGACGCTACTACCACGGCGTCGAGGGTCTGGTCCGCAAGGAAGAACTGGTTGGCCGCATGGCCCGCTTTACCGTCACCCCCGGCGCGATCCCACCCGACATGGTCACCCAGGCCGTCGGCTGGTTCACCGATCCGCGCTGATGACAAAGGAAAGAAAAATGCTGGATATCAAAAACCTGCACGTCAAACTTGAAGAAGAAGACAAGGTGATCCTCCGTGGTGTTGACCTGAAGATCGGCGCGGGCGAAGTCCATGCGATCATGGGTCCGAACGGATCGGGAAAGTCGACGCTGTCCTATGTCCTCTCGGGTCGCGACGGCTATGAAGTGACGGAAGGCTCTGCCACGCTTGACGGTCAGGAATTGCTGGAGATGGAGCCGGAAAAGCGTGCGGCGGCGGGTCTCTTCCTTGCGTTCCAGTATCCGGTCGAGATCCCCGGCGTCGGCAACATGACCTTCCTTCGTACCGCCGTGAATGCCCAGCGGAAAGCCCGCGGGGAAGCCGAACTTAGCGCCGGCGATTTTCTGAAGGTGGTGCGCGAGAAGGCGAAGACCCTGAAGATCGACGCCGAGATGCTGAAGCGGCCGGTGAACGTCGGCTTCTCGGGAGGTGAGAAAAAGCGCAACGAGATCCTGCAGATGGCGATGCTGGAACCCCGCATGTGCATCCTGGACGAAACCGACTCGGGTCTGGATGTCGATGCGATGAAACTGGTCGCCGACGGGGTCAACGCGCTTCGCAGCGAAGGAAGGTCGTTTCTGGTCATCACGCACTACCAGCGGCTTCTCGACCACATCAAGCCGGACGTTGTCCACATCATGGCGGCGGGCCGCATCATCAAGACCGGAGGCCCCGAATTGGCGCTGGAGGTTGAGACCAATGGCTATGCCGACATCCTGAACGAGGTGGGCTGATGGCGCTGCCGAAGGCGAAGGAAGACGCGCTCGTTGCCCGGTTGGGCGCCATGACGCTGCCCGCGGACAAAGGATGGCTGGCGGCTGTGCGAACCGAGGCCCTGACGCGGCTGACCGCGATGGGCCTGCCGGCCCGGCGCGACGAGTACTGGCGCTATACCGACCCGACCAGCCTGAACGCTGTCGAAGCGATCCCCGCCATTCGGTTCGAAGCGGGTGACGAGGCCGAACCCTTCGCGGGCATGGATCGCCTGAAGATCATCTTCGTCGACGGCGTGTTCGACGCCGCCGCGTCCGATGATCTGACCCTTTCCGGGGTCAGCATCGAACGTCTGGCGCAAGCGGGTGACAAGGACATCCATTGGGCCCAGGGCGTGTATGGCCAATTGGAAGCGCGGGGCCAGACGCCGGTTGCCCGACCCCTGGCTGCGCTGAACTCGGCCTTCGCGACCGATGGTGTGCTGATCCATGTCACTGGCAAGGCCACCAAGCCGGTATCCCTGGTTTATGTTCACCAATCAGAGACTTCCGACGCGATGCTGCACCATTGCGTGAAGCTTGAGGCAGGGGCTCGCCTGACGCTTCTGGAGAACGGCCCGGCCGCCGCGCGGTTCTCCAACGTGCTGGAAGTCGACATCGCCGACGGCGCGCAGTTCCACCACGTCCGGCTGCAGGGCCGCGACCACCAGCGCCGCGCGGTCACGCATCTTTTCACCCGCGTTGGGGCGAAATCCGAAATGCGGTCCTTCACCCTGACTGCAAACGGCCGGTTGACCCGCAACGAAGCGGTCGTCGAGCTGGCAGGAGCCGAGGGCCGGGCGCATCTGGCCGGGGCCACAGTGGGGGATGGGGATTTCCATCATGACGACACAGTCTTCGTGACCCACGCCGCTGAAGCGTGCGAAAGCCGTCAAGTGTTCAAGAAGGTGTTGATGAATGGTGCCGTGGGCGTTTTCCAGGGCAAGATTCTGGTGAAGCAGGGCGCGCAGAAGACGGACGGCTACCAGATCAGCCAAAGCCTGCTTCTGGACGAGGACAGCCAGTTTCTTGCCAAGCCGGAGCTTGAAATCTACGCCGATGACGTGAAGTGCAGCCACGGCTCCACGTCGGGCGCCATCGACGCGGTCGCGCTGTTCTACCTGCAATCGCGCGGGATTCCCCGTCGTCGAGCGCAGGCGCTGCTTGTCCTGGCCTTCCTTGCCGAAGCCATCCAGGAGATCGCGGACGAGGATATCGCCGAGGACATCCGGGGGCGGCTGGAACGGTGGCTCGCCCGCCACGGCGCCGAAGGCTAGAGGACGCGGATGACCGTTTCTACCGACCTCGTAAAGACCTGGTGGCGTCCGCGCGCGGTCCTGCGCCAGCACCTTGCGCGCGGGCAGTCCGAACCCTTCGCCCTGTCGTTCCTGCTGGTGTTCCTGGTCCTTGCCTTCGTCGGGCAGTGGCCGAGTGCGGCACGGGATGCCTTCCTGCAGGGCGAGGCTTCGGCCTGGCCACGTATCCTTCCCACAGCTTATGGATTGCTGGCGGCAATTCCCTTCCTTTACGGTCTGGCGGCGCTTGGTCATCTGGCGGCGCGGGCAATGGGAGGGCAAGGCACCTGGTACGGCGCGCGCCTCGCCCTGTTCTGGGCACTGGCGACGGTTGGCCCATTGATCCTGCTGCAGGGCCTCGTCTCGGGCATGATCGGCCCCGGCCCGGCGCTGAATGCGGTGAACATTCTGATCGGCGCCGCGTTCCTTTGGCTCTGGTCAACCCTCCTGCATGAGGCGGAACGCGGATGACGCTGGGCGACCGCCTTTTCACCCTGGCGCAACTTACGCTGCACGAGCCTGCCCGGGCGGTTCGCGCGCTCTTGTCCGAGGGCGTGCCGATGCGCGCGCGGACGGCGGGGCTGCTTCTGGTCGCGATCCTTTCGGCGGTCATGGCAAGCCTTCAGGTCGGCACCGAACCGACTGATCTGGACCCGCTCAGCAACTTCATGCTGGCCAGCCCTTTCCGGGCCGCCGCCTTCCAGTGGGGGTTCCTGGCGCTGTCCGTCCTGTTGATCCACCGCGTCGGTCGCGCCTTCGGGGGCCGGGGGACATTTCCCGACGCGCTGCTGATCGTTGTCTGGCTTCAACTGATCATGCTGAGCTTCCAGGTCCTGCAACTTGTCGTCTCACCGATCCTGCCGGCGCTTGCCAGTGGCATCGCTCTGGTCAGTTTCGCCGTCTATTTCTGGCTGATGACCCATTTCATCGCCGAACTGCACGGCTTTACCTCACGCGGGCTGGTGTTTTGGGGCATGGTGCTGACCGCCCTGGCGACCGGTCTCGTGCTGGGCGTGCTGATGATCCTTCTCGTCGGACCGGAGGTCCTGATCCCCAATGTATGATGTCCACACGGTCCGCGCCGACTTCCCGATCCTGTCGCGGCAGGTGAACGGCAAGCCATTGGTCTACCTTGATAATGGTGCTTCGGCGCAAAAGCCGCGGGTGGTGATCGAGGCGATGACGCGCGCCTATTCCGACGAATATGCCAACGTCCACCGGGGCCTACATTTCCTGTCCAACCTTGCCACCGACAAGTATGAATCCACCCGAGGGATCATCGCCCGCTTTCTGAACGCCGCGTCGGAAGAAGAGATCGTCTTCACCTCCGGCACGACCGAGGCGATCAACCTTGTCTCCTACGCCTGGGCTGCTCCGCGCTTTCAGCCTGGCGACGAGATCGTGCTGTCGGTGATGGAGCATCACGCCAACATCGTGCCCTGGCACTTTCTGCGGGAACGGCAGGGTGTGGTGCTGAAATGGGTCGAGGTGGACGCCAACGGCGACCTTGATCCGCAGGCGGTGATCGACGCCATCGGGCCGAAGACAAGGCTTGTGGCCGTGACCCACATGTCCAATGTCCTTGGCACTGTGGTCGATGTGGCCGCCATCTGCCGGGGGGCGCATCAGAAGGGTGTCCCAGTCCTGGTCGACGGCTCGCAAGCGGCGGTGCACATGCCGGTCGATGTCCAGGCGCTTGGCTGCGATTTCTACGCCATCACCGGCCACAAGCTTTACGGCCCCTCGGGGTCGGGCGCGATCTGGATCCGCCGTGAGCGTCAGGCCGAAATGCGCCCCTTCCTTGGTGGCGGCGACATGATCCGCGAGGTTACCCGCGACACCGTCACCTGGAACGACCCGCCGATGAAGTTCGAGGCGGGGACGCCTGGCATCGTTCCGCAGATCGGGCTTGGTGTGGCGCTGGACTACATGATGTCGCTTGGCATGGCGAACATAGCCGCCCATGAGCGCACCCTGCGCGACTATGCACGGGAAAAGCTGGCGGGTTTGAACTGGTTGAATGTGCAGGGCAATTCGGCGGGCAAGGGGGCGATCTTCTCTTTCACGCTGGAGGGGGCCGCGCATGCCCATGACATCTCGACCATCCTTGACAAGCGCGGCATCGCCGTCCGCGCCGGCACCCATTGTGCCATGCCGCTGATGGAGCACCTGGGCATCACGGCTTCGTGCCGCGCCTCCTTCGGGCTTTACAACACGGTCGAGGAAGTCGACGCGCTGGTTTCGGCACTGGACCTGGCGCACGAGCTTTTCGCCTGACGGCAGGGCCCGAAGGCCCCGCCGTCCGCTTACGTCAGAAGGCCCACTTCATCCCGATCACCGCCGCGCTGTCCGATGCACCGGCGATGTTGCCGTAGTTTTCCGCACGGACGACTTCCATAAGGAACTCGGACCGCTCGCTCATCGGTACGGCATAGCTGATCGAAAGGTCCACCTGGCGCTCTTGCGGCGAAAGGTCGATGCCCACGGACCGGGTCTGGGATCCACCGTCGGCCGTCGTCAAGGGAACCAGCATGTCGGCCCCGCCCGAGGTCACCGCGATTGGCATCGACACGCCAAAGGTCAGCTTGTCGCCCGCCGCCAGAACGTCACGTCCGCCCAGGTCCAGCCGAAGGGCGTTGAACCGCGCGGTGCTGGCGCTGGAAATCGCCGCCGTGGTGCCAAGATCCGCGACGCCCATCTCGCCAGACAGCGCGAAAAAGCCGCCTTCGCCGGTGTCGGACGACAGCGCCAGGGTCAGCGAGGCCATCGACGCCCCGCCCGAGCTGCCGCTGCCGGAAAAGCCCATCAGGCTGCCCCCGTCACGGGCCAGCTTGACCCCCAGGTCCAGCGAGAGACCGCCCTCCGCCAGGCGCTGCGACAAGGCCACGCCGTAATCCTCGGCCCCGCCCATCATTACCGCAGCGCGGGCTCCGTGAGGGCCGTTCAGCTCCATGGACTGGCCGGAATGCGCCGCGAAAGTGTTGGCGAGCGGGTTCAGCGCGGTGGTGCGTTCGCGGCGGTAGTCCTTGCCGAAGGACCGCGCTGCCAAGGTCTGCGCAAGATCGCTTGGCGCGGCGCTTGCGGCGAAGTTCTTTGCCGCAACCTGAAAATCGCCGCCGAGCTGGTCCGAGACGGTCACGTCGACCCCCTCCAGGCTGCGCGCCACCGCATCCCCCATGGCCCCCCCGGTCGAAAAGCCATAGTCCTGCGTCTTGATCGAACTGCCGTCGGCAAAGACAACCTGCGGATCGCCGATCGGCAACAGGGCTGCACGAATGTCGAGGAAGCCGTGGCCGAAGTCGATGGAGTAGGTGTGATCGAATACGCCTATGCCCGGATCAAGGTCGATTGACCCGGTCCCCGAATCTTCAAAACCCGCGAAAGTATTGTCCGCCGAAGCCAGCAGGCGAATCCGAAGGTCGTGCGGCGTCAGGTTCGGGAAGGCCTCGGCCAGCAGAGCCAGAGCGCCCGACACCTGCGGGGCCGCGAAAGACGAGCCCGAAACGCTTTCGTAGCCGCCATCCGCAGTCGCTGCGACCCAGGAACCGTCCGCCACCATGCACCAGGCTGCTGCCTGGTAGCAGGGAGAAGACTGCAGGAAACCACCGGTGATGTTGTTGTCGTCGAACACCGGAATGGCGTTCCCGACGGCCAGCCAGCCACGTTCAAGGTCGGGCCGCAACGCCGGAAGGCCATCCATCAAACCGGAAATGCCATTGTTTATGTTGTCCACTGCAAAGACGACGACGCCGCCTTCCCATCCGCCCGCACCCAGTGCGTAGTCGGATAATGCTTCCAGCCAGGCGAAGCTGTCCACATCGTTGAAGACAGCATTGTAGCCCGCTGAATCGGCATAAGTATTGGAGAAGCCCCACGAGTTGTTCTGCGCCACTGCGCCGCGCGAACGCGCCGCATTGGCGGCGGCGGTCAGCTTGGTCACGTCGGAAACATCCGTTATCGGGTTGTAACCCCAATCGCTGAAGATCAGGTCGGCTTCCGGCGCAACGCCAACCATGGTGGACGAGTTTCCCGCCGCGACCGAAGCAACACTCGTTCCGTGATCGTCCGAGATGGGACCGCCGGTCTGGGAGTTGTTCTTGCCGGCGAACGCTTCATGGCTTTGCAGGAAGCCGTCGTCGACGACCGCGATCACCTGGCCCTGGCCGCTGAGACCGACCGCATGGGCATAGTCCACCCGGGACGAATGCAGCGGGTTTGCAAAAAGGGTGCCGTTGAAGAAGTACCCATCCTGCAGCTTGAACCGCTCCGAGTTCTCCCGGAAGCTTGCCGCGGCTTCGCGCCACTGGCCGGAAATCGACTGCATGTAGAAGCTGCCGAAAGTTCCGCCGTCAAGGTAGGGGAGGGGTGCGATGGTGAAGAAACCGCCCCCATCCTCGCCACCGCAGGCCGAAAGCAGGGCGAGACTGGACATCGACAGAAGCAATGAAGATTTGCGGCGAACAAGAGTTGGCGGAAACAGGCGCACGATGAACTCCTCTCAAAAACGTGACTGGTTTAACTGCAGCGATAGTTTCCGATTCGGTCAAGATGATGCCCGTCTTGGCGCTTTTCTTTCTGAGTTACAGCGGGTTGTGGCGGTGATTCCCCGTGCCGTTTGCCATTGAAACCGCTGGCACCATCGGCTAAGCACGATGTCAGGCACCCGTAGCTCAGCTGGATAGAGTGCTGCCCTCCGAAGGCAGAGGTCACAGGTTCGAATCCTGTCGGGTGCGCCAGCCCAATCCGCCCGTGCCATGCGGCCGATGCCTGGACCTCTGGTGCTTACTTTGGACCGATCCTTGCCGCCACTGGCCCGAATAGCCGCCGGCCTCGTTCTTGGAACCCTGGGAGGGGCAGTCTTCTACGCTTTTTCCCTGCCGCTTCCCTGGATGCTGGGTGCGCTGTTCTGCACCATGGCGGCTTCGGTTGCGGGCCTGCCCGTCCAGGGTCCGATGCGACTGCGTCCGGTCATCGTGGCGATCATCGGTGTGCTGCTTGGCTCGCGCTTCACGCCCGATGTGCTGGGACAGGCGGGCCAGACGCTGGTGACGGTGGCGATCCTTCTGGTCTATCTTGCCGCCGTCGCGGTCGTGGTCGTTCCATTCTACCGTTACGTCGGGCGGCAGGACTGGACCACCGCCTACTTCGCCGGGATGCCCGGTGGCCTGTCCGAGATGATCGAACTGGGTGAGGCGCAGGGGGCCAATGTTCCGGCCATCGTCCTGGCCCATTCGCTGCGCATCGTCGTCACCATCGCTTTGATGGCGTTCGTGTTCCGTGTCGTCCTTGGCCATGATGTCGGCGCTGCTGCCAGTGGCCCAAGCCCGCCGATGTCCCCGGTGGACGCCCTTGTCCTTGCGGCCTCGGCCCTGGTCGGGGCCTGGCTTGGCCTTGGCTTGCGGTTGCCCGCCCCTACCTTTCTTGGCCCGCTCGTGCTGTCGGCGGCCGCGCACATGACCGGGCTGACCGAGAGCGCGCCGCCACAGTCGCTGGTCATCGCAGCCCAGGTGGTCCTGGGCACCATCCTTGGCTGCCGGTTCCTGGGAATCGCCCCCGTCATGCTGTGGAAGGCCGGGCTTCTGAGCCTTGGGTCCACAGGGCTGACCCTGGCCCTTGCGGCCGCTGCGGGCCTTGCGATGCGGGCCTGGGCGGAGGTGGGCCTGGATCAGGCGCTGCTGGCGCTTGCTCCGGGCGGTCTGACAGAGATGGGCCTGATCGCGCTGGCGATTCACGCAGATGTTGCCTTCGTTGCCTTGCACCATGTGGTGCGCATCCTGGTTGTCATCGTCCTTGCCCCTTTCGTGGCGCGGTTCCTGCCGGGAAACCGCTGAGGCCAAGCCGGCAGCGATTCAGGCCTTGTCTTCTTGCAAATGCTTCTCATTTACATTCTACTGTTCCCAAGCTTATGGAGCCCCCATGCCCACCCGTCGTCTCATGCTGATGGCCTCGCTGATCGCCGCTCTGCCCTTTGGAGCTCTGGCGCAGGACAAGCTGAAGGTCGTCACCACTTTCACCGTGATCGCCGATATGGCCCGCAACGTCGCGGGGGAGGGCGTGGAGATCGTCTCGATCACCAAGCCCGGCGCGGAAATCCACGGCTATGAGCCGACGCCGCAGGACATCGTCGGAGCCGCGGACGCGGATCTGATTCTCTGGAACGGCCTCAATCTCGAGCGCTGGTTCGAGCAGTTCCTGTCCAATCTCGGCGACGTGCCCTCGGCCACTCTGACCGAGGGGATCGCGCCGATCTCGATCACCGGGGGGGATTACGAGGGCAAGCCAAATCCGCATGCCTGGATGAGCATCGACAACGCCCTGATCTATGTCGACAACATCGCGGCGGCGTTGTCCAAGGCCGACCCCGAAAACTCTGCGACCTATGACACCAATGCCGACGCCTACAAGACCAAGCTTCGCGCCGCACTCGATCCGTTGAAAGCCGAGATCGCGGCCCTGCCGGAAGATCGCCGCTGGCTTGCCACCTGCGAGGGCGCGTTCAGCTACCTTGCGCGCGACCTGGGGCTGCAAGAGCTGTATCTCTGGCCGATCAATGCCGACCAGCAGGGCAGCCCGCGTCAGGTCCAGGCAGTGATCGACGGCGTGCGCGAACACCAGATCCCGGCGGTCTTCTGCGAAAGCACCGTGCCCTCTGACCCGGCCGAACAGGTCGCCCGCGAAACGGGTGCCGCCTTCGGTGGCGTCCTTTACGTCGACAGCCTTTCGGATGGCGACGGACCGGTTCCGACCTATCTTGACCTGTTGAAGGTCACGACAGAAACCATTGCCAAGGGCCTGACCCCGGCGGATTGAGGGCTGAATGCGCGACATTGCGGGCGATCCAGTGGCTGAAGGTATCTTTGCCGAAGGGGTAACCGTTACCTACCGCAACGGATTGACGGCGCTTACCGATGCCAGCTTCCAGATCCCGCAGGGAACGATCACGGCGCTGGTGGGGGTCAATGGGGCGGGAAAGTCCACGCTTTTCAAGGCGATCATGGGTTTCGTCCCCGTTGCCCGCGGCACAATCCGCCTGCTTGGAAAGCCCGTCCGCGATGCCCTGCGCCAGAACCTGGTCGCCTACGTCCCGCAGGCCGAAGAGGTCGACTGGTCGTTTCCGGTCCTCGTCGAGGATGTCGTCATGATGGGCCGCTACGGCCATATGGGCTTTCTGCGCCGTCCCTCGGCCAACGACCGCGCCAAGGTCGATGAAGCCCTGTCGCGGGTCGGCCTTTCCGACCTTCGCCACCGCCAGATCGGCGAGCTTTCCGGGGGCCAGAAGAAGCGCGTCTTTCTCGCCCGTGCCCTGGCGCAGGAAGGTCGGATCATCCTGCTGGACGAACCCTTCACCGGCGTCGACGTGAAGACCGAAGAACAGATCATCACCCTTCTGCGCACCCTGCGCGACGAGGGCCACGTCATGCTGGTTTCCACACACAATCTGGGTTCGGTCCCCGACTTCTGCGACCGTACCGTGCTTGTGAAAGGCACGGTCCTCGCATACGGCCCTACGGAAACCACCTTTACCCGCGACAATCTTGAACACGCGTTCGGTGGTGTCCTGCGGCGCTTCACGCTGAGCGGCACCGACCTGCACGAGGACGACGACAGCCGCGAAATCTCGATCCTCACCGACGACGAACGCCCCTTCGTCCAGTACGGCCGGAAGGGCGACAAATGATCCGCCCCGGCTTTCACATTTGTCCAAGTATCCCCGCCGAAGGCGCGCCGAGGTGTTTTGCGTCCTGCACGCAAAACGACGAGACAAAAGGTATGCGCGTCAGCGCTCCGTTTGAGAACCGCCCCAACCCGCGCGCGGCCTGCCATGCTTGAGCCCTTCGCCTACGGCTATATGACCAACGCCATGTGGGTCTCGGCGCTGGTCGGCGGCGTCTGCGGGTTTCTATCGGCTTACCTCATGCTCAAGGGCTGGTCCCTGATCGGCGACGCGCTGTCGCACTCCGTCGTCCCCGGGGTCGCCGGGGCGTATATCCTGGGGCTGCCCTTCGCTGTCGGCGCCTTCCTGTCCGGGGGTCTCGCCGCCGCCGCAATGCTGTTTTTGACCAACCGCACTGGTCTCAAGACCGATACGATCATCGGCCTCATCTTCACCTCCTTCTTCGGTCTCGGCCTGTTCCTGATCTCGATCTACCCGACCAGCGTATCGATCCAGACCATCACCATGGGCAACATCCTTGCCATCTCGCCCGAGGACACGCTGCAACTCGTCCTGATCGGAGGGATTTCTGCTGCGGTCCTTCTGGTTCTGTGGAAGGACCTGATGGTCACCTTCTTCGACGAGGCCCACGCCCGCACCATCGGCCTGCGCCCCGACCTCCTCAAGATCGTCTTCTTCACCCTCCTCTCGGCCTCCACCGTCGCCGCGATGCAGACCGTCGGGGCCTTCCTCGTCGTCGCGATGGTTGTCACCCCAGGGGCTACCGCCTATCTTCTGACCGACCGCTTCCCGCGCCTGCTGGCCCTTGCCGCCGGTATCGGAGCCGTCACGGGCTTCACCGGTGCCTATCTCTCGTACTTTCTGGACGGGGCCACCGGAGGTGTCATCGTCCTCCTCCAGACGGCGCTGTTCGCAATTGCTTTCCTCTTCGCCCCGAAACATGGCCTCCTTGCCGCGAAGCGCAGGGCCAAAGCATGATCGACACGCTGCTTCAGCCCTTCCAGTTCCCCTTCATGCAGAACGCCTTTCTGATCGCGCTGATCGTGGCCCCGCCTTGCGCGCTCTTGTCCTGCTTTCTGGTCCTGAAGGGTTGGGCGCTGATGGGCGACGCGGTCAGCCACGCGGTCCTGCCGGGGATCGTGCTGGCCTACATGGCCGGTCTGCCACTTCTTCTCGGAGCCTTCGTTGCCGGTCTCGGATCCTCACTTCTGACGGGATGGCTTGCCGACAACAGCCGGATCAAGCGCGACACCGTGATGGGCGTCGTCTTCTCCGCCATGTTCGCGCTTGGCATCGTTCTGCACACTGCTTTCCCGACGGACGTCCACCTTGACCACATCCTTTTCGGCAACATGCTCGGGGTTGGCGGCGCCGACCTTGTCACCGCCGCTCTGATCGCCGTTCCGGTGACCCTGATCCTGGCCCTGAAATGGCGCGACCTGATGCTGCACGCCTTCGACCCGGCCCAGGCCCAGGTCTCGGGCCTGCCGACCAGGCTTTTGCACTACGGCCTTCTGGCCATCCTGGCCCTTACCATCGTCGCCACACTCTCGTCGGTGGGCCTCGTCCTTGCCATCGGACTTCTGATCGCGCCGGGAGCCATCGCCTTTCTGCTGACCCGAAGCTTCGGCGCCATGCTGGTCGCGGCCACCCTGGTCTGCCTTTTCGCGATGACCGCCGGGGTCTACGCCAGCTTCCACCTCGACAGCGCCCCGGCCCCGACCATCATCCTGATCCTGACCGCGATCTTCCTTCTGGCGTTCCTGCGGCGGATCCTGCAGGCCCACACCGCCTGATCCCCTTGCGGGGAAGGTGTCCAGTCTCTACCCATGGGCGACGCGTCCAGGGAAAGACCGCATGCCCGCAACCAACGCAGCCATCTGGTTTTCCGAAGACGGGTTCGACCCGATCTCCAAGGGCATCAATGGCCGCCGTGTCGCCGGGAAAAGCTTTCTGCGCGGCTTCTTCGCCCATGCTGACGTCCGGGAGTTCGTCTCGATCGCCCACTCCCAGGCGGATCATGCCGCCTTCGCGCGCTTCGCCGCCGAGGAGGGCGTGACCCGTCCGCTGCGCGCGGTCCGGCTGGAAACCCCCGGCGCGCTGGCTCCGGTCGACATTGTCTCCTATCCCTCGCCCATCACCCCGGTCGAATGCTGGCGCCGCGCGCCGCACGGTGCCGCCGCGTGGGCGCTGTGCGGCATTACCCATACCACCGCGACATTGAACGTGATGCAGTCCGTCTTCGATCTGCGCTCGGCACCGCAGATGCCATGGGACGCGGTGATCTGCACCTCGCAGGCGGTTCAGGCTTCGCTTCGCCGGCTGATGGAACTGGCCGAGGTTCACCTGTCGCAGCGCTTTCCCGGCGCAGCGATGCCCGCCCGGCCGCTCCTTCCGGTAATCCCGCTCGGCGTGACCTGCGCCGACTTCCTGCCCGATCCGGCATTGGGGCACAGCCTGCGCGACCGCATCGGGGCCAAGCCGCAGGACATCGTCGTCGTCACCATCGCCCGTCTGACACCGGACGAGAAATTCGACCCCCTGCCGCTCTTTCTGGCCATGGAGCGGGCGGCGGCGGAGGTTGCGGGGCAGGGCGGCGGCAAGCTGCACCTGGTCTTCTGCGGCCAGTTCAGAGAACCCGCCTGGGAAGCGACTTTCGCCCGGGCCGCCGCACGTCTGATGCCCGCCTGCGGCTATCATCTGCTGGAGGGGGGGAATGGCGACGAACGCAAGGCCACCCTCTCTGGCGGAGACATCTTCGTTTTCCCGATCGACAATCTGCAGGAAACCTTCGGCCTTGCCCCGATCGAGGCCATGGCCGCAGGGCTGCCCGTGATCGTCTCGGACTGGGACGGGATGAAGGATACCGTGACACCCGACGTGGGCTTCCGCGTTCCAACCGAACTTCCCCGCGCGGGTGTATCGACCTATGTCAGCTACCGCCACCTGGGTGGCACCGATGCCTACCTGCAGTATCTCGGCCAGATTTCGGCAATGACACCGCTGGACCTCGGCACCCTTACCCGGTCCCTGGTCACCCTGGCGCTGGACCCGGACTTGCGCAGGCGGATGGGGGCTGCGGGACAGGCCCGCGTGCGGGCCCGTTACGACTGGTCGGTGGTCGTCCCCCAGATGCAGGCGCTGTGGGGGGAACAGGCGGCGATGCTTGCCCATGCCCGCAACCGCGGCGGTGCACCCGTTGCACCGCGTCCCGCCGGCAACCTGCCCGTCGGATCGGCGGTGGACGAGATGTTCGCGGCCTATCCCACCGCCTTTGCATCCGAAACCCGGCGGCTGGCCGTTGCTGCCTCACGCCCCGCGCTTGCGCCGGACGAGATGTTCACCCTGCGCAACTACATCGCCCGCCGCCGCCTGATCGAAGATCCTCGGCGCATCGAGGTGATCCTCACCGCCTTTGCCAGCGCTGGCCCGCTGGGCGCGACCGAGGCCGCGATCGCCACCAGCGTCGGCTTGCCGCCCGTCATGGTGGCCCGAGTTGCGCTATGGCTGCTAAAGTACGGCTACCTTCAGGAGGCTTGATGACACGCTCCATCCTTATCACTGGCGCTGGTGCCGGCATCGGCCGCGCCACCGCGCGCGTCTTTTTGTCCGACGGCTGGGAGGTCACGCTTCTGGGCCGACGCCGCGAGGCGCTGGAGGAAACTGCTGCCGGGCACCCAGCCCGCATCCTGACCGCCGACGTCGGCGATCCGACCGAGGTCGATGCCGCATTCGCGCAACTGGAGCGACTTGACGTTCTGTTCAACAACGCCGGCATTTCTGCCGCGGCGGCCCCGATTGACGAGATCCCGGTGGAAAAGTGGCTGGAAGTCAGCCGCACCAACATCACCGGCATGTTTCTATGTGCCCGCGCCGCCTTCAGCCTGATGCGCCGTCAAAGCCCGCGCGGCGGGCGTATCATCAACAACGGCTCGATCTCGGCCCATGTCCCGCGACCCGGCAGCGCGCCCTACACCATGTCGAAACACGCCGTCACCGGTCTGACCCGGACGCTGGGCCTGGACGGTCGCGCCTTTGACATCGCCTGCGCGCAACTGGACATCGGCAACGCCATGACCGACATGGCCGCCAATTTCACCAAGGGCGTGCCCCAGGCAAATGGCGATATCCGGGTGGAGCCGGTCATGGACGTTGATCACGTCGCGCGCATGGTTCTGCACATGGCCAACCTGCCGCTCGAGGTGAACACGCCGTTTGTCACGATCATGGCCCGCGACATGCCTTACATCGGACGCGGCTAGCCGCGTCCCGTTGGTTTAGTCTTTCCCGGCAAAGGCGGTTTGGGCGTCCACCCGAACGGAATGCCTCAGGCGGCGCGCCCCAGCATCTCGGGAAGAAGCTTCAACAGCGTCAGCACGCGCGTATCCCGTACCGCATAGTAGATCGCCTTGCCCTCGCGCCGGGTCGAGACCAACCCCTCCAACCGAAGCCGCGCCAATTGTTGACTTACGGCGGCCTGGCGCTGACCGAGCAGCTCTTCCAGCGCGGTGACAGATTTTTCGCCCCCCGCCAGGTGGCACAGAATCATCAGACGACCCTCGTGGCTCAGCGCCTTGAGGAACCCTGCCACCACCGGGGCATGCTCCGACATCCGCGCTGCGAGGTCACGCGCGTCGGCCTTTTCGACTCCGAATGCCGCCGCGTCTGACGGGAAACGATCCAATGACATGCCTATCCTCACACAACCAAACATTGCAGAACGATAGCATGTTCGCCTGTCCGCCACGACAGTCCCTTGCTCCGTTTCGCGGCTCCGGGCAAGGTTCCGCCGACATTGCCCTGGAAGGACCATCATGCTCCGCCCCTCTGCCTTCACCGCCCCCGGCCGCTTCTGGCGCGGCAACCTGCACACCCATTGCACCAACTCGGACGGGGTGCTGTCGGCCGGGGAAGTCTGCCGCCGCTACAAGGCCGAAGGGTACGACTTCCTGGCGATCACCGACCACTTCATCGGCATCTACGGCTACCCGATGACCGACACGCGCCCCTGGCGCGACGCGGGCTTCACCACGCTGATCGGCGCCGAACTGCACTCGGGCGCGCAGTCCAACGGAGAGCTCTGGCACATCCTTGCCGTCGGTCTGCCGGACGACTTCGCGCCCCCGACCACGACCAGCTTCATCGCCGAAGCGGGGCAGGAGACGGGACCCGAGATCGCCGCCCGTGCTGTCGCCGCCGGGGCCTTCGTCGCCATCGCGCATCCGCAATGTCCGGCCTGACCCTGGCCGATGCCCGCACAATTCAGGCCGCCCACGCGGTCGAGATCTACAACCACGGCTGCGCTACCGGCTGTGACCGGCCCGACGGGGCAGGGATCGCCGACCTTCTTCTGACCGAAGGCCGCCATCTGACCCTGATCGCGACAGATGACGCGCATTTCCACGAACCCGACCATTTTGGCGGCTGGGTCATGGTGAAAGCGACCGAGAATACGCCCGAGGCGCTGTTGGCTGCCCTGAAGCGCGGCGACTTCTATTCCAGCCAGGGACCCCAGATACAGGATGTCCGGATCGAAGGTGACACGGCCTTTGTCGAATGCTCCGCCGCGGCATCGGTCGTGGCCCTTGGCTGGGGAACCGGCGCACGCAGCGTCCACGGCCATTCCATGACCCGTGCCGAAGTTCCGCTGGACCGCCTTCTTGGCAGCCCTTGGATCCGGATCTCGGTCATTGATGCCGCCGGAAAGCGCGCCTGGTCGAACCCGATCTGGCGCAAGGCGGGAAAGAACCCCCGTATCTTGTAGGCCCACGATCCTGTGCAGAGCAACCGAGCCTGACCTCCCCTCTCCCTTGCGCGGGGGAGAGGGGTGGGGGAGGACATGCAAGTGACCGAGGCTGCCACCTCTTATGCTCGCGCTCCCCTTCCGGTTGGGTCAGGCGGTCTTCCGCGCGAAGAACACCGGAACCGCCGTCACCGAATGCTCGCTTCCGCAGCACTTCAGCATCCCGATCCGCCGCAGCGTGGGGTCTTCACGACGCATCGTCCGAAGCCACCAGCCCAGTATTGCTTTCGATCCGGTCATCACGCTCTCCCTCTGCGGCTTTGTTAATCAATTACTCATCCTGAAGTTGTGTGTCCGATGGCCGATATAAGGAGATTTCCGGGGAAGATCGTGGCGGGATCATGGAATGCGGCCTGACACGGGACGATGGGCGATAATCGCCGGGGTTGTTGCGCTTGCGGCAGCTTGACCGGTGGGTGAATTCACCGGCGAAGGTTGGGACTTGCGCACGCGGGCGGCAGTGCCGACACTCCCAGGCCGGAGGACGCTATGGCCGACCGAGTGATGATTGCCGATGCTGACACTTACTTCGCCAAGGGCTGCGGCCGCTGCGACCGCTTTGCATCGCCCGACTGCTCGACGCGCCAATGGCTTGCCGGTCTTCTTGCGCTACGCCGCATCTGCCATGCGGCGGGGCTGAGCGAGGTCGCGAAATGGGGGCATCCCGTGTATATGCACGCGGGACGCAACATCTGCCTGATGGGAGCTTTCCGCAGTGATTTCCGTCTGACATTCATGAATGCGGCCTTGCTGACAGACCCGGAGGGTCTGCTGGAACGCCAGGGCCCGAACACCCGCCACCCCGACTGCCTTCGCTTCACCGATACCGACAGGCCCGTTGCCTTGGAAGCGGTGATCCATGCCTATCTCAAGGAAGCGATGGCATTCGCCGATCAGGGACTCATGCCGCCCAGGGAGCCGTTCGAGATCGATCTGCCAGCCGAACTTATCGAGGCGCTGGACAGCGACCCTGTCCTCGCCGAGGCGTTCGCTTCCCTGACCCCTGGCCGTCAGAAAAGCTATGTGATCCTTCTGGGCGGTGCGAAGACTACCGCCACCCGATTGGCGCGGATCGCAAGATCGCGTCCGAAGATCCTTGCCGGAAAGGGCGCCACCGAACGCTGACCGTCGAAAGCCACGGCCTGGTTCTGGGCGCAGCATCCCGAAATTGGCGCGCAGTTTGTGGTGCGCAAAGGGCGTCGGGGACGCGACGTCTCCTCCTCACCCCAGACTGGCTCGCTGGGCCTTGCTTCGGACCTTTCATGCGGCAGCTTATGCGTGCCGGAGAGATCTGCCTGCGCACGGGCCGGGTCAGTTCCCCAGGATCCCCGGCAGCCGCAACCCATGCTCACGGGCGCAGTCCACCGCCGTCTGGTAACCCGCGTCCGCATGGCGCCACACCCCCGAAGCCGGGTCGTTCCACAAGACCCGCTCCAGCCGCCGCGCCGCCTCTGGCGTCCCGTCCGCCAGGATCACCACGCCGGCGTGCTGGCTGAACCCCATCCCGACCCCCCCGCCATGATGGATCGACACCCAGGTCGCCCCCGAGGCCGTGTTGACCAGCGCGTTCAGCAGGGGCCAGTCCGACACCGCATCCGACCCGTCCTTCATCGCCTCCGTCTCGCGGTTCGGCGATGCGACCGACCCTGAATCCAGATGGTCCCGCCCGATCACGATCGGCGCCTTCAGCTCTCCACTCGCCACCATCTCGTTGAACATCAACCCCGCCCGGTGCCGGTCGCCTCGACCGATCCAGCAGATCCGCGCTGGCAGCCCCTGGAACGCGATCCGCTCGCCCGCCATGTCGAGCCAGCGATGGAGGTGGGCGTTCTCCGGGAACAGCCGTTTCATTGCCGCGTCGGTCTTCCGGATGTCCTCTGGGTCGCCCGACAGGGCCACCCAGCGGAACGGGCCGATCCCCTTGCAGAAAAGCGGGCGGATATAGGCCGGCACGAAGCCAGGGAAGGCGAAGGCATTTTCCAATCCCTCCTCCTTCGCGACCTGCCGGATGTTGTTGCCATAGTCCAGCGTCGGGACCCCGGCGTTCCAGAAGCCGACCATCGCCTCGACATGCGTCCGCATGGATGCCCGTGCCGCCACCTCAACCGAGGCCGGATCGCTTTCCTGCTTCGCCCGCCAGTCGCCAACGGACCACCCCACCGGGCAATACCCATGCAGCGGATCATGCGCCGAGGTCTGGTCGGTCACGATGTCGGGCCGCACCCCGCCCGCCTTCATCCGGGCCAGAAGCTCCGGGAACACCTCAGCCGCGTTGCCCAAAAGCCCGACCGACTTTGCCTCTCCCTTAGCGGTCCACTCCGCGATCATCGCCAAGGCCTCGTCCAACGTCCGCGCCTTGGCGTCGACGTAGCGGGTCCGCAGGCGGAAATCGATGCGGGTCTCGTCGACCTCCACTGCCAGACAGCAGGCCCCGGCCATCACGGCGGCCAGGGGCTGCGCCCCGCCCATGCCCCCAAGCCCGCCGGTCAGGATCCACTTGCCGGTGAGGTCACCGCCGTAGTGCTGCCGCCCCGCCTCGGCAAAGGTCTCGTAAGTCCCCTGCACGATCCCTTGCGTGCCGATGTAGATCCAGGACCCCGCGGTCATCTGGCCGTACATCATCAGGCCCTTGCGATCCAACTCGTTGAAATGCGCCCAGGTCGCCCAATGCGGCACGAGGTTGGAGTTCGCGATCAGCACCCGCGGCGCGTCCACATG
>JANOCQ010000030.1:0-7576 GCA_031412255.1 Paracoccaceae bacterium | reverse complement strand
TTGGCCGCCCGCTTCCCCGAAGAGACGAAGCAGATGGCGGCGGGGGTCTTCGGCTACGGGTCGGAGGTGCTGCGACTGGATGATGAGTATTCCACCGACCACCACTTCGGCCTGCGGGTGAATGTGCTTCTGCCCGATGCGGTGATGGCGACCCGGGGAGCGGTGATCGAGGATGCGCTGGCCGACGGGCTGCCGTCTTCGTGGCGGGGCCGGGAGTTGCGGGAGGGGTACACGCGAACGAAGGGTGTGGCCTTGGCGTCGCTGGAGCATCACCTGCGGTCTACGATTGGGCTGGACGCGCTGCCGAACAGTCATTCACAATGGCTGGCGATCCCCGAAGAGGACATGATGCATGTCGTCGCGGGGGAGGTCTGGCATGACCCTTCAGGCCAGTTTTCGGCCGTGCGTCGGGCGCTTGGGGCCTATTATCCCGAGGAGGTCCGGCTGCGGCGGCTGGCGCATTGGTGCCGGTATTTCAGCGGCATGGGGGTCTATGCGCTGAAGCGTGCACTGCTGCGGGAGAACGAGCTTTACGCCAACACCACCTTTGCGCGCAGCTTGCGCTGGGGGGTGCAGATGGCGTTCCTTTTGGACCGGCAATACTATCCTTACGACAAATGGCTGACGGTGATGTTCCACCGCCTGCCCCGGATGGGCGCGCGGCTGGCGGCGATTGTCGAGGAAGCGCCAAGGCTTGGCACGACTTGGGAGCGGAAGCTGGAGCTTTTGCATCAGATGTCGGACGTGCTGGATCAGGCGATGGTCGAGGACGGGCTGATTGCGCCGCATCCCCGTTACAAGGTCTCGGCAACCTCGGGCTACCGCCTGCTGGAAAGCGCCTATGCCGAGCTGATCCGCAAATGCCCGGCGGAAATCCGGGGCATCGTGCCACAATGGGAACAGGTGCATTGGGAAGGGTTTCACTCCGAATTCGTCGCGGGGGTGGGGCTGGAGGATTGGCGGCGGATGCTGCTTTTGGAGGAATGTGAATGAACGGTTATGAACGCGTGATGGCGACGATCAACCACCAGCCGGTGGACCGCACGCCCATCGACTGCTGGCTGTATCAGAAGCAGTTCCTGGAACGACTGGAGGCCGACTATGGCCCGCGCGAAAAGTTCATCGAGGAATTCGGAATCGACGTCTTTGTCGGGCTCATGCCCTTTCCGAACCAGCACGGCCGCAAGTTCGACATCCATGAGCTTGCCGATGTCCCGCTGGAAGACCCGCGCGATGCAAAGTGGCTGAACTTTACCGACTGGAACTATGATTTCGGCGGCACGAACATCGCGACGGCCATCCGCGACCACAAGGGCAGGCGCTGCGTGCTGGCGCATTGCTGGGGGATGGTGGAGGGGACCTCGTCCTTCCTCGGGATCGAGAACTGCTGGATGAACCTGGGCGGCAATCCGCAACTGATGGCCAACTTCTTCGACCGTTACGCCGACTGGATGTGCATCCAGGTGGACCAGATGATCGAGGCCGGGGTGGACATGATGACCCTCTCGGACGACTGGGGATCGAACGGGACGATGCTGTTTTCCCCGAAGTCCTGGCGCGCGCTGATCAAGCCCTATGCGATGCGGGTGGTGCAACACGCAAGATCCAGGGGGATGCCGGTCAACCTGCATTCGGACGGCTATATACTGCAAGTCGTCGATGACATCATCGAGATGGGCTACACCTCGTGGCATCCGGTGCAGGAAAGCGCCGGGATCAGTCCCCGCGAGGTCAAGGAGAAGTGGGGCGACAAGATCGTTATCTACGGGTCCTTGGACGTGATCGACGGGCTGTTGAAGTACGACGGCGAGGAGTTGGACGAGTATATCACCGAGCGTTTCGGCATTTATGCGCCGGGCGGGGGCTTCATTTTCAACGGCGGGCACTTCATCCAGCCGGATATTCCGCCACTGCGGCTGGTCCGGGCGTATCGGTTGGTGAACAAGCTGGCCGCGCAGTACGGGACGCTGCAGTAGTGACCGATGCCAATGGGTCATTGAAAGCGCCCGATGGGGCTGTCTGGGTCGGCCCGGCGCATCCGTTCGACCTGCGCGATGCCTATGTGAACTTTCGTGCGGATATTGTGCTGGATACGGTTCCGGCGAAGGCCACATTGCGGCTCACGGCGGACAGTCGCTACCGGTTGTGGGTCAACGGGGTCTTCATCGGGCGCGGACCCGAGCGGTCCTGGCCCGCATCGATGGCCGTAGATGAACGTTTGATCATGAACCTACGTGCGGGAGTGAACCGGATTGCGGTGCAAGTCTATTCGCCCGGCCATTCGCACTTCGCCTACGTCCATCGTGGCGCTTGCGGGCTGATGGGCTGGTTGGAGACGGATGGTGAGGTGGTCTTGACCACTGGGCCGCATTGGAAGGCGCGGCGGGACTGGTCGTGGTCGGATCGGGTCGAGCGGGTCTCTATCTACGGCACAGGCGTTGAGGATCAGAACCTTTGTCTGGCCGAAAACTGGCTGGAGGCGGAGACCTCGGGTTGGGACCCGGCACGGGTGGTGCAGGGCGCAACTGGCGGGCTCTGGCAGGCCCTGCGGCCCCGTGCAACCGCGCTTCCGGTCGAAGAGGTGCTGACGCTGGACGCGCCGTGGCAGGTGCGGGTAGGCCCGGCAGTTGCAGCCTCTGCCGACCCGCATCTGGATTTGCGAAAAGCCTTTTCAGCCACGAAGCTAGCCACCACTCCTGCTTTGCTTACGTCCGGGACCCAGGGGATTTGGATCTTCGACCTTGGCGAAAGCCGCGCCTGTCTGGGTGGTGTCGAACTGACAGCGGCGGGTGGTGAGCGGCTGATGATCTCTTACGCCGAGAAGCTGCGGCAGGGTGACCTGCTGCTGCCGGACCCTGACACCTATTGCCGGATGCGCCCGACGGATCGCTTCACGCTGCGCCCCGGGCGGCAGGTTGTCGAGGGCTTTACACCCCGCGGCGCGCGCTATCTGGTCTTTGCGCTGGAAGGGGGCGGGGTTGCTGCGGAGCCGAAATTCCACGTGCGCTTGCCAGTAACGCCGGTGGTGGAACGGCCCCTGCCCCGGCTGGACCCGAGACTGCAGGGCGTGGCCGGGATGTGCCGCCGGACGGTCCTGAACTGCCTTCAGGACGGGTTTGTCGACGGGGTGTGGCGGGAAAGCAGTCTTTGGCTGGGCGACGCAGTGGCGCAGGATTGGGCGCTGCGGGCGATCTCGGACGATCCGCGCCCGCTGGTGTTTGCCATCGACATGGCGGCGGAGGGGGCAGATGCGGAGGGGTTGTTGCCATCTGTGCTGCCCGGCGAAGTCCCGGCCTATGCGGTGACGGATTACAATTTCTCTTGGGTGGAACTGCTGGCCGGATGCGCGACGCATCCCGGCTTGGCCGAGCCGGAGGCGGTCTGGCAGCGGCATTGGGGGACATTGACCCGGATGCTGGAGCGGATGGCTTTGGCGCGCGGGCCGGACGGGTTGCTGCGCAATCCGCCGGGGCGGCGGTTGTTCCTGGACTGGTCACCGATGAGCCGGGCAGAGCCGAACCTGACGCTGAACCTGCGCTATCTGCATGCGCTGCAGCTGGCGGCGGGAATGGCGGAGCGGGTGGGGCGGACGGCGGATTGGACTTCCGAGGCCAGCGAGTTGGCCTGTGCATTGCAAGGGCACAGGGCGCCGGACGGCTGGCGGGAAAGCCCGGATGGCGAAGCTGCAAGCCAGCTTGGGCTGGCGTTGCTTGTCTTGACCGGGATGGTCCAAGGTGATGCGGCGTTGGCCCTTGCGACGCGCGTCGTCGCCCGCTCACTGGACCTGCGGAATGAGCCGCTGGCGGGTCAGCCCGCGCTGGCCAGCCCGTTCATGCACCACTATGTTTTCCTTGCGCTTCAAAGCCTTGGACGTCGCCCAGACATCCACGCCATCATTGCCGCCCGCTGGGGCCGCTGGGTGCAGGAAGGCCTGTCGACCACGCCAGAGAACTGGTCGATCGACTTTCCCGACGGGTCAGCCTGCCACGGGTTTTCCGCGCATCCGCTGGGCTGGCTTTAGAAGTCCAGGTGTTCCACCGACAGGGCGTTCTGCTGGATGAACTCGCGCCGGGGTTCGACGACGTCGCCCATCAGCTTGGAGAAGATGTCATCGGCGTCGGCCAGATCGTCAACCTTGACCTGGAGGAGCGTCCGCGCCTCGGGGTCCAGGGTGGTTTCCCACAGCTGGCTTGGGTTCATCTCTCCCAGACCCTTGTAACGCTGCAGGGTCAGGCCCTTCTCGCCCTCGGCCAGGATGGATTTCAACAGGTCGATGGGACCGTGGATCGCCTGCTCGCGGTCCTTGCGGACAAGGCGGGCGGGGTCGCGGTAGAGGTCGCGGGTCTGGCCGGCGACCTGGCTAAGACGACGCGCCTCGCCCGAGCGCAGGACAGCGCCGTCCAGCGTCCGCAGCTCTTCGACGCCGCGCAGGATGCGTGACAGACGGATGCCGTGGTCCTGGGTAATGCGACCGGACCAGCCACGCTCGAACTCTTGCGCGATCATGTTCAGGCGGCGGGCGACGGTGTCGGCGACGGCCTGAAGGTCGGCGTCGGCCTTGCCCGGATCAAAGGCCCCGGCAAGAGCCGCCTGTTCCAGGATCGGGCGCGGGTAGTGCGTCGGGAAGGCATCCAGCACACGGCGGAACTGGCGCGCGGCCTCGACCACGCGGGCAAGGTCGTTGCCGGCGATTTCCTGGCCATCGGTCAGGCGCAGGACGGCACCCTCGGTGCCCATGTCAATCAGGTAATCCTCTAGCGCGGCCTGGTCCTTGAGGTAGACCTCGGACTTGCCGCGGGCGACTTTGTAGAGCGGCGGCTGGGCGATGTAGAGGTAGCCGCCCTCGATCAGTTGCGGCATCTGGCGGAAGAAGAAGGTCAGCAGAAGCGTCCGGATATGCGCGCCGTCGACGTCGGCGTCGGTCATGATCACGATCTTGTGGTAGCGCAGCTTCTTGATGTCGAACTCATCCCGCCCGATGCCGGTGCCAAGCGCGGTGATCAGGGTGCCGATCTCCTGGCTGCCAAGCATCCGGTCAAAGCGGGCGCGTTCGACGTTCAGGATCTTGCCGCGCAACGGGAGGACGGCCTGGTTTGACCGGCTGCGTCCCTGCTTGGCGGAACCACCGGCCGAGTCACCTTCGACCAGGAACAGTTCTGACTTGGCGGGATCGCGTTCCTGGCAGTCGGCCAGCTTGCCAGGCAGGGAGGCCACGTCCAGTGCCGTCTTGCGACGGGTCAGCTCGCGGGCCTTCCGGGCGGCCTCACGGGCGAGCGCCGCCTCGATGATCTTGCCAACGATGATCTTCGCGGGACCGGGATTTTCTTCGAACCATTCGGACAGCTTTTCGTTCACCAGGTTTTCGACCGCAGGCCGCACTTCGGAGGAGACCAGCTTGTCCTTGGTCTGGGACGAGAACTTCGGGTCCGGCACCTTGACCGAGAGAACGCAGGTCAGGCCCTCGCGCGCGTCGTCGCCGGTGAAGTCGATCTTTTCCCGCTTGGCGATCCCGGAGGACTGCGCATAGCCGGTGATCGTGCGGGTCAGGGCGCCGCGGAAACCAGCCAGGTGGGTGCCGCCATCGCGCTGGGGGATGTTGTTTGTGAACGGCAGTACGTTTTCGTGGTAGCTGTCGTTCCACCACATCGCAACTTCGACGCCGATGCCGTTCTTCTCGCCAACCATGTAGATGGGTTCGGCCATCACGGAGGACTTGGAGCGGTCGATATACTTGACGAATTCGCGGACGCCACCTTCGTAGAACAGCTCGATCTTCTGCGGTTCGGCGTGGCGCTCATCTTCCAACACGATTCGCACGCCGGAGTTCAGGAAGGCCAGTTCGCGCAGGCGATGCTCCAGCGTCTTGAAGCTGTATTCCAGGTTCGAGAACGTGCCTTCGGGCCGGTTGCTCTTGGCGCTGGCAAGGAAGCGGACCATCGTGCCCTTCTTGCCGGGGGCAGGGCCGACCTCGTGCACGTGGACAACACAATCGCCATCCTCGAACCGGGCGCGGTATTCCATGTCGTTGCGCCAGACCGTCAGCTCCAGCCATTCCGACAGTGCGTTGACGACCGACACGCCCACGCCGTGCAGACCGCCAGAGACCTTGTAGGCGTTCCCGCCTTCGTCCGTGTTGTTGAATTTCCCGCCGGCGTGCAGCTGGGTCATGATGACCTCGGCCGCCGAAACGCCTTCCTCCTGGTGGATGTCGACCGGGATGCCGCGGCCGTTGTCGCGCACCGAAACGCTGTCGTCGGCGTGGATGATCACCGCCACTTCGGTCGCGTGACCGGCCAGCGCCTCGTCAATGCCGTTGTCCACGACCTCATACACCATGTGGTGCAGGCCCGACCCGTCGTCGGTGTCGCCGATGTACATGCCGGGGCGTTTGCGAACCGCCTCCAACCCCTTGAGAACCTTGATCGAATCGGCACCGTATGTGGCGGTGTTCTTGGGCTGGTCAGCCATGCGTGGGGAACCCTGATCGTTACACGCGATTTATAGCGTTTCGGGGCGGGATTGTCACCCCTTGGCCACAAGATTTGGTGGTCAGGTGAAGGGGATGACCAGCCCCACACCGATCAGCAGAATGCCCGAGCCGATGTTCAGCCGACGCATCGCCTGCGGGCTGGACAGAAGCCTGCGGGCACGGTCGAGGAACCACGCGAGCGCGAGGTTCCCGAGCATCGGGATGAAGGCCGAGATCAGCAGGATCGCGGCGATATCGGGACCCGTCACGCGCGACAGGTCGAAGAAGCCGGGCAGCACGCCCATGTAGAACAGGATCGCCTTGGGGTTGCCGATCACGGCGGCGACACCCACCGCGAAGCCAGCCCAGGCCCCCGGTCGGGTCAGGCGGCTGTCGGCGTCGATGGCGGCGGCAGGTTTGCGGATCAGAAGGATGCCCATGATCACGAAGACGGCGGCGGCGACCCAGCGCAGGGCCACAAGGAAGCCGCCGTACATCGACAGGATCCAGCTAAGCCCGAAGATCGCGGCCAAAGGCCAGATCAGGTCCCCCAAGGCCACGCCTATCGCCAGGGGCCAGGCCCCGCGCATCCCAAAGGCCAGCGCCCGGGCGGTCAGCGCGACCCAGACCGGGCCGGGCACGGCCCAGAGGGCAGCCATGCCAAGCGCGTAAAGCCAGAGTTCCCAAAGTGTGACGGTCATGGGTGCGCCTTAAAACAAGCCGCCGAGAAGGTCGAGGGGCTTGGTATCGTTCCAGTTTTCCGGTGTGATATCCAGAACTTGCAGATGCCGCTCTGGTCGGTCGCGGTGCAGACCGCCACTGCGCGCCCCCGTCAGGTCAAGGTAGGTGAGCGGATTCGAGATCGGGCGAAAGCCAGCAGCCGGGTAAAGCTTGGCGGTGCCGAACAGGAGGACATGCTGCGCCGGGGACTGCCGCGCGGCGGCGATTGCGGCCTGCAGAAGCGTTGCGGCATGACCCTGGCCCCGGTGGTCGGGGTCAGTGGCGACATCGGCGATCCCGGCGATGGTGATCAGGTCTTCGCCCAGCCGGACCGCGCGCAGTTGCACGGCAAGATGGGCAGTGATGCCGCCTTGCCGGATGACATGG
>JANOCQ010000029.1:0-11501 GCA_031412255.1 Paracoccaceae bacterium | reverse complement strand
GTCAGGAACTCGCCGACGAACCCGCTGGTGCCCGGCAGGCCCACGTTGGCCATCGTGAAGAACATGAAGACCAGGGCATAGGCGGGCATCCGGTTCACCAACCCGCCATAGGCGTCGATCTCGCGCGTGTGCATCCGGTCGTAGATAACGCCGACGCACAGGAACAAGGCACCCGAGATGAAGCCGTGGCTGATCATCTGGAAGATGGCCCCGTCGACGCCCTGCTGGTTCGCGGCAAAGATCCCCATCGTGACAAAGCCCATGTGGGCGACGGACGAATAGGCGATCAGCTTCTTCATGTCGGTCTGCGCCAGCGCGACAAGGCTGGTGTAGACGATTGCGATGGCCGACATCCAAAGAACCAGCGGCGCCATCACGTCGGACCCCACCGGGAACATCGGCAGGCTGAAGCGCAGGAAGCCGTAGCCGCCCATCTTCAGAAGGATCGCTGCCAGCACTACGGACCCGGCCGTCGGGGCCTGCACGTGCGCGTCCGGCAGCCAGGTGTGCACCGGCCACATCGGCATCTTCACGGCAAACGACGCGAAGAAGGCGAGGAACAGCATGGTTTGCAAGCCACCGACGACCTGAATGCCCAGGACGCTGAACGCCTCGGACCCGAAGTCATGCACCAGAAGCTTGGTGATATCGGTCGTACCTGCGTCCAGATACATCGCGATCATCGCGACCAGCATCAGGACCGAGCCAAGGAAGGTATAAAGGAAGAACTTGAATGCCGCGTAGATCCGTTCCTTGCCGCCCCAGATGCCGATGATCAGGAACATCGGGATCAGCCCGGCCTCGAAGAAGAGGTAGAAGAGCACAAGGTCCAAGGCGCAGAAGACGCCCAGCATCAGCGTCTCGAGCACCAGGAAGGCGATCATGTATTCCTTGACCCGCGTCTCCACCCCCCAGCACGACCAGATGGTGATCGGCATCAGGAAGGTGGTCAGCATCACGAAAAGGATCGAGATCCCGTCGACGCCCATCTTGTAGCTCAGGCCCAGGATCCACTCCCGTTCCTCGACGAACTGGAAGCCGGTGTTCGACGGATCGAAGCGGAACAGGATGAAAAGCGATACCACGAAGGTCGCCGTCGTGGTGAAAAGGGCAAGCCACTTCGCCCCCTGCCGCGCCGCCGCATCGTCCCCGCGCATGAACAGCGCAAGGATCAGCGCCGCGACCAGCGGCAGGAAGGTGATGATCGAGAGAAGCTGGTTTTCCATCATGCGCGCCCCTTACTTCGCGCCGCCGAAAAGCGTCATCCAGGTGACGAGGACAACAATCCCCAGCACCATCGCGAAGGCGTAGTGAAACAGGTAGCCGGACTGCGCGCGGCCAGCGAGGCGGGTGAAGTAGGGAATGATCCCCAGCGCCACACCGTTCAGTGACCCGTCGATGACATTGCCGTCGCCCTTCTTCCACAGGAAGCCCCCCAGCCACTTGGCCGGACGGACGAAGATCACGTCGTAAAGCTCGTCGAAGTACCACTTGTTCAGAAGGAACAGGTACAGCGGACGCTGCTGGGTCGCCAGACGGCGCGGCAGGCTTGGGTCCTTGATGTAGAACAGCCAGGCCACGGCGAAACCGATCAGCATGGCGACGAAGGGCGAGACCTTGACCCAGGTCGGCACCAGGTGCGCCGCGTTGATCAACGTCGTGGGCGCATGTTCCGCCTTGGCGGCCTTGTCCCCGTCCAGACGCGTGTCGACCACGGCCTGCTCTTCGGGCGTGAAGGGCAGCATGACCAGCGCACCCTTGGGGGCGACGCCCACGCCATGACCCTCGGCATCGCCGGGGCTGGCTTCGGGTTCGACCGGCTCGGTCGTGGTGGCCACGGTGGTGCCTTCGGCCGGAGCCTCGGTCGCCGGAGCAGCCTCGGTGGTAGCTGTTGCGGCAGGAGCAGCCTCGCTGTGCGTTTCGGTCGCTGCGGCCTCGGCCCCGTGGTCGGCAGCTTCGCCGTGGGCCTCGGTCTCCATGCCGAACCAGTTCCGCACCGCGGTCTCTTCGCCGAAGAAGACCTTGTACCACAGCATTCCCGAGAAGATCGCCCCCAGGGCCAGGACCCCAAGCGGGATCAGCATGACCATCGGGCTTTCGTGCGGCTCGTGGTGGCCGTGCCCGTGATCGTCTTGACCATGCGCCGCATGACCGTGGCCATTCGCGTCGTGCCCGTGGGCGCGGCTTTCCCCGAAGAAGGTCAGGAACATCAGGCGCCAGGAATAGAAGCTGGTGAAGCAGGCAGCGATAACCAGAAGCCAGAAGGCGAAGCCCGAGCCGACCCAGGCGCTTTCAATCACGGCGTCCTTCGACAGGAAGCCTGCGAACCCGTAATGCGTCAGGGGAATGCCCACGCCTGTGATGGCCAGCGTACCGATCAGCATGGCGGCAAAGGTGTAGGGGATCTTCTTCCGAAGGCCGCCGTAGTTGCGCATGTCCTGCTCATGGTGGGTCGCGTGGATCACGGAACCCGCGCCAAGGAACAGCATCGCCTTGAAGAAGGCGTGGGTGAAGAGGTGGAACATCGCCACCGAATAGACGCCCACGCCGGCGGCCACGAACATGTAGCCAAGCTGCGACATCGTCGAATAGGCGATCACGCGCTTGATGTCGTTCTGCACCAGACCGATGGTCGCCGCGACAAAGGCGGTCAGCGCGCCAAGGACGGTGATGAAGGCCAGAGCCTGCGGCGCATATTCATAGACCGGCGACATCCGGCAGACGAGGAACACCCCCGCCGTCACCATGGTCGCCGCGTGGATCAGGGCGGACACCGGCGTCGGGCCCTCCATCGCGTCCGGAAGCCAGGTGTGCAGGAAGAGCTGCGCCGATTTCCCCATCGCGCCGATGAAGAGAAGGACGCCGATCAGGTTCGCCGCGTTCCACTCGCCCCAGAGAAAGGTCAGATTCGTCTCGGCCAGAGCCGGGGCGGCGGCGAATACGTCGTCGAAGCGGATCGAGTCGGTCAGGTAGTAAAGCGCGAAGATGCCAAGGGCGAAGCCGAAGTCGCCGACCCGGTTGACGATGAAGGCCTTCATCGCCGCCGCGTTCGCACTGGCCTTGCGGTAGTAGAATCCGATCAGCAGGTACGATGCGACGCCCACGCCTTCCCAGCCGAAGAACATCTGGACCAGGTTGTCCGAGGTCACCAGCATCAGCATCGAGAAGGTGAAGAACGACAGGTAAGCGAAGAAGCGGGCCTTGTAGTGCTCGCCCTCGTGCCAGTTCTCGTCATGCGCCATGTAGCCAAAGCTGTAGAGGTGGACGAGCGCGGACACAGAGTTCACCACGACCAGCATGATTGCGGTCAGCCGGTCCAGCCGGATCGCCCATTCGCTGCCCATCGTGCCGCTTTCGATCCAGCGCATCAGGACGATGCGCTGCGTCTCGCCGTCGAAGGTCAGGAAGATCTGCCAGGACAGGGCGGCGGCCAGGAAGATTAGCGCGGTGGTGATGACCTGCCCCGCCTTCTCGCCGATCAGACGCCAGCCAAAGCCGCAGATCAGGGCCCCGATCAGCGGAGCGAAGAGGATGATCGTTGCCATAGTCAAGCCCGCCGTTTCTCAAGGCACCCGGGTGCCTCACATGTAATGCCGTCCTCAAATCCCTTCGGAACCGGATAGGAGCACTGGCAATAGACGCACCGCAAAAAGACGATGCCGTTTTCTTCTTTCACGACTCTCATTCCCGAGAGTGTGCTGCGTTCTTTGGGCACGCCCATCCAAGTCAGCCCTTCATCACGTTGACGTCTTCCACCTCGATGGTGCCGCGGTTGCGGAAGAAGACGACCAGGATGGCCAGGCCGATGGCAGCCTCGGCCGCGGCCACGGTCAGGACGAACATGGTGAAGACCTGCCCCACAAGGTCGCCCGAGAAGGACGAGAAGGCGACGAGGTTGATGTTGACGGCCAGAAGCATCAGTTCGATCGACATCAGGATGACGATCACGTTCTTCCGGTTCAGGAAGATCCCGAAGATCCCGATGACGAACAGCGCCGCGGCCACCGTCAGGTAATATTCAAGTCCGATCATCTGTCCGTTCCCTCTTGGGCTCTTGGGGCCCGCATTTCGCTGGCCCGCAGGCCGATTTCGTAGGGTGCCCTACAGCGCACCGTTCAGAGGCCCTGCCCCGGCTTCACGTCCTTCAGTTCCATCGCCTTGGCCGGATCGCGCCACATCTGCTGCAGCACGTTCTGGCGCTTGACGTCCTTCCTGTGACGCAAGGTCAGCAGGATCGCCCCGATCATCGCGACCAGAAGGATCAGGCCGGACAGCTGGAACAGCAGGAAATAGCGGTCGTACAGGATCAGCCCCAAGGCGCGGGTGTTCTCCATCTCGGTCGGAGCGGGGGCCACGGCCTGACGCAGGCCCTCAGCTCCGTCTGCCGCCGTCCAGACGCCGACGCCGATGGCGACCTGCATCAGAAGGACCACGCCGATCAGCAAGCCCAGCGGCATGTAGCGCGCCAATTCTCCCTTCAGGGCGGCAAAGTCGATGTCCAGCATCATGACAACGAACAGGAACAGCACCGCCACGGCACCGACGTAGACGATCACCAGCAGCATCGCCACGAACTCGGCCCCAAGCATGACGAACAACCCGGAGGTCGAGAGGAACGCCAGGATCAGCCACAGCACCGAATGGACCGGGTTCCGCGAGAGCGTCACCATCAGGCCAGCGGTCACCGTGATTATGGCGAACATGTAGAAGGCGAAACTGAAGACGGTCATGCGTCTTTCTCCTCAGGGGTCTCGGCGAAGACGGACTGGGCGATTTCCAGCGCCTTCTGCATGGCGGGCACCCCGCCGAACATCGACATTTGCCAGATCACTTCCGCAACCTCGCGCTTGGTGGCCCCGGCGGCCAAACCGTTCTTGATCGTCATCCGCAACTGCGGCTCGCCCACCGGACCCAGCACCGTCAGCGCAGCGATGGTCACGAGAAACCGGGTGCGGGCGTCCAGGCCTTCCGGGTTGAAGGTCTTGCCGAACCACATCTCCAGAAGTTCCTTCGGCATCGCCGGGAAGAACTTCTCGAACGCCTTCGCGTCAACGTTCTCCATGCCGGGCATGAAGGACTGGGCCATCTTCTGACCCTGCTCCATCATCGAGGCGAACATCTTGGCGAAATCGTCGGTCATGGGGTCACCGGTACGGGGCGTCGATTTCAAGGTTGCGGGCGATCTCGGCTTCCCAGCGGGCGCCGTTCTCCAAGAGGCGGTCCTTGTTGTAGAAGAGCTCCTCCCGCGTCTCGGTCGAAAACTCGAAGTTCGGGCCTTCGACGATGGCATCGACCGGGCAGGCCTCCTGGCAGAAGCCGCAGTAGATGCACTTGGTCATGTCGATGTCATAGCGCGTGGTGCGGCGGGAGCCGTCCTCGCGCGGTTCGGCGTCGATGGTGATGGCCTGCGCCGGGCAGACCGCCTCGCAAAGCTTGCAGGCGATGCAGCGTTCCTCGCCGTTTGGATAGCGGCGGAGCGCGTGTTCACCGCGGAAACGGGGGCTGAGAGGCCCCTTCTCGTGCGGATAGTTCACCGTCGATTTCGGCGCGAAGAAGTATTTCATCCCCAGACCGAAGCCCTTGATGAAGTCCATCAGCAGGAAATACTTCGTGGCGCGGGTCCAGTCGATGTTGGACATGTCAGCCTCCAATCGCCCAGCGGGCCCAGAAGCCGCCGAGCACTTCGAATTTCGCCAGGAACGCCACCAGCACGACCCAGCCCAGCGACAAGGGCAGGAAGACCTTCCAGCCGATCCGCATCAGCTGGTCATAGCGGTAGCGCGGCACGATCGCCTTCACCATGGCGAACATGAAGAAGAAGAGCCACATCTTGGCGACCATCCACCACCAGCCGTCGGCCAGGCCGGGGATCGGCGACAGCCAGCCGCCGAAGAACAGAAGGCTGATCAGCGCGCACATCAGGAAGATGGCGATGTACTCGCCGGCCATGAAGAGGAGGTAGGGGGTCGAGGAGTATTCCACCATGAACCCGGCGACGAGTTCGGATTCGGCCTCGGGCAGGTCGAAGGGCGGGCGGTTCGTCTCGGCCAAGGCACTGATGAAGAACAGGAATACCATCGGGAAATGCGGCAGCCAGTACCAGTTGAAGAGGCCCCAGTCCCCGTCCTGCGCCTGCACGATGGCCCCGAAGTTCATCGCCCCGGTCGAGATGATGACGCCGATGATGATGAGGCCCAGCGAGACCTCGTAAGAGATCATCTGTGCGGCCGACCGCAGGCTTCCGAGGAAGGCGTATTTCGAGTTTGAGGCCCAGCCGCCCATGATAACGCCGTAAACCTCCAAGGAGGAGACGGCAAAGACGAACAGGATCGCCACGTTGATGTTGGCCAGGACCCAGCCGTCATCAAAGGGGATCACCGCCCAGGCGAGGATCGCCAGCACAAAGGACAGCATCGGGGCCAGGAAGAACACCGGGCGGTCCACGCCCGCCGGGATCACGATTTCCTTGACCACATACTTCAGCGCGTCGGCCACCGATTGCAGCAGGCCGAACGGCCCCACCACGTTCGGGCCGCGCCGCATCTGCACGGCGGCCCAGATCTTCCGATCGCCATAGACGAGGAACAGAAGGCTGATCATCACGAAGGCCACGATCAGCAGCGACTGCGCCGCGATCAGCACCGCCGTCCCGAACCCTGTGGCAAGAAACCCGTCCATGTCAGTCCCTCATCCTCAATCCGCCAGCCTTACTGGCCAGGTATTCCAAGCTCGGCGCATTCCACCGCCACCACTTCGGCGTCGATGGTCCGCAGGCCCTCGGGCAGGGCACCTGAGATGAGGTAGACCGCATCCCCGTACCATGTCCCGCCTTTTTTCGTCACGATGGTCCGCACTTGCCGTGCGAAGCCAGACCCTTGATCCAGCGCATATTGCGCGGCAGCGCAGCGGCCATAGGCCTCGACCTCGGATCCGTCCTTCGCGCCCTTCATGGCGACGTTGAAGCTCACCAGATCCTTGTCGAGCAGGATCGTCGAGACCCCCTCGTAGACCGCCTGACTGCCGCGCTCCTGTGGCACCTCTCCGGCGGGCGTGCAAGCCCCAAGCGCCGCCGTAGCGGTGCCAAGGGTCGCAAGCAAGGAGAGGCGCTGCGCCATGTCACTCCGCCGCAATCGGGGTCGCCGCGCGGGCACTGGCCATCGCGGAAAGCTCGGCCATCACCGCCGAGGCCCGGGCAATCGGGTTCGTCAGGTAGAAATCCCCGATCGCGTTGCGGAACGTGGCTTTGGCCGGGGTCTTCACCGGCAGCGGCTGCCATGCGTTCTGCGCCACCTCGTCGATGCGGCCCAGATGCGGATGCGCCTGGACCAGTGCCGCCCGCAGACCGGCCAGCGAATCCCACGGCAGTTGCTGACCGACTTCAGCCGACAGCGCCCGCAGGATCGCCCAGTTCTCTTTCGCCTCACCGGGGGCAAACCCGGCGCGGAAGGCCAGTTGAGGACGGCCCTCGGTGTTGACGAAAAGCCCGTTCTCTTCGGTATAAGCCGCGGCCGGCAGGATGATGTCGGCACGGTTGGCACCGCGGTCGCCGTGCGACCCCTGGTAGATCACGAAGGGACCAGCGGCGATTTCGACCTCGTCGGCGCCAAGGTTGTAGATCACCTCCACGCCCTCGGTCGCTGCGGCCAAACCGCCCTCGGTCACGGCACCCACATCCATCGCACCGACCCGGCCCGCCGCCGTGTGCAGGACCATGAACTTGGCACCCGCGCCCGTCGCATAGGCCATCGCCTGAGACAGGACCGCCTCGCCATCTGCCTCGTTGATCGCGCCCTGGCCGACGATGACCAGCGTGTGGTCCTTCTGGGTCACGCGACCCACCAGATCGACCAGCGCCGCGCGGTCCGACCCCATGTGCTTGTAGTCATAGGTCAGATCGACCTGTTCCCCGAACAGACCCACCATCGCGCCATTGGTCCAGGCCTTGCGGATGCGGGCGTTCAGGACCGGAGATTCCACTCGCGGGTTGGTCCCGATCAACAGGATCACCTTGGCCGTATCGATGTCCTCGATCGTCGCCGTGCCTACATAACCCGAGCGGTTGCCGATGGGCAGTTTGGCGTTGTCGGTGCGGCACTCGACATGGCCGCCCAGCGATTCCACCAGCGTTTTCAAGCTGTAAGCCGCTTCCACCGGCACCAGATCACCGACCAGACCGGCAACGCGTCTGCCCTTCATCGCGGCAGCCGCCTTGGTCAGCGCCTCGCCCCAGGTGGCCTTCCGCAGCTTGCCGTTCTCACGCACATAGGGCGTATCCAGCCGCTGCCGACGCAGACCGTCCCAGACGAAGCGGGTCTTGTCGCTGATCCATTCCTCGTTCACGCCATCATGGTTGCGCGGCAGGAATCGCATGACTTCGCGGCCCTTGGTGTCGACGCGAATGTTCGACCCCAGCGCATCCATGACGTCGATGGATTCGGTCTTGGTCAGCTCCCAAGGCCGCGCGGTAAAGGCGTATGGCTTCGAGGTCAGCGCGCCCACCGGGCAAAGGTCGATGATGTTGCCCTGCAGGTTCGAGGCCAGCGTCTCGTTCAGATAGCTGGTGATCTCGCTGTCTTCGCCGCGGCCCGTCTGGCCCATCTGGGAAATCCCGGCGACTTCGGTGGTGAAGCGGACGCAGCGGGTGCAGGAAATGCACCGCGTCATCGCGGTCTTGACCAAGGGGCCAAGGTTCAGATCCTCGGTCGCGCGCTTCGGCTCGCGGTAGCGCGAGAAGTCGACGCCGTAAGCCATCGCCTGGTCCTGCAGGTCGCACTCACCGCCCTGGTCGCAGATCGGGCAATCCAGGGGGTGGTTGATCAGGAGGAACTCCATCACCCCCTCACGGGCCTTCTTGACCATCGGCGACTTGGTCTTGACCAGCGGAGCCTCGCCGTTCGGACCGGGGCGCAAGTCCTTGACCTGCATCGCGCAGCTTGCCGCAGGTTTCGGCGGGCCACCGACGACCTCGACCAGACACATCCGGCAGTTGCCCGCAATGGACAGCCGCTCGTGGTAACAAAAGCGCGGGATCTCCACCCCGGCCGCTTCCGCCGCCTGGATGATGGTCATCGCTCCGTCGACCTCGACCTCGATCCCGTCGATGCTGATTTTCTTCAAGTTAGACATGCGCCCGGTCCTTCCGCAGCAACCCGCTTACGGCGTCACGCAGCCGGGCAAAAAGCCCCACCTGTGCCGAAGGGGCCGCCTGTTTCGTCGTATCCTGTTCAAACGACAGGTGTTTCACCCGCGCGTCGATGTCGCGCATCTGGTATTTCGGGTCGAGACCGCCATAGCACATGTCCGTCACTCCGCCGCGACTTGCGAACAGCCTTGGGTCTTCCACAGCTGCGCGTCTTGCAGATGTTTCCAGCCAAAGGCATGGTCGCTGTCACCCTGTCCGCGCAGATGGTCAAGCCGTGCCAAAGCCTCGTCCAGCGTCGGGCGGTGGCCCGCAGGCACCCACCACATCACGAAATGCATCTGCCCCAGCACTTCAAACCACTCCTGCCGCCGCCCATAGAACGTGCGGTGGACAGTGTTCCAGACGAAGTGCTCCAGTGTTGCCACACTTTCCCAGACGGTCAGGTTCGACACATACTGCGCATCACCGTCGATCTTGGCCTCGGTGTTCCCGGTGCCCGGTTCTCCCGAACCTTCCATCATCCAGACAAAGCCCGGCATCCGCTTGCCCATGCCGTTCACCCGGTCCAGCGCCGCCATGAACTCGGCCACGCGGGGGTCGTCGGTGGGGGCCAACAGGCGCCCCACGTTCAACTCGGCCAGGTGCATGACGGCTTCGGTCATTTCGACGACCTCAGCAATTCGCCGATCAACGAACCTTTCGCGATCTCGGCTTCGCCCACGGCGCAAAAGGTTTCGGGCTGGCCCTCGACCGCGCCGGCGGCCTTCAGGTACTCCGCCGCTTCGGCCTTGATGCGGGCCTTTTCAGTGTCGCTGCGGATGAAAGCCTCCACGTCGGCACGCTCGTAGCCCTTGTTCAGCGCGTATGTCTTCAAACCCTCAATCTTGCCCAACACCACGAACATCCGCGCGTGGATCGTCGGGCAGGTCTTGCGGATCACGTCGCCGATCCGCCCTGCTCGCAGACTGTCGTTGATGAAGGTTTCCTCGGCCAGCGGTTCCAAGGCGTGGACGGGTGCCGCGAACATCAGTGCGGCAAAGGAAATCGTCAGTCGTGTCATGTGGCGTTTCATCTGGGCCTCCTTGGCGATGATGCCAAAGACATGGGGGCGAACGCCGTTGATATGCCATGACAAGCCGGGCGGATCAGCCGTTTGTGACCAGGTGTGACGGGGCCAGTCATGCACAGCCCTCCACGAACACCCAGGCACCGGACTCGAACCGGTCGTAGATCGAGGTGCGGAGCGTCTGGCCCCGCGCCCCGCACGCCGCCTCGGCAACCTTGCGGGCCGGCGCGCCATCCCACATCGCAAAAGGCTGGCCGCCGTTCGTGACGCGCAGCGCGGCAGGTGCGGCGGCCTTCGGGGCCGCCTGCACACAGGCCGTTACCAGCGTCAGGGAAAGGGCAGCCGCCATCCGCATCACTCCGCCGCCATCGCGCCCATGCGGCCCGTCTTCTTGGCCTTGATCCGGTCCTCGATCTCTTCGCGAAACGCCCGCACCAGCCCTTGGATCGGCCAGGCCGCCGCGTCGCCAAGCGCGCAGATGGTGTGGCCCTCAACCTGCTTGGTGACGGAAATCAGCATGTCGATCTCTTCCACTTCCGCGTCGCCACGGACCAGACGGTCCATCACCCGCATCATCCAGCCGGTGCCTTCGCGGCAAGGCGTGCACTGGCCGCAGCTTTCGTGCTTGTAGAACTTCGACAGACGCCAGATCGCCTTGATGATGTCGGTCGACTGGTCCATCACGATCACCGCCGCCGTGCCAAGGCCCGACTTCTGTTCGCGCAGCCAGTCGAAATCCATGATCGCGTCGTCGCATTGGGCCTGCGTCAGCAACGGCACCGACGACCCGCCGGGGATCACCGCCTTGATGTTCTTCCACCCGCCGCGCACGCCGCCGCAATGCCGCTCCAGCAGTTCCTTCAGCGGGATCGACATCGCCTCTTCAACCACGCAAGGGTTCATCACATGGCCCGAGATGCCGAAAAGCTTGGTCCCCGCATTGTTCGGGCGGCCAAAGCCCGCAAACCACTCCGGCCCTCTGCGCAGGATGGTCGGCACCACCGCGATGGATTCCACATTGTTCACCGTGGTCGGGCAGCCATAAAGGCCCGAGCCTGCCGGGAACGGCGGCTTCATCCGCGGCATCCCCTTCTTGCCCTCAAGGCTTTCCAAAAGCGCCGTTTCCTCGCCGCAAATGTAAGCACCCGCCCCGTGGTGCAGGTAGCAATCGAAATCCCAGCCCGACTTCGCAGCGTTCTTTCCGATCAGCCCCGCGTCATAGCATTCGTCAATCGCGGTCTGCAGCGCCTCGCGCTCACGGATGTATTCGCCCCGGATGTAGATGTAGCAGGC
>JANOCQ010000028.1:0-2637 GCA_031412255.1 Paracoccaceae bacterium | reverse complement strand
GCCACAATGGACCGCTGTTGACCGACAACTTCTTTCACAACACCGGTGTGGCCGCAGTGCCTGGCTTGCCCGAGGACCTTGGACGCAGCCTAGGCACCGAACAGGTCTTGGCGGACCCTTTCAACTGCCTCGGCCCTTACAGCGACGCCGGACCAAGCGATTGCGCCGAGCTGAAATTCCTCGCCAAGGCCGGCCACGAAATGACGCGAGCCTATAAGCCACCCTCGCTAAGAGGCGTAGCGAGCCGCCCTCCCTACATGCACGCAGGACAGATCGCGACCCTTGGCGACGTGCTGTTCCACTACAATTCGGCCCCGGCCGCCCCGGCTGGCCACAGCGAACTGGAACCGCTGAACCTGACCAGCAAGGACCTCGCCGCGCTGGAAGCCTTTCTGGCATCACTCGACCCCATCACCGAGGTCGGCCAGCCATGATCAACCCAACCGTCATCAAAGACCATCTTGCGCTGGACCGCCGATCATTCACCGAGATTGCAACGGGCTTCACCGCGATCGCCGTGGCCGGAGCCACCCTCTACAACTTGGGCTATTTCGCACCAATCGAGTGGAGCCTGATTTCGCTTCTGACTGTGCAGGATCTTGTGATCGGGTCGGCCATCGGGGCGATCCCGATGGCTCTCTCGACCGTTTTTGCGCTCATGGTCGCCCGCCTGATCAATACGGCACCAGCTCGCAAATTGCTGACGTTTGTAGCGGGCCTTCCTGCGCTTACGCTCACTGGGTTCGGCTTTTTCTACTTCTATTCAGGCGCAGGGCAATCCACACTTGGTCACATGGCCTGCGGATACCTTGCTCTTTGTATCCTCGCCGCTGGTGCAAATGCGGCCGTCAACTGGCGGCACATGGCCAATGCCTGGCTGATGCTCTCGCTGCTCTACATTCCAACCGTTCTCGGCATGACCGACAGCGCCGCTGCGACCGAGCCGTCCCGCGCTTTATCTGAAATCGAAACCGACCGGGGCGTTGTGCAGGGACGGATCGTGCGGGTGACTTCGGCCTATGTGCTGATCGCACGAGACAATGCCGTCATCACGATGCCGCTGAACAAAGTGCGGGAAATCAGGTGGTTCTTCGTCGACTCTCCGGCCGCTGATTTTCTGGACGGAACGATGGGTCCCGCAATGATGTCGCTGAATGTGGGGCCAACAGAAAAGCCGGCTTTTTGAGTTCGCTGTCAGACTATCAATTTCCGGCAGCAACCGCGTCCAGCACTGACAAGACCGCATCGATGACGACGTCCGGTTGATCGATCTGCACGGAATGAGAGCTTCCCTCGGCAACTTGGTCCTCGCCCTGTGCTTCCTGTCCGCCACTTTAACGGCTAGCGGCGAACGCATCGTCCGTGATGAAGCGCGCATCTAGCGACACGCGCGGCAAAACGTCTGCTCTGGTCGGCCTCGCAAGAAGTCCCGGCTCTATTTCGGGGACGTCGGCAATGGGAACGATTTATACGGCCATGCGCCTGGTCGTCCTGAACCTCGCCGACCCTAGCGGTGGTGACGCGGCCTCTAAGATCAGGTTTCTGGTCGCGACACGACTTGGTTTAAGCTATGCGGCTATCGTCTTTGTTTGCATGCTAGATTGACTTGAAGCCCGGTCTGTCATGTTCGCGCATCGCTTTGCTTCTTTCTCTCGGCAGTGTGCGCCCGACGCCCTATTCGCGCCTGACCAAGCATCTTCACAAATACCGATGACGCGAGTTGTAGCGCCGGCAAGCGGGGAGACCCGTTGCTGGCCCATTCTAAACAAAAGGAGGCCGTCGATGCTACACCGCTCGAAGTTGCTCGGTTTGTCGGCAATCGCCCTCGCGATCGGCTTTAACCTTCCCTACGCCCGCTTGGTCGCGATTTACGACTACCCCGACATCCTTCGCCGGCCTGCCGGCGAGGCGCTTCAGCTTTTCGTTGACGGAGGAGCATCTCTTGTCATCACCTGGCATGCCTTCGCCGTCGCGGCCCTCTTGTTTATCCCGCTGAGCCTCGGGCTCTCGCTCAGCCCGACGAACCTGCATACCTCACAACGCCTGAGCATCGCCGCGGCCATCACTGGGTCATTGTCTGGCATGGCTCAAGCCATCGGTCTCTGGCGTTGGGTTTTCGTGGTCCCCGAGCTGGCGCGCATTCATCAATCAGGTGCAGAAGAAGCCAAGGCCGCCGCGGAAGCCAGCTTTTCCATTTTGAACGCCTACGGCGGGGTCGCCATCGGGGAGCACCTTGGGCAATGGCTCCTTGTTATGTTCGTTCTGTCCCTTTCAATCCTGCAGTGGCGACAACTTCGGCGCACCGTCGCGGCAGTCGGTTATTCCACCGCCCTTGCAACCGCAATAGGCACCACTGAGGGCGTCGCCATCGCTCTCGGACGCGATGCAGAACTTTTCTCGATCTTTACAATTGTCGGATTTGTTGGATTTACCCTTTGGCTCATATTGACAGGACTTGGCGAACTCGTTGCGCGCCGGGTCATGGCCATCGCAGCTTTAGACCCCCTGTCACCCTGATGGCGAACGTCCGCCGTGGCCCGAAGCGGCCTTCAACTGCTCCCGGCGCTACGGCTCTCAAGGCACGCTGCGCGCACCGTTCAAAGAAACGGTTGTTGGGGACAGGGTTGCCGGCATGGC
>JANOCQ010000027.1:0-9765 GCA_031412255.1 Paracoccaceae bacterium | reverse complement strand
AGCGCGGCTATCCGGTGACGGTGAACGCGCCCGAAAATACCACCTATGCTGCGGATGTGGCGCGCAAGGTTTCGGGACATGTCGATACCGAGACCGCGCCCCTGATGGGGGCTGAGGATTTCAGCTTCATGCTGAACGAGCGTCCCGGCGCATACATCTTCATGGGCAACGGCGATACCGCCATGGTCCACCACCCGGCTTACAACTTCGATGACAGCGCGATTCCCTTCGGCTCCAGCTGGTATGCCGAGATGGCCGAATCCCGGATGCCCGCTGCATGATCGGGGCGGTTCTGGTTGCGGTCGTTGCGTTGATCCATGTCGGAATTCTGCTGATGGAAATGTTCCTGTGGGAGACCCCTCGGGTACGCGCTCTGTTTCGCACAACCTCGGATTTCGCCGCGGCGACACGGGTGCTGGCGGCGAACCAGGGCCTCTACAATGGTTTCCTCGCCGGGGGACTGATCCTGGCACTGGTCCAGGGGCTGCCGGGCCCGGGCCAGGGACTTGCGCATTTCATCCTGGCCTGTGTGGTCGTCGCAGGGCTTTACGGAGCGGCGACCGCCGGGCGGCGGATCGTCTACGTGCAGGCGGCGCCAGCCGCGCTTGCCCTTGCTGCGGTAATGCTGGGTGTCTAGTGCCTGCACCTCGCCGCGGTCCCAGCGTCGTGCCCCAAGTCCGAACGTCTAACCGAGCGCAGGCGCCGCCGCGGCTTTCGGCGGTTCAGCAGCCTTCAGAATATCTTGGGTTGTGTGGTTGAACCCGGCGCTTGCTTGCGCAGACATGCGGGGCTTGCAGGCAAGCCCCATCTGACAGATAATTTCTTGCGTTGAATTGAGGGTGGATTGGGACAAGCAGGTAAGCCTGACCCGGAAAGGGCACAACCTGCGCGGGTAGAGCTCCGCGTGGTCGAGCTGATGAATCGTCTGCTCGACGTCACTCCTGACACCATCGACCATGAGATTGCCGCCCTGCTGGCGACGCTTGGTGAAAGCTACGGCCTGGCCCGAACCTTTCTCTTCCGTTACTCGGACGAGACTGGCTATGCCAATACCCATGAATGGGTCGCGCCCGGCAACCGCACGTTGTTGCCGCTAATGCAGGCAGGTGGCAAGATCGCGCGCCATGACTGGCATCAGGCCTTTCTCGAGGGGCGGGTGGTCGCGGTGCTGGACCGTGACGATCTTCCGTTCGGCTCGTCCGAGCGTCAGTTTCTGACCGACATCGACGTGCAATCCTCTTTGATGGTCCCGATGTGCGATGGCGAGAGGCTGTTCGGCGTGATCGGCTTCGATTGCAGACGCGCCGATCGCCACTGGCAGGAGGATGCGGTCTTTTTGCTGACCTCGGTGTCACGGGCTGTGTCCTCGGTCCTGCTGAGGGCGGAGGCTTCGATGGCCGAAGCGGCGGCGCGCAGTCATCTTGAGGCGACGCTGAACGCACTGCCGGACCTGGTGGTCGAGATTGCGCCGACGGGCGAGATAGTCGCCTGTCACAGTGACAAGCTTCCATGGCTCTCCAGCTTGGTGCGAAGTGGCGTCGGACGACACGTTGCGCAGGTCCTGCCCTTGCCGCTAGCCCAGGTGATCTCCGAAATTCTGGCGGCGCCGCCGGGCGACCACTTGTCTCTTACCCGCCGCGTTGGTCTTTCCACGCTAGTGACCCCGCATCGCTACGAAGTCTCGGTGGCAAGGCTGATGCCGGCAAGGCCGGGACGTGGGGCGAACCTGATCGTGGTGATCCGCGACATCGCCGCCTCGGACCGCTCCAGCGTGATGACCTCGTTTCGCGAAGGACAGTTTACCGCCTTTTTCGAGATGTGCCCGCATCCGATCCTGGTGAACGACTTTGATACCGGCGAAATCATCGACGTGAACCGGGCATTCAAGGATGTCTTCGGTCTGGACCCGCAGGCCGGAATCAATCTTCAGGTCCAGCAGATCCTGCCCGAAGACGGCGCCTGGATGATCCAAGGGGCGCGGACCGCCCTAAGAGCGACCAATACCTACGGTCCCGTCCAGGCCACGTTCCGTTGCAAGACGGGCGATTCCTTTCCGGCGGTCGTCCGCTGCTTCATGAGCGTGGATCCCAACGGTCGGCGCCTGTCCTGGGCACTGATCGAGGACATCACCGAAATGCGCGCCAAGGAAGTGGCGCTGAAGGCTGGCCGCGACGTGCTGGAGGCGACGAAGGCCCGGTTCCTGGCCGCCATCGAAGCTTTGGACGACGGCTTTGCGATCTTTGATGCGCAGGACCGGCTTGTGCTGTGGAATACGCCCTATCTCCGGGTCTTCCACCAGATTGCGGGTCTGATCCGCGAGGGGGCCCTCTACGACGACCTCTTGCGCGCGGCCATCAGCCATGGGGTCTTCGGTAACGAGGGCGAGCGCGACGATGCCAACCTGCAGCGCCGCCTCGACCGCCCGCTGACCGAAGTCTGGGACAACGAAGACGAACTGGCCGACGGCCGGCTGATCTGGGTCCGCGAGCGTGCCACCCCCGAGCGCGAGACGGTGGGACTTTACGAAGACGTGACTGCCCGCCGCCTGGCCGACCGGCGGTTGCAGCAGGTGGTCGAAGGCGGCAGCATCGCGGTCTGGGACTGGGACTCCGAGCGCGGCTTCAGCACCATCAACGACAGTTGGGAAACCATGCTGGGTCTGGGGTATTCCCGCGCGTTGGGCGACCTGATCGACCTTGTCCACCCCGAGGACCGCATGGCCGTCGCCGAGGCGCAGCGCGAACTGTTCCTCACCGGCTGCGAGACCTTTACCTTGCGCTGCCGCCTGCGCCACCAAAGCGGCAAGTGGGTCTGGCTTCTGACCACCGGCCACGTCGCCACCCGGTGGGCCGACGGCAGCCCAAGACGGATTTCCGGCATAACGCTGGACATATCGGTTCAGTCTGAAACCGAGCAGCGCCTCAGCCAGGTCATCGACGGCACCCAGGTGGGAACTTGGGAACACGACATGCGCAGTGGCATCACCATGGTAAGCGACCGCTGGGCCGAGATCCTGGGCTACCGCGCGGTCGAACTGAACCCGATGTCCCTGCCGCGCTGGATGGACATGATGCACCCGGCCGATGCCGAAAACCTGATCACCCATGAACGCGAGGCCTTCGAGGCCGGCGAATGGCAGGTCCAGCACGAGGTGCGGTTGCGTCACCGCGACGGCCACTGGGTCTGGGTCCTGACCCGCGCCCAGGTCGCCGAATGGGACGAAGCGGGCCTCCCGGTCAAGACCAGCGGGATTAACCTCGACATTTCGGCGGCAAAAGCTCTGGAAACCGCGCTGGCGCGCGAACGTGACACTCTGGCCCGCGTGATGGAGGCTTCGGTCTCGGGCATCGTGGTGGTCGACAAGGGCGGTGCCGTCGTCTTCTCCAACGCCGCAGCCGAGCGTGTCCTTGGCCGCAAGGTCAGTCCAGGAGCCTCCCTTCTTTCCCTTTTGGGCAATGCGGACGTCACGGACATGGACGGCAACCACATCCCGCCCGACCGGCTCCCCGTCGCCCGTGCGCTGTCCGGCGAGCCGGGGATGCACGAGACGCGGCACGATATCTTCTGGCCCTCGGGCGAACGCCGCGTGGTGGCCGTCACCTCGGCCAGGCTTGCCGCCGCCGACACCGAAGCCGCAGTTGTCTGTACCTTCACCGACATCACCGACGAGGTTCGCAACGAAATCCGGCTGCGGGCGGCAATGACCGCAGCCGAGACCGCCAACCGCGCCAAGTCCGACTTCCTGGCCGCGATGAGCCACGAGATCCGCACCCCTCTGAACGGTGTCCTCGGCATGGCGACCGTCCTTGCCGGACGATTGGCCGACCCTTCGGAACAAGCCATGGTCCGGGTCATCCGTGATTCCGGAGAACACCTTCTGGGCGTCATCAACGACATTCTCGACCTCGCCAAGATCGAGGCGGGCCGCCTTGTCCTCGATCCCCGGCCGATCCGCCTCCCGGACATCCTGACCCGGGTCACGGCACTTCACCAGATCGCCGCCAGCGAAAAGGCCGTCCAGCTTGTCACGCGCTGTACGGGTGGCCCCGGCGGGGAAGTCCGGCTTGGCGACGAGATGCGGCTGATCCAGATCCTGCACAACCTGATGGGCAACGCGCTGAAGTTCACCGATGCGGGTCACGTCACCGTCGCGATCGACGTCTCGTCGACGGAGTCCATCACCATCGAGGTACAGGACACTGGCATCGGGATGTCTCCAGCCGAGATCTCCCGCGCCTTCGAGGAGTTCACCCAAGGCATGGGCGGCTCGCGGCGGAGCCACGTCGGCACCGGTCTCGGCCTGCCGATCGTCCGCCGTCTTGCCCACCTGATGCAAGGTCAGGTGACGCTTCATTCGGTGGAAAGGCAGGGCGTGACTGCCCGCGTCATGCTGAAGATCCCCGTCATCGCCGAGGGCACCGCCCCGGACAGCACCACCAACCCGCAGCGGTTGCCGCCCATGAAGGTCCTCGCGGCCGAGGATAACGCGACCAACCGGATCATCCTGCAAAGCATGCTCCAGGCGCTCGGGGTCGAGACCGTGATCGTCGCGGACGGTCCGGGAGCACTTCAGCGATTCCGCACCGACCATTTTGACGCGCTCCTTCTCGACATTGCCATGCCGGGTATGGACGGGATGGACACGCTGGATGCGATCAAGGCCCTTGCGGCCGAACTTGGCAAACCACCGCCACGCGCCATCGCTGTCACCGCGAACGTGATGACCCACCAGGTCGACGAATACCTTGCCCACGGTTTTGCCGCCGTCGTCGCCAAACCGATCCGGATCGAGATGCTGGGCCAGGCACTCTGGCATTGCGTCGAACAACCGGGGCGCAGCTGACGTCGCTCTGGCGCGCCCTCCAAATGCCTTTGACAGATCAGACCCTTGGCCGCATTCTCCCACGGGGGCGGGACATCGGTCGAACGCGCCCTATGTGTCTGGTAATGGTGGCAGCGACGCGGGTGCCGAAATCAGACCGCGCCGCCGTGCCTGCCCGCAAACGGAGGTGACATGAACGACCGTCTGGACCCTCTGGCGCGGGCGCTTGCGCTGCCCATCTGGCAGGGCAAGGCCACGGCCTCGGCACTTGGTGGAGGCATCACCAACCTGAATGTGCTGGTCACCGACGCGGTTCGCCGTGCCGTGGTGCGGATCGGCGACGACATTCCGGTTCACCAGATCATGCGCTTCAATGAACTGGCTGCCAGCCGTGCCGCCCATGCCGCCGGGGTCTCGCCAGGGGTGATCCACCACGAACCGGGTGCCTTGGTGATCGATTTTGTCGAGGGCCGGACTATGACGGCCGAGGATCTGCGCGACCAGGACCTTCTGGAACAGGCGCTGGCTCTTGTCATGCACGCGCACCGCGACATTCCCCGGCATCTGCGCGGTCCCGCGCTGACCTTCTGGGTCTTCCAGGTGGTCCGTGATTACGCGGCCACCCTCGAGGAGGGGAGGTCGCGCCACTTGCCGATCGTCCCAGGTCTTTTGTCCGAGGCCCTGGGACTCGAGCGCGCCGTGGGTCGTATCGACATGGTCTTCGGCCACAACGACCTTCTGCCAGGCAACTTCCTGCATGACGGCAAGCGGATGTGGCTCATCGATTGGGATTACGCCGGCTGGGGCTCGCCGCTCTTTGACCTTGGCGGGCTCGCCGCGAATACCGGGCTTGACCAGAGACAAGAAGCCTGGGTGCTGGAGGCCTATTTCGGCAAGGCCCCCGACGCGGACATCTGGCGGCGGTACCATGCGATGAAGGCCGCCGCGGCACTGCGCGAAGCGATGTGGTCCATGGTTCAGGAAATCCACTCGAAGCTCGACTTCGATTATGCTGCCTATACCGCCGAATACCTGGGCACCTACCGTCGTGCCATTGCTGCGACGCGCTAGGCGACCGCACGGGCCAGTGCGCAGAACCCTTCAAGCCCGATCTCTTCAGCCCGCGACGTGGGCGGGATGCCGACACTCTCCAGCACCGGCTCGATATCCGGTCGCAAGCCCTTAAGGCTCGCACGCAGCATTTTGCGGCGCTGGTTGAACGCCATTGCGGTCACGCGCTGCAAAACCCGGAAGTCGCAGGGAAACCGCGGCTCGGGCAGGGCAGTCAGTTGCACCACGGCGGAATGCACCTTGGGGGCTGGCGTGAAGGCTTCGGGTGGCAGCGTCATCACGATGCGGGCCTCGCAGCGGTACTGCGCCAGCAGGGCAAGGCGTCCGTAATGCTCTGTTCTGGGTTTGGCAACAATTCGTTCAGAAACTTCCCTTTGAAACATCAACGTCAACGATGACCAGAGCGGTGGCCAGTGTTCCGGAGTGAGCCATCGGATCAGCAACTCGGTGCCGACGTTATAGGGGAGGTTCGCCACGATCTTGAAGGGCGGGGTCAGCTGCTTGGCAAGGTCGAGCTCCAGCGCGTCGCCAAGAAGCACCTCCAGCCGCCCCGGATAGGCCCCCGCAATCTCGGCAAGGGCGGGCAGGGCCCGGGGGTCCTTTTCGATCGCCACCACCCGGCGCGCGCCCTCGGCCAGCAAACCCCGGGTCAGGCCTCCCGGTCCCGGTCCGACCTCAAGCACGTCGCAGTGTGACAGGTCACCCGCTGATCGAGCGATCTTGGCGGTCAGGTTCAGGTCCAGCAGGAAGTTCTGCCCCAGCTGCTTCTTCGCGACCAGGTCATGCGACCGGATCACGTCGCGAAGCGGCGGCAGACCGTCTATCGTGCCCAAGATGGTGCCTCGGCTTTCATACTGGAAGAAACAGCCCTGCCGGAGACATCCGCTTTCACCTTCCGCGCGCCCCTACCATATCGCGCGCCATCCGCAAGGCCGCGATCAGGCTCGACGGGTCCGCGACCCCACGCCCGGCAATGTCATATGCCGTGCCATGGTCGGGCGAGGTCCGCACGAAAGGCAGGCCCAGGGTCACGTTCACCCCGCCTGCAAAGTCGATGGTCTTGATCGGGATCAGCGCCTGGTCGTGATAGGCGCAAATCGCCACGTCATAGGACTTCCGCGCCCCGGCATGGAACATCGTATCCGCAGGCCAGGGTCCGGTCAGATCCATCCCTTCGGCCGCTATCCGTTGCAGCAAGGGCCGGATCATCCGTTCGTCTTCCCACCCCATCGCGCCGCCTTCACCGGCATGAGGGTTAAGGCCCGCCACCGCTATCCTTGGGACCGAGATCCCGAAATTCGTGATGAGCCCGGCGTGCGTGATCCGGATCGTCCTTTCCAGCAGCGCCTCCGTCAATGCTGCCGGCACTTCGGAAATCGGGATGTGGATCGTCGCCGGCACGACGCGCAGACCGGGACAGGCCAGCATCATGACAACATGTCCAACCCCGGCCAGATGCGCCAGAAACTCGGTATGCCCGGGAAACGCGAAGCCCGCTCCGTCCCTCAGCGCGATCTTGTTGATCGGTGCCGTGCAAACCGCGGAGCCCAGTCCCGCCTGCACCAGCCGCACCGCCCGGTCTATCACCGCCACCACGCCTGCTGCATTGGCCGGGTCGGGCTTTCCAGCTGCTGCCAGCCCCGCAAAATCCTGCCGCAGCACCGCCATCGGCCCGTCACCCGGAGCCTCGCCCTCAGCCACCGCCTGCCATTCCGTTCCAGACGGCAGATGTCGCGGATCGCCGATCCAGACAAACCGCTCGCCCGCCGCCCATGCCTTGGCCGCGATCTCCGGTCCGATCCCGGAGGGGTCGCCGCAGGTCAGAAGGACCGGCGCGCTCACGGCTCGCGGATGATCGCGGCCGCGCGGAGTTCCTCCAGGTAGCCCTCGGCCAGACCTTCCAGCTTCTGGTTGATCACCTGTTCGCGAACCTGGTCGCGGGTGGGCAACGGGTCCAGCACCGCCTCGCGGCCACACAGCATCAGCATCCGCCGCAGGCCGCCACGGCTCAGCGCCACCGAGGTCTCGTTCGGGTCCAGCTTCGCCAGTTCCAAGGCCACGTCACCCGGAACTTCGCCCATCGCCGCATTGGTCAGCGTGACGCGGTCGGTTTGCCCGCCAGCCGCTGCCTGCAGCATGTCGCAATCATCCGATGCCGCCCGGATTCGGGCGATCTCCGCCGCATCGTCGGCAACCAGCAGTTCCACCCATTCCACCGAAACCAGTACGGGTTCCGCGGATTTGTCCTCGGCCACATCGCGCAGCAGGAACAGGACCACCGCTCCGGGCACCGCAACCGGATCGGACACTTCGCCGGTATCCAGCGCCAGGATCTTCTGCCCGATGGCTGGCGGCAGGTTTGACAGCGGCAGCCAATCAAGCCGTCCACCGGCACCCGCCGTGGGGGCCGCCGAAAACTTCCGCGCCGCCGCTGCAAAGGCGCTTTCCCCGGACAACGTGTCCGAAAGCTCCTGTGCCTGCGCCATGGCCGCCGCCTCCTGACCCTGCGGCGCCGGTATCACCAACTCGCTTGCCAGAACCTGCAGCGCTTTCGGGCGCGCCGAAGCCTCCAGCGCGCGGTCGACATCCGCCTCGCTGATCGGCACCTGGCCCAGGAACTTTGCCCGCACCACCTGGCGCCACAACAGTCCGGCCGAGACGAAATCCCGGAAGGTTTCCGGCGCGATCCCGCCCTTGGCGAGTTCGCCCACAAACTGCTCCGTGCTCAGGTTGGCACGGCTGGCGAATTCAGTCAGACCCGCGGTCAGGTCCTCCTCGCTCAGCTTGATATCAAGTCGTTCTGCCTCGCTCTGGCGCAGGCGATCCTCGATCAGCGCCTTCAGCGCCTCCTCCTCGGGATTGCCAGGCGCGCGCAGCACCCGCAGGAACAGCGCGCGCTGCGCCACCTCGTACTCGGTGACCGCGCGGTCGTTCACATAAAGCCGTGGCGCAAACAGATCCTGCGCGAACGCCGGAGCCATGGCGACAGGAGCCGCCAGCACAAGGCCGAGTGCCGCTGCTGCAGCTTGCTTTTTCAGGACCGAAAATCGCATCGTTTCCGCCGCTCTTCCTCATTCCCGCGGGTCTTTGGCCCGCCGTGCCTACTGCCTGCAGGTCCGTGCCGGACCCCCGGTAACCCCACTGCCGAAGCCAACCAGGTCCAGCGACAGGCCGAAATCCGTTGTCGGGGTCACACTAGTGGATGACGTGAAGCGACGCGAGAGGGAAACATCAAACCGCACGCATTCGTTCAGGAACTCCAGACCCAGGCCGGCCAAAGTCCCCTGGTCACCGACGAAATCGTAGCGGCCCGAGAGCTTGGCCGTCCAGTTCGGCGAGAGCTTTCGCTGTGCATCGAACGTGATCTCCTGCGTCGGATCGAGGCGGTCTTCCAATGGGTCGGCCACCGCCCAGATCATGGACGTCGCAATTGCCGTCTTCTGCCCGTTCAGGGCCAGCCGTGCTTCGGCCTTGGTCACGCTCAGATCGTCGTCCAGCACCATTCGACCCGTCAGCGCCACACTGTCCGACAGCGTGAAGGTCGCCCCCGCAAGCCAGTCCGAAGTGCGCCCTGCAAGGCCCGAGCCCGGGCCGAACTGGCCTAGATCAGCCTCACGGAAGACGCGCCCCAAAGTCACGCCCATCGACCAGCCCTGCGGGTCATGGCGGCTCCAGCTAACGCCGACATTGGCCCTTGGTCCGCGCTCCACCGCGTCGGAGCCCGGAAAACGGTCCAGCGAGAAAAGGTTGCCCTCGTCAAATTCGACCAGCACTGAATCCTCGTTCGGCAGGCTTTCCGAATCCGAAGATGAGAACAGAAGCTGCACCACCGGCTCGATCACCTGGGTCGCGCCACCGGCCTCGGTCTTGAC
>JANOCQ010000026.1:0-25464 GCA_031412255.1 Paracoccaceae bacterium | reverse complement strand
ACGGCATCCCCTTCGACACCGAAAAGCCCACGATCACGAGCGGCGTCCGCCTCGGCACCCCCGCCGGCACCACCCGCGGCTTCGGTGAGCCCGAGTTCCGCCAGATCGGCCGCTGGATCATCGAGGTGACCGAGGGCCTGGCGAAGAACGGCGAAGACGGCAACGGCGCCGTGGAAGCCAAGGTCAAGGCCGAGGTCGAGGCCCTCTGCCAGACCTTCCCGATCTATCCGGCGCTTTGAATGGTAGGCCCGGAGGGACTCGAACCCCCAACCAAGGCGTTATGAGCGCCCTGCTCTAACCAATTGAGCTACAGGCCCGTAGCTTCGCCTTGCGTAGCAGAACCGGGCGAGGGGTCAAGCGGGCCTCGTTGCACCCTTGCGGCCAATCGTCTATGCGGGCCGCAAGATCGATTCCGCGCGAAAGGGCAGGCAGATGACCAAGGGCCACAACGGGCTGACCTATGCCGACGCGGGCGTGGACATCGACGCCGGGAACGCCCTTGTCGACCGGATCAAGCCCGCCGCCAAGGCCACCGGCCGCGCTGGCGTGATGGGTGGACTTGGCGGCTTCGGCGCGCTTTTCGATCTGAAGGCGGCAGGCTACCAGGACCCGATCCTTGTCGCCGCGACCGACGGCGTCGGCACCAAGCTTCGGATCGCCATCGACACCGGCCACGTCGACACCATCGGCATCGACCTTGTCGCCATGTGTGTGAACGACCTGGTCTGCCAAGGGGCCGAACCCCTGTTCTTCCTGGACTATCTCGCCACCGGAAAGCTGGAAATCGAAGAGGCCACCCGCATCATCACCGGTATTGCAAAGGGCTGCGCGGACAGCGGTTGCGCGCTCATCGGCGGCGAAACCGCCGAGATGCCGGGCTTGTATCACAAGGGCGACTTCGACCTTGCAGGCTTCGCGGTCGGCGCCATGGAACGTGGGCAGGACCTGCCGCGCGATGTCCAGAAGGGTGACGTCCTTCTTGGCCTCGCCTCAAGCGGGGTTCATTCCAACGGCTACAGCTTCGTCCGCAAGGTCGTGGAACTCAGTGGCCTTAGTTGGGAGGCAGCCTCGCCCTTCTCTGAGGGCACACTGGGAGAGATGCTCCTCACCCCCACCCGCCTTTACGTGAAACAAGCCCTTGCTGCCATCCGGGCGGGTGGCGTCCACGGCTTGGCCCACATCACCGGCGGCGGCCTGACCGAAAACCCGCCGCGTGTTTTGCCAGCCGGCCTCGCCTGCGAGATCAACCTTGGGGCGTGGACCCTGCCGCCGGTTTTCCGCTGGCTTGCAACCACCGCCAACATGTCGGAGCCCGAGCTTCTCAAGACCTTCAACTGCGGCATCGGCATGATCCTTGTCGTCGCCGAAGACCGGGCAGAGGCGCTTACCGACCTTCTTCGGACCGAAGGCGAAACCGTTGTCCAACTGGGCCGGATCGTGGAAGGGCAGGGGGTCGTCTACCAGGGCCGCCTTCTGTGAAACGGGTCGCCATCCTGATTTCCGGGGGTGGCTCGAACATGCTGGCTCTTCTGAGCGACATGGGCAAAGCGCACTATGCCCGGCCCGTCCTTGTCGCTTCGAACGATCCCGCCGCCAAAGGTCTTGAAAAGGCCGCGGCGCTGGGCGTTCCCGTTGCCGCCGTCGATCACCGCCCTTACGGCCGCGACCGCGCAGCCTTCGAAGCCGCGCTGACCCGGAAGATAGACGCGGCCGCTCCCGACATCCTTTGCCTGGCGGGCTTCATGCGCATCCTGACCCCCGGCTTCATCCGCCGATACGAGGGCCGGATGCTGAACATCCACCCCTCGCTCTTGCCAAAGTACCCCGGCCTTCATACCCATGCCCGCGCCCTTGCAGCCGGGGATACCGAGGCGGGTTGCACCGTTCACGAGGTCACGGCGGACCTTGACGCCGGCCCGATCCTCGGTCAGGCCCGCGTGCCCGTTCTGCCCGGCGATACCGAGGAGACGCTTGCAGCCCGCGTCCTGACTGAAGAGCACCGCCTTTACCCGCAGGTCCTGCGCCGCTTCTCATGCGACGACCGGACAAAACTCCTACTTTCCTGACGGCCCATCCGGCCGCGTCAGGACGAACCAGCAACCCACCGCGATCAGCACCGACTGAGTCAGCAGCACCCCCCAAGGCAGTCCCAGCAGCAGCGACAGTGCCAGAACCGCGGCCATGCTGCCCACCGCCAGCCGCTTGGCCTTGCGGGAAATCGCACCGTTTTCCTCCCAGTTCCGGATCGGCGGGCCGAAGACGGGATGGTCCAAGAGCCAGCGATGCAGCCGGGGAGAGGACCGGGCGAAGCACCCCGCGGCCAACAAAAGGAAGGGCGTCGTCGGCAGGACCGGCAACACCACACCCAGAAGCCCCAGTGTCAGGAACAACCCGCCTCCCGCCAGCCAGACTCCCCGCATTGTCATCGTTTCCTTGCGCAAAGGCCGCACCAAGGCACGCTTGCAGCACCGCCACAACCCCGGCTCTTTCCTTTTCGTGCCGTCCCGCCTATAGCGGCGCGGCAATAAGCGGGATGACCCCGCAGACGAAAGGCAACGCCATGCGCACGATCACGACGACCGAAGACCTTGCCGACTACTGCGCGCTTGCCAAGACCCAGCCCTTCGTCACCATCGATACCGAATTCCTGCGCGAACGCACCTACTGGTCCAAGCTTTGCCTGATCCAGATGGCACTGCCCGGCGCGGGTGAGGCTGTCCTGATCGACCCGATAGAGGGCGCCAGGATGTCAATGGAACCGCTCTACGACCTCTTCCGACACGAAGCCACCGTCAAGGTCTTCCACGCCGCCCGGCAGGACCTGGAGATCTTCTTCGTCGAAGGCGGCGTCTTCCCCAAGCCGCTCTTTGACACGCAGGTCGCCGCGATGGTTTGCGGCTTTGGCGAACAGGTCGGCTATGAGACGCTGGTCAAGCGCATCGCCAAGGCGAACCTCGACAAGACCTCGCGCTTTACCGACTGGTCGCGGCGGCCGCTATCCGACGCCCAGAAGGACTATGCACTGGCCGACGTGACGCATCTGCGGGTGATCTACGAATTCCTCGCGGCGCAGCTGAAGAAGAACGGCCGCGCCGACTGGGTGGCCGAGGAGCTGTCGCTTCTGACCGATCCCGCCACCTATACGGTGAACCCCGACGAGGCTTGGCAACGGATCAAGACCCGCACCACGTCGGGCCGGTTCCTGGCCGTGGTCAAGGCGCTGGCGAAATTCCGCGAGACCTATGCGCAAGGCCAGAACGTGCCCCGCAGCCGGGTGATGAAGGACGACGCGCTTCTGGAACTCGCATCCACCCGCCCGACGACCGTCGAAGAACTCGGGCGCTCGCGCCTTCTGATGCGCGAAGGCCGCAAGCCCGAGATTGCCGATGGCATCCTGGCCGCCGTGAAGGAAGGGCTTGAGATGAAGCCCGAAGACATGCCGAAGATCGACGCCTCGCGCGAGCAGATGCAGGTGAACCCGGCCCTCGCCGACCTTCTGCGCGTGCTGCTGAAGGCCAAGTCCGAATCCCTGGGCGTCGCCCCGCGTCTGATCGCCTCGTCGGCAGAGCTTGACCAGATCGCCGCCGGCGACCGCGAGGTTCCAGCCCTGGGCGGCTGGCGGCGCGAGGCTTTCGGCGATGACGCGATCCGGCTTTGCAAGGGCGAGATTGCCCTCTCAGCCAAAGGCAACGAGGTCCGCGTCGTGTACCTGTAAGCTACCGCCGCGCCGACCGCGCGTTGGTGGCGCCCTGAACCACGATCTCGCGCACTTCCTGCAGCTTGATATCCGAGATGTAGATCGCCACGTCGATCTCGCGCGACCGTTGTGTGTTCACGTCGGTCCTGCCCACTGGTGGCAGCAGCCGGAACTCATAGACCAGCACTCCGTTTTCGTCGACGTCGCGGCCGACCAACTCGGCATTCCACCAGCCCTGCGTCGGCGTCAGCCCACGCGCGCGGATCACCGCCCCACCGGGGATCGGCTCGACGTTCATCGATAGCACCGTCTCCACCAGGCCACGCGGATCGGTCGTCTCGCCAGGCAGAACGATCGTCTCGCGCGGTTCGGATTTCCGGAACCAGTTGAACGGGTTCAACCGGCTTTGCCGCAACCCCCCGCAGCCCGCAAGGGCAAGGCCAAGGCAAAGAACGACAAAGCGACGAGAAACGGGCATGGCATCATCCTGAACGACTGCCTCTTGGGTAGCCGATGGCACCGCGTTTGAAAAGCGCTTCTCTGGGCTGGACCTTTGCCGAAGTCGGGCTTACCTCACCCCTACGCAAGGAGCTGCCAATGGCCACCGAAGCCTTTGAAGAGATCGCTGAAACCTTCGACTTCCTCGATGACTGGGAAGACCGCTACCGGCATGTCATTGAACTGGGCAAGGCCATGCCGCCCCTTGACGACACCTTCAAGGTCCCAGCGCTGAAGGTCCCGGGCTGCGCCAGCCAGGTCTGGCTTCGACCGGCCATCGACGGCGGCCGCTTCGACTTTCAGGGTGACAGCGACGCGATGATCGTGCGCGGCCTGATTGCCGTCCTCCATGCGCTTTATTCCGGCGTTCCCTTGGCCGAAGTCGGCCAGATCGACGCCACGGCCGAGCTTGGGCGTCTCGGCCTGAACGAACACCTCTCCAGCCAGCGTTCGAATGGGGTTCGTGCCATGGTCCAACGCATCCGCGAAGAAGCCGCTAGCCGCGCGTGACCTGCGCCTTGTCGGGGTAGAAGGCCAGATGGCCCGCAATATCGGTCAGGTCGGGCAGGGGGTTTTCATAAGACCAGACTGCGTTCTCCAGCCAGCCCGACGGAGTCTTGATCGAGTAGTAGGTTGCCTGACCCTTCCACGGGCACGTCGTCGCGCGTTCCGTCCGGCTGAGCTTGCCCATGTCGATATCCCCTCGCGGGACATAGACCACGGGGGGGTAGCTCCCTTCCTTCAGTTCCAGCGCAGATCGGCTTTCGCCCAGCAGGATACCGCCCGCCGTGACGGTGACTGGTCCCGCAATCGGTGTGGTAATGATATGTCCGGCCATCGGTGGCTCCTCAGATCGGGGCGCATGCGTCCTTCAACCAGTCGAGGGTAGCACCGGAGACCCGTGGGGCAAGCTTTTCCCGCACCTCGGCGTGGTATGAGTCCAGCCAGCGTGTTTCGCCCGGCGAAAGCTCGGTCCGCAAGATCAGCCGCCGGTCGAAGGGGACGAAGGTCAGCGTCTCGAACGACATCTGCGGCCGGTTGTCGCCCAAGGGCGGAGCCGCCTGCACCACGATCAGGTTCTCCAGCCGAATGCCGAATGCGCCTTCGCGGTAATAGCCGGGCTCGTTGGACAGGATCATCCCCGGCTCCAGCGGCACCTCCGAGACGCGGCTGATCCGCTGTGGCCCTTCGTGCACCGACAGGAACGCCCCGACGCCATGCCCGGTCCCGTGATCGTAATCCTGCCCTGCGACCCAAAGGTTGAACCGCGCCAAAGCGTCAATGTCCCGTCCGGGCAGTCCCTTGGGAAACCGCACCCGACTGATCGCAATCAGCCCCTGCAACACCCGCGTATAGCACTCTCGAGCCTCGTGCCCCGGATCGCCCACCGCCACGGTCCGGGTGATATCGGTCGTCCCGTCCAGATACTGCGCGCCCGAATCGACCAGCAGCAGTTCATTCTGACCTACCGGGCGGTTCGTCTCCTCGGTTACCCGGTAGTGCATGATTGCGCCGTTGGGTCCCCACCCGCAGATGGTGTCAAAACTGATGTCGTGCAACGCGTTCGTTGCCCGTCGGAACCCTTCCAGCGCCGTGACCACCGACATCTCGGTCAGCCCCCCGGAAGGCGACGCTTCATCCAGCCAGCGCAGGAACTCCACCATCGCCGCCCCGTCGCGCAGATGCGCCTCACGCGTCGCGGCGATCTCGGCCGCGTTCTTGCAGGCTTTGGGCAGTCGGCAGGGGTCGCCGCCCCAAGCGACCTCCACACCCGCGCTCGTCAGGATATTGAAGACCGCCAAGGGGGCCGTGGCCTTGTCCACCCGCACCGGCCCGGTCAGACCCTTCAGCGCCTCGGCGAAGTCTGCCACCGGATGCACTGAAACCTCTGGCCCCAGATGGGCCCGCACCGTGTCATTCAGCTTCGCCGGATTGACAAGCAGATCAACCCGCCCGTCGTCATGCAGCACCGCAAACCCGTGCAGAACCGGATTTTTCGGCACATCGGCCCCGCGGACGTTCAACAACCAGCACAGCGAATCGGGCAGGGTCACCACAGCCGCTTTCTGACCCGCCTCCCGCAATCCCTGCCCCAGTCGTCCCCGCTTTGCCGCGTGTGTCTCCCCGGCCAATTCCACAGGGTGCACAAATGCGCCACCGCAGGGCGCTTCCGGCTGATCCCGCCAAATCCCATCTATCGGATTCCTGCTGGTGGTCGAAAGGCTTATGCCCGATCCTTCAAGTGCTTTCTCAAGTTTTTCAACTTCATCCGCCGTGTGCAGCCAAGGGTCAAAACCCACCACCCCCGCCGCCAGATGCTCTCTGATCCAATCCCCAGGCTTGACCTCGGGCCAAGGCACAGGCGTGAAGACGCCAAGATCAACCTGCATCTTCACCTGCGTCCGATACCGCCCGTCGATGAACACCCCCGCCACGTCCGGCAGCACGATGCAGAACCCCGCCGACCCGGTGAACCCGGTCAGCCATTGCAACCGCTCATCCCGCGCCGCGACATATTCGCCCTGATGCACATCGGACCGCGGCACGATGAACCCGGCAAGGCCCGCCCCCGCCAGCTGCTCCCGCAAAGCGCGCAGCCGCGGCGGGCCCTGATCCGGAGACGCATGACTGTCGAAGGTCTGGAACATCGGGGCTCTCTCCCTGCAAATGGGGCTCAGCTCGCCCGCCGCATCCCCAAAGCCCGGGCGCGCTTTTTCGGGTCCACCTCGAACAGCCCCGCCAGCTGTTCGGTCATCGCGCCCGCCAACTGCTCCACGTCGGTGATCGTCACCGCCCGCTGATAGTAGCGCGTCACGTCATGGCCGATCCCGATCGCGATCAACTCTACCGCCCGCCGCCGTTCGACCATCGCGATCACGTCACGCAGGTGTTTTTCCAGGTAATTCGCCAAGTTGACCGACAAAGTCGAGTCGTCCACCGGCGCGCCATCCGAGATCACCATCATGATCTTCCGCGCCTCGGGCCGCGCCAGCATCCGCCGGTGCGCCCATTCCAGCGCCTCGCCGTCGATGTTTTCCTTCAGGAGACCCTCTTTCATCATCAGCCCCAGGTTCGGACGCACCCGCCGCCAGGGCGCATCCGCCGACTTGTAGATGATGTGCCGCAGGTCGTTCAGCCGCCCCGGCATCTGCGGCCGCCCCTGCGCCAGCCACCGCTCGCGCGACTGCCCGCCCTTCCAGGCCCGCGTGGTAAAGCCCAGGATTTCGACCTTCACCGAACACCGCTCCAGCGTCCGGGCCAGCACGTCGGCACAAATCGCCGCGATGGAAATCGGCCGCCCCCGCATGGACCCGGAGTTGTCCAGCAGCAGCGTCACGCAGGTATCGCGAAACTCGGTGTCCTTCTCCTGCTTGAAACTCAAGGGCGTCGTCGGGTTCGCAACCACCCGCGCCAGACGCCCGGCGTCCAGCGTGCCTTCCTCCAGATCGAACAGCCAAGACCGGTTCTGCTGGGCCTGCAATCGGCGCTGCAACTTGTTCGCAAGCCGCGACACTGCGCCTTTCAGCGGTTCAAGCTGCTGATCCAGATAGGCCCGCAAACGCTCCAGTTCCGCCGGCTCGGCCAGATCCTCGGCCTTGATTTCTTCATCAAAATCAGTCGTGTAAACCGAATAGTTCGGGTCGGCATCCGAATGTTGCGCCGGCGGGGGCGGCTCCAGCGGCGCTTCGCCCTCGGGCAGCTCCGACTCGTCGCCCTGCTCCATGTCGGCGCTGTCTTCCATCGTGACTTGCGCCTGCGACTGGTCCTGCTGCTCGTCCTGACTCCGCTCGGGCGAGGCTTCGGACTCGTCGGACTCCTCCTGTTCCTCACCTGCGGTATCGGGTGAATCCTGGTCCTCCTCGGCCTGGTCGTCGCCCGAGTCCTCGGGGGCATCCGGGTCGTCGCCCAGCTGGTCGCCATACCCAAGGTCCGCGATCACCTTCCGCGCCAGCCGCGCGAAGGCCGCCTGGTCACCCAGCACATGGTCCAGGTTCGACAGCGTATCTCCCGCCTGGTCCTCGACAAACCCGCGCCAGAGGTCTGCCGCGTGTTCCGCCGCCTTCGGCAGCGCCCGCCCCGTCGCCATCTGTCGCACCAGGTATCCCGCCGCCACCGGCAGCGGCACTTCGGACGCCTGCGTCACCTGGCCATAGCCCTTGCGGTCCGCCTCGTTGGCGATCTTCGCGTCGATGTTCCCCGCCGTCCCGGGCATGGCAATCGCGCCCACCGCTTCGCAGCGGGCGTTCTCCATCGCCTCATAGATGTCCCGCGCCATTGGGCCGGTCGGCGCATAGCGCGCGGCCACGCCGTCGTCGTGATACTTCCGCCGCAACGCAAAGGCGTCCGCTGTCCCGCGCGCCAACAGCACCTCGTCGCGCGTCATCCGCCGCGACACCTGTGGCAGACGCACGCCTTCCTTGTTCATGCCCGCCGGGTCGACCGAATAGGTCACCGTCATTTCCGGGTCATCCGCCATGGTGCGGGTGGCCTCGGCCAAGGCTTTCTTGAACGGATCGGCGGGATTGTCGGTGGGCTTCATCATGACGAAGGTAAAGCATCCTGACCGGGCGTCGGCAAGCCCGGCACGCGCAAGCACGCAGGAAATCCTGACTGGGCCGCGCACCCGCCGCGGGTTAAGCGAAAACCAGCCATCCTGCTGGAACCTGCCATGCGTCTGACCGCCCTCTTCCTGCTTGTTTTTGCGCCACGCCTCTCGTCGCCCAGACCGCAACGGACACTGACCTGCTACCCACCGTGTCGCATGACCTGGCGCTAACCTGTCTCGCGCTATGGGTCAGCGATCTTGAAAACAACGGCGCGACCAGCCACCCTGCGGACAAGGCGAAGGAAATGGTCTTCTTCTCGCGGCTGATTGCGCAAAAGGCCACGGCCGACGAGGCCACCAATTTCGACACCTTGTTTGCCGAAAAGCTGAACTTCTATCGCGCGACGCAGGCCGCGATGGACAATCCTGCAACCCGGGACGAGGCAGACATGGAACTGACCGGCTCCGGAAAGATGTGCTGGTTTCAGGTGCTTGTTGCCGACGGTGGTCCCTACGAAGGGCAATAGCTGCAGGGTCGCCCGCCGGTGCGTCTGCGCACAGGCCCGGCGCGGCCCTGCGGGGTTGGCAGTCCGTGTCTCGTCCACAGATAACACGGCACAGCATCCAAGCCCTGCAAGGAATCTATGCCATGGCCAATCCGAAAATCGCGATCATCGTATCGTCCACCCGCCCGACCCGCTTTGCCGACATCCCGACGGCCTGGATCAAGGCTCAGGCCCAAGCCCGCGGCGACATCGATGTCGAAGTGGTGGACCTGCGCGACCACAAGCTGCCGTTCTTCGCCGAGGTCGCATCGAACGCCTGGGCACCGTCGCAGGACCCGGCTGCCGTCGCATGGCAGAAGAAGATAGGCGAGTTCGACGGCTACATCTTCGTCGTCGCCGAATACAACCGCTCGGTCACGGGCGAGCTGAAGAACGCGCTGGACCAGGCCTATGTCGAGTGGGCGAAAAAGCCATTCGGGGCCGTGGCTTACGGCTCGATGGGTGGTGCCAACGCGCTCGGTCACCTGCAGAACATCGGCGTGGAACTGCAGATGGTCGCGACCCGCAACAACGTCCGCATCGGCGGCGGTGACTTCTTCAAGGTCCACCCCGGTTTCGGCGGCTCGGGCAACCTTGGCGACATCGAAGCCTCGATCGCGCCGTCGGCCAAGGCCATGCTCGATGACGTCATCTGGTGGGCAAACGCCACCAAAGCCGCCAAGGCCTAAGCGTCAGGCCCAGGCGTCAGGACTGACCAATCAGGTCGGCGCAGGCTTGCAAAAGCTGTGCCGACCGTACTTTGGCCACGGGGTCATCGGCGAACCAGCCTTGGTCCAGAAGCCGCCTCTGCGACACCTTCGCGTCGATTCGCCAGGCCATTGCTGTCCCGGCCTCCTCTGGCCCCATCACCGCTTCCACCAGCGACAGAAGACTGTCCCGCTGCCGGGCCGAGAATTCGGACGCGGGGCCATCCACCATCCACTGATGCTCGACCAAAGCGGAAAACCGGCCGGCGCAGACGGCAAACTCGCGCAACAGGGGATCGGCCATCGCGGGACCACTTGTCGACAGTCCCACGGCAAGGACGGCCAGAAAAGTTTCCAAACCGCGCGCCATTTAAGCATGAGGCTCTCAGAATCGCGCTTCTTTAGGGCGGAGTGAGAAATGCAAACTTTGGGGATGGCCTAGTTTCGAGGTTGATGCTCTGCCTCGTCCCAAAAATCGGTCCCATTAGTTCGCTCATCTTGCGTAGACAAGAGTTCTGCGCAGAAGGTGTACTCATCAACGTCCGAACCCTGCACGATTGGAACGCACTCCTCGTAGGACGGTCTCGCCGCAGCCCGAGCTTCTAGGCGTTCAATCTGAGAGTCTAGCTCTGCACTTTGTCTTGCTGACCTCGCCGCCGCGTACTCGGGCGAGTCAGTGAGTCCATGCCTGTAGCCGATCCGATATAGCTGCCAGCCTATCAAAGTGGCCGCAAACGCAACCAACCACCACTTCACTTCATCGCCATGCTGGCCGCGCTCTCCGGCAGTTCTTCGTTGAAACAGCGTTGGTAGAACTCGGCCACGGTCTGGCGCTCCAGCTCGTCGCACTTGTTCAGGAAGGTCAGCCGGAAGGCATAGCCCACGTTGCGGAAGATCTCGGCGTTCTGCGCCCAGTTCAGCACCGTCCGGGGCGACATCACCGTCGACAGATCGCCGTTCATGAACGCCGTCCGGGTCAAATCCGCGACCGTAACCATCTGGCTGATGACCTTGCGGCCCTTGTCGGTGTTGTAATGTGCGTTCTTGGCCAGAACGATCGCGGTCTCGGCGTCGTGGCTCAGATAGTTCAGCGTCGCGACCAGGGACCAGCGGTCCATCTGCGCCTGGTTGATCTGCTGGACGCCGTGGTAAAGGCCCGTGGTGTCGCCCAGACCCACCGTGTTCGACGTTGCGAACAGCCGGAAATAGGGGTTCGGCGTGATGATCTCGTTCTGGTCCAGAAGCGTCAGCTTGCCGTCATGCTCCAGCACACGCTGGATCACGAACATCACGTCCGCGCGGCCCGCGTCGTATTCGTCGAACACGATGGCGACCGCGTTGCGCAGCGCCCAGGGCAGGATGCCCTCGTGGAACTCGGTCACCTGCTTGCCGTCGCGCAGCTTGATCGCGTCCTTGCCGATCAGGTCGATCCTGGAAATATGCGAATCCAGGTTCACCCGCACGCATGGCCAGTTCAGCTGCGCCGCCACCTGCTCGATATGGGTGGATTTCCCCGTGCCGTGATAGCCCTGGATCATCACCCGGCGGTTATAGGCAAAGCCTGCCAGGATCGCCAAAGTGGTGTCGGGGTCAAACTTATAGGTCGGGTCGATCGCCGGCACCCGGTCGGTGCGGTCTGCGAAGCCCTTCACACGCATGTCGGTGTCGATTCCGAACACATCGCGGACCGTGATTTCCTCGGTCGGTTTCATCGCCTGATCCAGCATCGTGAAGGTCCATCTTTCGCCGACAGCGCCCCATTGCGCTGCACCCGGTCATCCTTGGAACATCACGCCGGGGGGTTCAAGGGGAAGGGCAGGGTTCCCATTCGCGTGAGACTGAAACTTGCCACTTCGGTGCGGCGTAGCTTTGCGCGTAGCCTCGCAGACGAAAGGATACCCCATGCACCGTCGCCTCTTCCTCCTTACAGTCCTTGTCGCACCCATGGCCCGGGCCGATACATTCGAGCTGATCCTCACCGAAGCCGAGTGGCGCGCGCGTCTCTCGGACACGGCGTATGAGGTCCTGCGCGAAGAGGCGACCGAACGCCCGAACACCAGCCCGCTAAATCTGGAAAAGCGGCCTGGCACCTATCACTGCGCGGGATGCGATCTGCCGGCATTCTCGTCCGAAACGAAATTTGACAGCGGCACCGGTTGGCCCTCGTTCTGGCAACCGCTCCCCGATGCGATCCGCACCCGCGCGGATGGTGGCCTCTTTGGGGCCCGGACCGAGGTGCACTGCCGCCGCTGCGGCGGCCACTTCGGCCATGTCTTCGAGGACGGACCCAAGCTCACCGGCCTGCGCTACTGCATGAATGGCGCGGCTCTCGTCTTCAAACCGGCCTAGTCCCGGAAATACCGGCTGTCTTTCAGTTGCTCCCAGGCCCAGACGACTTCCTGCAGCTGCTCTTCATGGCTGCGGTCGCCGCCGTTCATGTCCGGATGCAGCACCTTGATCAGCCCCTTGTAGACCTTGCGGATCTCGGTCTTGGACATCGTGTCTCGGGCGTCCAGGATCTCGACCGCCTTCCTCTCGGTCGCCGGCAGCTTCCGGGTCGCGGCCGAGCTTGGCCGCCCGGGGTTCTGCGTGGCCTTTTCGCCCAAAAGCGCCAACGGATCGTTCACCCCCAGTCGCGCCCAGGCATTGCCATCGCCCTGGCGGCTGAACGGCTTGGTCTCGCGCTCCCAGACCCTGTCCTTGTCCAGAAACTTCTGGAACTCATCGTCCGTGGTGCCCTGAAAGAAATTCCACTTAAGATTGTATTCACGGATGTGGTCCTTGCAGAACCAGAAGAACTCATCCAGCAGGTCCGGCGATTTCGGCGCGCGAAACGCGGCCTTCTCCTTGCAGCCGGGGTAATCGCAGGCCTTGTCCGCGGTGTCGAACGCCCCCGACATCCCCCGCCGCCCGGTTTTCTTGCGCTTCTTGTCAGCGGCGGCGCTTATGTTGAACTCAAATGGTGGACGACTGGACATTGAGGGCCTTTCCGACTCGGGGCCATGAGTTTAGGGCTTTTCCCGGAAGTTAGAAGGGGGATGGCCTGACATGACGGTGAAAGACGAGATCGAGGACCGCCTGACCGCCGCCTTTCACCCTTCGGTGCTGGACGTGGTGAACGAAAGCCACAAGCACGCCGGTCACGCGGGCGACGACGGCTCGGGGGCCAGCCACTTTCACATCACGATCCGGGCCGAGGCTTTTGCCGCGATGAACCGCGTTGCCCGGCATCGTGCGGTGCAGAAGGCGCTGGGGGACCTGAACCAGCGTATCCACGCGATCGCGCTGGATGTGGGCTGACGCTTGGCACGGAACCGCACTGGTTCCGGGGTGTTGACCCAGCGATCTCCAATGAAAGGAGTCGCACCATGTTCCCACATCTTCGCATCTGGCTGATCGTGATCTGGGCCTCGTCAGTGGCCGGCGCCGTCGTGATCGCAGGCCTCGCCTTGGGGCGTTATGAGCTTTCCACTTTCCTCTGGGCCGCTGTCGCCGGTGTCGTCATCGGCGTCCCCGCAGCGCTGCTGAACTGGGCCTACCTGCGCCCGAAGCGGTCGCGTGAGGTTGGGCTGATGGGGCAGGCACCCCTGGACCGGAACTGACCACCGCAAGCGCGCCTGCCTAATGGAAGCTGGCCTGAAAGCTCGTCGCGGTCAGCGATACGTGCGCGTCAAGCGGTGGGTGCAATTCGAATGCCTGTGGCGCACGCCCGAAGTTCCACAACCGCAACAGGCACCAGTCCGACCGTTCTTCCGCCACCGCCAGTTCATTCCGGCTGATATGGAAGGGCGTGCGTTCCCAGCCATTCGTGGTCTTGACTTCGATCAGCCGCGTCCGACCCTCGGGCGTGTAGCTGGCAATATCATACCCGGCGCCGTCGCCATCCTCCTCGGACACCCAACGCACCTTGCGCGCGAGATCTTCGCGCCCGGATGACCGCAGGATTGAACGCCCGTGGCAGAGAACTCGTTCCTCGCCCGCGCGTCCCAGCGCCCGATTGCGCGCATCACGGCCCGCCACATCGAATTTTCGGGCAATCCTCAGCATCTGGTCAAGCTCGGCTGGTGGCGGCTGGTTCGACAGCGTCGGCGGCGGTCCGATCCAGATCATTCGCTCTTCCAGAAGAACATGCGCGGGGGTTGGGGCGGGTGAGCGTTCTAGCCAGGCCCGGTTCCGCTCCAACCAACGCAGAACTGCATCTTCCAGGGCAGACTGAAAGTTGAAGGCAGGCTTGTAGCCGGTGATCCAGGTTTCCCCCAATCCTTTCAAAACGGCACTGATGTTCTGATGTTTGAATTCCACCGAGCCATCCGAGCGGTCCTTCAGCCTTTGACGAAGCCTGCGCCGGTGCTCGGCCTTGTTGTAAGGCAAACTGGCAATATCCGATGCCAACATCGCGAAGTAATCCGCGACGATTTGGTCGTTCTCCTCTGAAGTCCAATCTGCAAAAGCCATTGCCTCGCAAGCTATAGCAGCCCCGCGCTCCTGTCACCGGACATGCCGGGCGGCGTGAAAGCGGCCTTCAGGCTTTCACCTGGACAAGTATCCTCTGGGGGGTTTGGGGGGCGAAGCGCCCCCAACAACCGAGAAGGAGGCGCAGCCCGACGACGAGACAAGAGACTTGGGGCGACAGCCGCTCCACCTGAAAACCGCCCGATCACTCTGGCGGAAGGTGTTAAAATATCCCTAACGCCCGCAGCTAACCCATTGACGTCAAACGATCAACGGGAACTGTCCACCGTGGACACTCACCCCGCCTTGACCCGCAACCGCCAGGCATGAAGAAGCGGCTCCGTGTACCCCGAAGGCTGCTCCCGCCCCTTGAAGACCAGATCACACGCCGCCTGGAACGCCGCCCCCTGAAAGGCCGGGGCCATCGGTCGATACAGGGGATCGCCCCCATTCTGCCGGTCCACCACCGCCGCCATCTTCCGCATCGCCTCCATCACCTCGGCCTCGCTGACCACCCCATGATGCAGCCAGTTCGCCACATGCTGGGCCGAGATCCGGCACGTCGCCCGGTCCTCCATCAGCCCCACATCGTTCACGTCCGGCACCTTGGAACAGCCCACCCCCTGGTCGATCCACCGCACCACATACCCCAGAATTCCCTGCGCGTTGTTCTCGACCTCCCGCACGACCTGCGCCCGGTTCCAGGCCTGGAAGCTCGCCAGCGGGATATCCAGGATCCCGTCCACATGCGCCCGGCGTCCCCCCTTGGCCAGCCGCGCCTGCACCGCGAAGACGTCGACCTTGTGATAGTGCAGCGCATGCAGCGTCGCTGCCGTGGGCGAGGGCACCCAGGCCGTATTCGCCCCCGCGCGGGGATGGGCGATCTTCTCGTCCAGCATCGCCGCCATCAGGTCCGGCATCGCCCACATCCCCTTGCCGATCTGGGCGCGGCCCGACAGCCCACACTCCAACCCGATGTCGACGTTCAGGTTCTCATAGGCGGTGATCCAGCTCTTCCGCTTGATGAAGTCCTTCCGGCTGAACGCGCCCGCCTCCATCGAGCTGTGGATCTCGTCCCCGGTCCGGTCGAGGAACCCGGTGTTGATGAACGCCACCCGCCCCTTCGCCGCCCGGATGCATTCCTTGAGGTTGACCGACGTCCGCCGTTCCTCGTCCATGATCCCCAGCTTGACCGTGTTCGCGGGCAGGCCCAGCAGTTCCTCTACCCGCGCCATCACGGCATCCGCAAAGGCCACTTCCTCCGGCCCGTGCATCTTCGGTTTCACCACATAGACCGACCCCAGGACCGAGTTCCGCATCCCTTCGGACTTCTTCAGGTCATGCAGCGCGATGGCCACGGTCACCATCGCGTCCATCAGCCCCTCGGGCACTTCAGAGCCGTCCGGCAGCAAGATCGCAGGGTTGGTCATCAGGTGGCCCACGTTCCGGATCCACATCAGCGCGCGTCCCTTCAGGGTGAAGGGCGAACCGGCGGGGTCCAGGTATTCCCGGTCCGCCGCCAGCCGCCGCTCGACTTTGCGGCCACCCTTCTCGAAGGCCTCCGACAGCGTGCCATTCATCAGGCCAAGCCAGTTCCGGTAGGCGCCGACCTTGTCCTCGGCGTCCACGCAGGCGACTGAGTCCTCGCAGTCCATGATCGCCGTCAGCGCGCTTTCCATCTGCACATCCGCAAGCAAAGCCTGATCGCGCGAGCCGATGAAATGCGCCCGGTCGAAGACCAGCTCGACATGCAAGCCGTTGTTCCGAAGCAGCACGGCATCAGGGGCTTTCGGGTTGCCCCGGTAGCCTGCAAACTTCGATGGGTCCACCAACGGCAGGTCATCGACCAGAAGCGCGCCGTCCTTTACCAGATACCGGCGCACGTCCGCGTGGCTGGTTCCCGAAATCGGAAACGCTTCGTCCAAAAACACCCGCGCCCGGGCAATCACCCGCGCCCCGCGACCCCGCTCATACCCACCCGACGGGGGCAGGGAGCCCATAGCGTCGGTTCCGTAAAGGCAGTCGTACAGGCTTCCCCACCGGGCGTTGGCGGCGTTCAGCGCATAGCGGGCGTTGGTGACCGGCACCACCAGTTGCGGGCCGGGGACCTTTGCCACTTCGGGGTCGACGTTGGTGGTCTCGATGCTGAAGGCCGGACCCTCGGGCAAGAGATAGCCGATCTCGGCCAGAAACGCCTTGTAGGCTGCATGATCGTGCGGCTGGCCGCGCCGTGCGATGTGCCAGGCGTCGATCCTTGCCTGCAGATCATCCCTTTTGGTCAGGAGCGCGCGATTCTTCGGGGCAAAGTCGGCCAGAAGGCTGGCAAATCCCGACCAGAAGGTTCCCGGCGCGATCCCCGTACCTGGAAGCGCCTCGTCCTCTAGAAAGTGGGCCAGCACCGCGTCCACCTGAAGCCCCGCCCGGTCGATCCGCTTGGTCATGGCACGTCCCTCATGCCCATTTGGGCGTTTGTATGCTGTGGCACACAATAGGCGACGGGATGGGGTTTCAGCAAGGAAAGCGGGGGCGTAATTTCAAGCACGCCGGGAAATCACTTGTTGGAAAAACCAGAAGATGCAAAACTTTGCCGATTGGCTAAGTTTTGCCTTTGAGGACGCAGCAAAGAGTGTATAGTTAGCGACATGGCTAAGCATGATCCCCACCTTGACCTCCTGTTCCACGCGCTTTCGGATCCAACCCGGCGCATGATGCTGAACCGTCTGGCTAAGGGTCCGGCGCCGGTGACGGAACTGGCCGGACCGTCGGGATTCAAGCTTCCGACTATCCTTCGGCACCTGTCGGTGCTGGAGGAGGCGGGGCTTGTCTCTACCCAGAAGGACGGGCGGGTCCGGTCCTGCGCCTTCCAGCCCGAGGCTTTGCAGCCGATGACGGACTGGATGGATGATCAGCGCAAGCTTTGGGAGGGACGGCTGGATCGGCTGGACGACTACGTGACGAAACTCATGAAGGAACGCGAGAAATGACCTCTGAAATGACCGCTGATGTGGTCCCGAATTTCAACCCCGAGCTGGACCTTGTGCTGACCCGCGAAGTCAACGCCCCGCGCGAGATTCTGTACATGTGCTGGACCACGCCCGAGCATCTGGTGCACTGGTTCGTGCCAAAGCCGCACAAGGTTACCGCGTGTGAACTGGACGTCCGTGTCGGGGGCAAGTGCAATACGACCTTCAACGTCGAGGGCAACGAGATGCAGAACAACGGCGTCTATCTTGAAGTCGTGCCCAATGAAAAGCTTGTGTTCACAGACGCTTATACCGAAGGCTGGAAGCCCGCGCCCGAGCCTTTCATGACCGCGATCCTGACCTTCGAAGACATCGGCGGCGGCCGTACCAAGTACACCGCCATCGCCCGGCACCGCAACGCGGACACGGCAAAGGCGCACAAGGACATGGGCTTTTTCGACGGCTGGGGCACGGTGGTCACCCAGCTTGAGGAATACGCCCAGGGCCTGAAGTCATGAGCCACGATGAGGTGGGCGACCGCTTCGCCACCCTGACGTTTCAGCGCACGGTCGCGGCCCCCTTGGCGACGCTTTATGCGGCCTGGACCTCTCCCCCCGCCCGTGCGGTCTGGGCTTCCCCGGCGCCCTCGGTGACGGTGGAATTCCTGGAAGCCGACAGCAGGGTCGGTGGCCGCGAGGTATCGCTGTGCAAGGTGGCGGGAGAGCCGGACATCCGGGTCGAGGCCGGTTGGCTGGACCTTGTGCCCGAAGCGCGGACCGTGGGCTACGAAGTCGTCTCACGCGAGGGCGAGAACCTGTCGGCCGCCTTGGCCACGGCCGAGTTCGCGGGCGATGGGGATGAAAGCAGGATCACGGTGACCGTCCAGCTGGCCTCGCTGGCAGCCGACATGGCGACGGGCTACCGGCAGGGCTTTGAGGCTGGCATCGCCAACCTGAGCGGCGTGGCAGAACGGACGATGCTACTGCAGCGGGTGATCAAGGCCCCGGTCCAAGTGGTCTGGGGTGCCTGGATGAACGCCGAGTCCCTGCCGAAATGGTGGGGGCCGGACGGGTTTTCCTGCAAGACCGCGCGGATTGACCTGCGGGCCGGGGGCGAATGGGTCTTCGATATGATCGGGCCGGACGGGACGGTTTACCCCAACCACCACAGATACGGCGCGGTGATCCCCGAGGCGCGGCTGGACTACACGCTCCACTGGGGCGAGAATGGTCCGAAGCATGCCGACGCCTGGGCCAGTTTCGAGGACTTGGACGGGACGACGAAGGTGACGCTTGGCATGGTGATGGCAACCGCCAAGGAATACCACGAGGCCAAGGGCTTCGGCGCGGTGGAACTTGGCTTGCAGACCTTGGGCAAGCTGGCGCGGGCGGTCGGGGCCGAGTGATCAGCCCAGATGCGGCGCGAGGAAGGTCCGGCAAGCCTTCTTCGCGTCGCCGGCCGGCATCGCGTCCGGATCAAGGCAGTGCTGCAGGCAGAGCCCGTCGATAAGGCAGATCAGGGATTTGGCAAGGTGGCGGGCCTCCACGGCCCGCCCTTTTGCATCTGCCGTGGCAGCAATGGCATCGCTGACCTGCACCAGATAGGCCTCGTACTGCCTTCGGTGTTCAAGCCGTAGGGCAGGGGTGTTTGCAATCTGACCCCAAAGCGCCACCCAGGCATTCAGCGTATCGCGGTTGAAGGCCCTGGGGGCAAAGCTGCTGTCGATCAGGACGTTGATCCGGGTTTCGGCGGGAAGGGAGGACAGGTCCGGCGTCGTCTCGCGGTAAAGCCGGGCATAGACTGCCGCCAGAAGCCCGCCCATCGAGCCGAAGTGGTGCAGGATCAACCCGCGGGACACCCCGGCCGCGGCGCAGATCTTGTCCACGGTGAATTCCTGGATGCCCCCCTTCGCCAGCCCGGCCAGAGCCACATCCATCAGCTGCGCGCGGCGGTCCTCGCTGGAAAGCCTGGTGAACCGCGCCATCAGTTCGTGGGTGCCCCGCCCTCGGCCGTGCGGCGGGCGACGAAATCTTCCAGCGCCGCGCGGATGCCGGGGTCGAGCGGGGGTTCCTCGTAATTCGTCAACAGGTCCTTCCAGATCCGGTTTGCCCGCTGCGGCGCTTCCTCGGACCCACGCGCTTTCCAGGTCGGGTAGTTGTCCCAGTTCGACAGCATCGGCGCGTGAAAAGCGGTCTCATACTGCGCCATCGTCTGGGCCGTGCCGAAGAAGTGCCCGCCCACGCCTGCCTCGGCGATGGCCTCCAGCGACAGGGCCTCGTCGTTGACCGCGATGGGCCGGAAGTAGGACTGCATCATCCCCAGAAGTTCGGCATCCAGGATCAGCTTCTCGAAACTCGCCGTCAGCCCGCCGTGCATCCAGCCCGCCCCGTGGATCACCAGATGCGCCCCGCCCATCAGGCAGCCCCAAAGCGACATCATCGACTCGTAAGCCGCCTGCGCGTCCAGCGCATTGGCCGCCGTGGTGTTCGACGACCGGAACGGCACCCCGATCCGGCGCGCCAACTGACCACTGGCTTGGGCGGCCTTGGCATATTCCGGCGTGCCAAACGCAGGCGCGCCGGTCTTCATGTCGACGTTACTGGTGAAGCCGCCATACATCACCGGCACGCCAGGCCGCACGATCTGGGTCAGCGCCACGCCAAACATCGCCTCGGCATGCTGCAGCACCAGCGCCCCCGCCAGACTGACCGGAGCCATCGCCCCCGCCAAAGTGAACGGCGTCACGATCGCCACCTGCCCGTGTTCGGCAAGCGCGATCAACCCCTGGCCCATCGGGTCATCCAGCTGGCGGGGGGAGTTGGTGTTGATCACCCCCATCATCATCGGTTGCCGCGCCAGATCATCCAGCGACCAGCCCATCGAAAGGGCCGCCATATTGATGCCGTCCATCGTCCGCTCGCGCCCCAGCGCGTTCAGCTGCCAGCTTTTGTCCAGAAGCGTGATCTGGCTGAGGTAGAGGTCCAGGTGGCGCGTCGCGGCAGGCAGGTCCATCGGCTCCAGCGGCCCGCCGGATTCCTGCTGGACGATGTTGAGGCTGTGGCACAGGCGCAGGAAATCCTGCATGTCCTGCAAGGTCCCGTCGCGCCGCCCACGGTCGATGTCCATCACATAGGCCGGTCCGCCGACGGATGCGAAGACCATGTCGTTGCCGCCAAAGCGCAGGTCCTTGGCCCGGTTCCGGGCCGCAATCCGAAACCTGGGCGGCACGGTCACCAGCCGCTCTTCGATCAGCCCGGCGTCGGGATAGACCATGTTTCCCTCGACCCGCGCCCCGGACTGGCGGAACAGGTCCAGCGCCCGCCCGTTCAACACCCGCATGCCTTGCGTTTCCAGCAAGGTCAGTGCGGCACGGTGGATCGCCTCAACCTGGTCGTTGGACAGAACCCGGATCGGATCATATTCCCGTGGGACCTGACCGAAGGGGGGCTGGGGGATGGCGTTCAAGGTTCGGGCGGGACGGCGCTGGCGCATCAGGTGGTCCTTTCTGGCGCTCGTTCCCGGCGCGGTGGCAGGTCGGGTTCACCCAAGAGCCGCGCATAGCGGTGGGCGGAATGGACCGCGTCGGCGACGGAGGAGGGGGCAAGGCAATCACCCACGCGGGCGGCGGTGATGCCCTGGCCGATCAACGCGTCGTACAGCGAAGCGTCCGGCACGCGCCCCGTGCAGAGGATCAGCGTCCCGCAGGGCAGGGGCTCTTCCCGGCCGGTATACACGCAGGTCAACGTGAGCTCCACACCCACCAGCCCTTTCAATGACTTCAGCGGATGCAGCCGCACCCCCGCCTCGATCAGCCGGGCCTGCAGGAAATCCTGCTCGTTGGTCATTACCGTCCAGGAAGACGCGACCGAAGCCGTGGTCACGTAGTGGACCTCATGCCCCACAGCAGCCAGCTTCTCGGCCAGCGCGCCGGCCATGACGTAGTGTTCATCGTCGTAGATCACGACCGGACCAAAGACCGTCGCCCCGGCGAACACGTCGTCGGGCGTCAGGGCCTTGAGAAAAGCGCCATGGCGCATGGCGTAAACGCCAACTCCATCGCGCCGCCAGTGCGAGCCCGTCGCCAGCACCACATGATCCGCCCCGAACTCTGCCACATCCGCCGCAGACATTCGGCTCGCCGGGAACAGCTCCACGTTCGGGAGTTTTCCCATCATGTGCAGCCGCCAGTCCCGGACCCGCATCCAGGTCTGCAGCCCCGGCAGTGTCGCCTCGCGCAGAAGTCGCCCGCCGAACTGATCCGAGGCTTCGGCCAGTGTCACCTCCAGCCCGCGCCGCCCCAGCGTCAAGGTAGCCTCGAGTCCCGCCGGGCCGCCGCCGATCACCAGCGCCTTCTCGCGCTTCGGATGGACCGCGATCCGCTCGGGATGCCAGCCGCGCCGCCATTCCTCGCCCATCGTCGGGTTCTGCGTGCAGCGCAAGGGAACGCCTTCGTTGTTGGCCGCCCGGCAGATGTTGCAGCCGATGCACTCCCGGATCTCGTCCTCGCGCCCCTCGCGGATCTTCGCAGGCAAAAACGGATCGGCGATGGAGGGCCGCGCCGCGCCGATGAAGTCCTGCACCCCCCGTTTGATCTGGCTGACCATCCGGTCGGGGGAGGTAAACCGTCCCACCGACACCACCGGCTTGGTCGTCAACCGCTTCACGAAGGCGACGTTTTCCTCCTGAAACCCCTCGGCCGAGAACCGGGCCGACCGCGAGTCATTCCCCAAAGCCCCCGCCACGTTCACGTCCCAAAGGTCGGGCAGTTCCGCCAGCATTTCGATGACTTCCCGGCCCTCGCCTTCCGATGTGATCCCCTCCGGCCCGTGCAACTCGTCCACCGCAAGCCGAACGGCCACGGCGCAGGTGTCGCCGACGGCGTCCTTGGTGTCTTCGATCATCTCGCGCAAAAGGCGCACCCGGTTTTCCAAGGACCCGCCATAGGCATCCCCCCGGTGATTGGAGCGGCGCGAGAGAAACTGGAAGGGCAGGTAGTCGTGTCCAGCATAGACATAGACGATGTCGAACCCCGCCCGCTTGGCCCGCTTGGCCGCATCCCGCTGCCAGCCCCGGAAGGCGCGGATGTCCGAAAGGTCCATCGCCCGCGCCGTCGCGGGCAGGTGATACAGCGCGGGCTGCACGTCCGGCGCGATCCCCGGCACCCGCGTCATCCGGTTCGACGCATGGGCACCGCCGTGCCACAGCTCGATCCCCGCCAAGGACCCATGCGCGTGGATGGCGTCTGCCGTCAGAGCCAGCGGCGCGATGTCGTCGTCTTCCCAAAGCGTTAGGAAGGCATAGGGGCTGTCGTCCGAAGTCGGATGGATCGAACAATATTCCGTACAGACGACCCCCCAGCCGCCCTCGGCCTTCACCCCGCGCAGAGCGGCTCCGGATTGGGGGCGCTGCCAGCCAAAGCCGGTGGCGTGCGGGGTCTGGTAGAAGCGGTTCGGGGCGGTGACCGGGCCGATGCGGACGGCTTCGAACAGGATGTCATAGCGCGGGTCGCGGGGCATCGGGTCACCCTTGTTGAATGACCGTACAGTAAGTGGGGCGCGCTTTGAGTCAAGCGGTCAGAAGGGCAGGGAGAGTTGGTCCTGCAGGGGTTTCTTGACCGGTCGCCGCCCTTCGCGATTGCCGGATCGGCTGGCATGGCGTTGGGCGATCTGACCGGCTACCTCGGCAAAACCTGCGGACCGACGGGCGGACCAGATAAGCTCGCGTGCCTCGCGCGCGGCGCTTGCAACGTCGATGATCGGCTCGGGGTAGCGGTGGCCCAAGAGCCGCCGCGCCTCGGGCCAGAGCCAGGGTTCCTGCAGGAAAGCATCGGGCACCGCGGCCAGTTCGGGTAGCCAGCGCCGGGTGAATGCGCCCGTCGGGTCCTGGTCCAGCCCCTGTTTGACCGGGTTGTAGATGCGGGGGATGTTGATCCCCGTCGTCCCAGACTGCATCTGCACCTGCGGCCAGTGGATGCCGGGCTCGTAATCCGTGAACATCCGCGCCAGATGCGCGCCGGTCGCTCGCCAGTCCAGCCAAAGGTGATAGGACGCGACCGAGATCACCATCGCCCGCATCCGGAAGTTCAGCCACCCCGTCGCCCGCACATAGCGCAGGCAGGCGTCCAGAAACGGCAACCCCGTCTCGCCGTTCTCCCAGGCCGCAAGACGCGAAGCATCTGTATCGCGCGGACGTGTCACCGCCACGGGATGCAGGTCACGCAGCTCGATGGAGGGCTGGTCTTCCAGCTTTTGCATGAAGTGGTCCCGCCAGGCCAGCCGCGACTGGAAGCTGGACAGCGATCCGCTCCACCTGCTTCCCGGCTTTTCCGCCTGCCGCGCCGCCGTGGCCTGCACCACCTCACGGATGGAGAGCGACCCCAAAGCGAAATGCGGGGACAGCCGCGAACAGGCCCGCTCGGCCGACAAAGGGGAGGACATGGCGACCCGGTAAGGCTCGCCCCGGCGAGTAAGGAAGGTCTCCACCAACTCCAGCCCCCGAGCGCGTCCGCCAAGCTGGCGATGCGGGCAAAGGTCGGGGGCCAGTTTCAGCGCGCGGGCTGTCGGGATCAGCCCCGGTTCCACCCCCGCCAGTGTCCGCAGGGCAGGGACCGGCAGCACCGGCCGGGCCATGAACCCATCTCGGCTGGCCGCCCAGATGTCCCGCGTCGGCAAGCGGCGCACCACACCCGATTGCGCGACTTCCACCCACTCCACCCCAGCGCCTTTGGCCCAGGCGGCAACCCGCCGGTCTCGGCCATAGGTCCAGAGGTTCCCCGTTTCTTCATGGCTGACGATGCGGGTGATCCCGTGCCGCTGGCACAGACCTGCCAGCACCTGAACCGCATCGCCCACCCGCACCACCAGCGGCGCGCCGATGCCCGCCAAAGCTTCCCGCAGGTCCACCAGAGACTCCGCCACCAGGTCCCACTGGCGGGCCGAGGCGTCTGGCTGCAACCACAGTTCCGGCTCGACCACATAGACCGGCAGCACCGAGCCCAGCTCTGCCGCCAGCGTCAGCGCCGGATGGTCGTGGAGGCGCAGGTCGCGCTTGAGCCAGACGAGAACATTCATGGAACACAGATGTAGCCAGCCGAGAGGATTCGTAAAGCGGCAAAAGACTGTTACTGGCCGCCCCCTTGCGTCGCGCGTCATTCCCCGTAGCTTCTGTTACAAAGGGAGCGCCCAATGACCGAGCAGAAGACCGTCCATCTTTCCGACTACCAACCCTACACCCACCTGCTCGAAAGCGTGGACCTGACCTTCCGGCTTGCTCCTTCGGCGACGCGTGTGTCGGCCCGGCTTCAGCTTCGCCCGAACCCGCGGCGTCCCGGTCGCCATGACCTGCGGCTGGATGGCGAGGGTCTGATGCTGGTCTCCTGCACTGTCAACGGCACGCCTGTGACGCCCAAGGTGGACACCCAGTCCCTGACCCTCGCAGCCAAGGACCTGCCCGACGGCCCGTTCACGCTGGAAACCGAGGTCGAAATCGCGCCTCAGGCGAACACCGCCCTTGAAGGCCTTTACATGTCCAGGGGCATGTACTGCACCCAGTGCGAGGCCGAGGGCTTCCGCAGGATCACCTACTTCCCCGACCGTCCCGACGTCATGTCCCGCTTCAAGGTGCGGATCGAATCCGACCTGCCGGTGCTCCTGTCGAACGGCAACCCCACCGCCACCGGCAAGGGCTGGGCCGAGTGGGACGACCCCTGGCCGAAGCCCGCATACCTCTTCGCCCTCGTCGCGGGCGACCTGCGCGCCCACTCGGCCAAGTTCACCACCGCCTCGGGCTGCGCGGTCGACCTGAACATCTGGGTGCGCCCCGGCGATGAGGATCGCTGCGCCTATGCGATGGACAGCCTGGTCCGGTCGATGCGCTGGGATGAACAGGTCTACGGACGGGAATACGACCTGCACGTCTTCAACATCGTCGCCGTCGACGACTTCAACATGGGCGCGATGGAGAACAAGGGGCTGAACATCTTCAACTCCCGCTATGTTCTGGCTTCCCCGGAAACCGCGACAGACGACGACTATTACCGGATCGAGGCAATCATCGC
>JANOCQ010000025.1:0-5909 GCA_031412255.1 Paracoccaceae bacterium | reverse complement strand
AAAATAGCCGGGGGCCGGGGGCCGCCCCCCGCACGTTGGTCTCAGAAATCCAGGTCGGCATAATGCGCCGAGGGTGGAAAGCCCGAGATCTGGTCCGCAAGCAAAGGTCGGAACGACGGGCGCGACTTGATCTTGGCGTACCAGTCCTTCAAGACCGCGTGCCGGTTCCAATCCACGTCACTGATGTAATCCAGACAACTCAGGTGCGCCGCTGCGGTGAAATCGGCCAAAGTCATCGCATCCCCGGCCAGCCAGCGCCGCTGGTCCAGCAGCCAGGCCATGTAATCCAGATGATACTTGATCCGGGCCGAACCCAGCTTGACGTTCTTCGAATCCGGATAGCCCTGCCCGGTGACCTTCTTGTTCACCCGCTCATACAGAAGCTTCGACGTCACCTCATTGTGGAACTTGTCGTCGAACCAGGCGCACAGACGCCGCACCTCGTAGCGCCCATCGGGGCCCTTCGGCATTAACGGCGGCTCCGGGACCAGTTCTTCGATATACTCGCAGATCGCCTGGCTTTCGCTCATCACCCGAGTGCCCATCTTCAGGATCGGCACCTTCCCTGCCGGGTTGCGACGCAGGAAATCCGGCGAGGGCTCCCAGTACCGTTCCTCGACCAGCTCCGCCTCGATCTTCTTTTCGGCCAGGGTCAGCCGCACCTTTCGGCAGAAAGGCGAGAGGGGGACATGGTACAGGCGGTTCATCGGGCGGCGGCCTCCGGTCTTCCCTCCCTCTTGCCGCGCCGGGGAGCGGAATTCAATGCCCGCGGCCGGGTCAGCCCTCGAAACAGGCGGATCTTCCATCCGCTTCGATGGTCTCGGCTCCAGAGATGATCGCGCGGGTCCGGCTGCGGACAAAACTCGACGGCTCGGACGCGCTGCGCCCCTGGGGATCGGGCAGAACCGCTGCCAACCGCGCCGCCTGCAACGGCGTCAGGTCCCTGGCGTCCACCCCGAAGTGATGCTGCGCCGCCGCCTGCACCCCGAAGACGCCCTCATCGAACTCGGCCACGTTCAGGTAGACCTCCAGGATTCGCTCCTTTGACCAGACCAGCTCCACCACCGGCGTCAGCATCGCCTCCATCGCTTTGCGAACCCAGCTGCGCCCGTGCCAGAGAAACACGTTCTTCACCACCTGCTGGCTGATCGTGCTGGCGCCCCGGTTGCTGCCCGCGTCGATCGCAGCGCGGATCGCGGCCATGTCGAAACCCCAGTGGTTGCAAAAGTTCGCATCCTCGGCCGCGACGGCAGACCGACCCATCACCGGAGCGATCTCCTCATAGCTGACCCAATCCTTGTCGATACCGCCCAGACGCCAGATCTCGCCCAGCTGGTAGAAGTTGACCGGGGGCGGCACGAAACTGAACAGAAGCACCAGAAAGGCGTAAAGCCCTGCCACCGCCGCCAGGCCCCGACCCACCCACGCCAGCCCCGCCCGCCACATGGGGCGCTTGGCAGCGGGAACCGCCTTCGCCTTGCGTTTGCGCGACGTCGGCTTTTCGGCCAAGCTTTCGGTGGTTTTATCGGTCATAGCCGCAAGACAGGCCTGGTCATCAGATCAGACCTTCGGGCTCGCTCAGGGTCGAGGCGGGGATCTGATCTTGCAGGTCCAGCAAAGCCTCCTCAGTCACGGCGTCCAGCCGGGCTCGCAGGATCTTCGGGTCGCCGGCAAGCCCGGCAAGCCGCGCGCTCACCCGATCCACGTCCAGCATCCTGACATGCATCCCAACCGCCGCGCCCGTCTTGCCAAGCGCTTTCACCGCGCCCTGCAGAAAGCTCGCCTCCAGCCCGGCCGCGTGCAGCTGTTCTGCCAGACCCAGGCCGCGCCCGGTTGGCTTGCGGCCATCCAGAAACAGCATCCCGACCAACGCACCCCACTTGCCGCCCCCCAGCGGCTGACCGGTTTCCAGGTTGATCGACTGGTTTACCGAAATCCGACCCGCCGCCCCGCGCGTGACCACGACGATATCCTCTGGTTCGACTCCGGTGTCCTGCTGCATCACAGCCAGACTCTCGCCCGCAACGAAGGCAGCGTTCTGGTTGCGGTAGACGGCGATGATCAGGTCGGACACGGCCGGACTCCAGCGCGGGTAGGATGCGTGCGTCTATCTAGGCGCGACTGCAAATCGGCAACAAGCGGAATCGCGGTCCAGCGACACCCTGCGGGACGGCTTGGCGGGGCAACGCCTGCACCGAATACGATCCCGCCTGTTCTTGCTTGGCCGAATTGGCTGGATCAGGTCGATCCGGTCGTCGTCCGTGCGACTGGATAACGTGACGCTGGTCACAGTCCCGCAAGGGCCGTGCGATGATCAGGCCAAGGCTTGTGGCTAGCGTGGCTGTTATCCCCCAAGTGGGTTTTATACACAGTGTACAAAAATAGCATACAGGACGCATGTATGCAGGTCGCCCAGCGCCGGTCGCAGAAGGATCGCACTGACGCCATGTGCGCGCCCCTGATCCGCGCCCCGCGCTTCAACCAGTAGAAGGCGCGTTATGGACTTGCGTTGTCTTCAGGAAGGTCTCGGCCCCTTGCCAAAAAGCATCCAGCGGACCGCCTCCGACGTCGCGCATAGCCTTGATCTCGGTGGCCATCGCCTTGGCCTCGGCCCTGATCACAGCTTAGAAGATGTCTCCCTTGTCCCGGAAACGCTGGGTAAGCGCGCCTCGCGTTTCCCCGGCGCGCAGCACGACATCCGGGGCATTCACTGGGGAAAGCCGCGCGAACTCTGGGAGAAAGCCCTATATCTACTTCGTCAGGGGGTGGCCCGATGATTGTGCGCAGCTTCACCAAGGGTGACGCCCTTTCCGAGGCGGTCTATTCCGACTGTGAACGCTACCGCTACCTCTTGACCCGTGTCTGGGGTCCTGGGCCCAAGGCCCTGTTCGTCATGCTCAATCCCTCGACCGCGACCGAGGTGCAAAACGATCCTACTGTCGAACGCTGCGAGCGGCGGGCCAGAGCGTTGGGCTACGGCGCCTTTCGGGTAACTAACATTTTCGCCTATCGGGCGACCGATCCCAAGGTGATGCGCGCCATGGCGGACCCGGTCGGCCCAGACAATGACGCCGCCATCGTTGACAGCGCGGGCTGGGCCGACAGCATCGTTTGCGCCTGGGGGAACCACGGCCTTCACCTCGACCGGGGCAACCACGTCGCAAGACTGCTGCGCGCCACCAATGCACCCCTGTTCCACCTCGGACTGACTGGCCAGGGACAGCCGCGGCATCCGCTTTATGTCGGCTACGACCAACAGCCTCTAGCTTGGTCAAATCCTTAGCCAGAAACCAGCTTGACCTGCGACAGGTCGATCGGTGCGCCGTTCACAACGGCCACTTTCGCGCCATCCAGGAATATCGTCTGACCGGTCCCGCCTTCGTTCATCTGGACCGTCAGAAGCGGATCGGGATGTACCTCGGCATCATAGACCACAACCAGCTGATCCCGCATGGGATCGTAATCAATGATGTTGGCGACCGAATTTTCCGACATCCATTCCTGCAGAACGAACTCGTCGTCACCCTCGCCACCCGTTGCATAGTCGCCGGCGCCCACGAACAGGGTGTCATTCCCCGCCAGCCCATTCAGAAAGTCACCGGCAGGCGATTCATTTTCCGCGCCCAGGATCTGGTCGTCGCCGATCCCGCCGTCCAGAACATCCGTGCCGCTGCCGCCAATCAGGGTGTCGTTGCCCGATCCGCCGACCAGCCAGTCGTCATCATCGGCCCCGTCCAGATAGTCGTTGGCTTCGCCCCCATTCAGCGTGTCATGTCCGGCCCCACCGGCAAGGGTGTCGTCATCCTCGCAACCGGCAAGCAGATCCCGGCCCTCACCACCATGCATGTCATCTCGTCCGGCGTCCCCCTGCAGCGTGTCGTTGCCACCCGCCGCCCAGATGGTATCGGCGCCAGACCCGCCCTTCACCACATCGTTGCCATCCCCGGCCTCGATCCAGTCATCCCCGCCGCGTCCATCAAGGGAATCGGCACCAACCTCGCCAAAAATCCTGTCGTCAGCTTCATTTCCTGTCAGCACATCGGCCTCGGTTGACCCCACGAGCACGGCGGGAATGGGCTCGGGCTCGGGAATGTCGTCCGATGTGGGGATTGTCGGATCGTTCGGGATATCGTCGAGAAGATTGCCGCCCTCGTGCATCTCTTCTTCCTCGGGGGGAAGATCGTCGGTGGACTCCTCTTCCTCAGTACGACTGGACAACAGCGCATCGGCCGCCAGTCCCGCCATCATCACGCCGAATAGACCAAGCAACGAAAGCACCCTGAAACTCCTGCTGACACGACGGGCGGGCGAACAATCCTTTCGTCAACACGTTGTTAACACAAGGAAACCAGCCACCGTTTTAGCACGGACCGGACGCCTTCCCAAAGCGAGGACACCGTCAAAGAAGCTTTAAGTTGTAAAGGTTTCGGGACCCTATGGTCGGGCGGTTGCGAATCCTCTTCCCTTGCCGGCGATTCCCGCCTATACGCCCGCATCCACCCGCATGGTGGATCCTCCAAGGGCCCTGCTGGACGACATCCCGGCTTGTGCCATCACCTCAACCAAGGAGACCCCGATGTCGATCACCGTCGAAGAAAAAGCCCGCCTGATCAAGGAATACGCGACCAAAGAGAACGACACCGGCTCGCCGGAAGTTCAGGTTTCGATCCTGTCGTCGCGCATCGCCACCCTGACCGAGCACTTCAAGGGCCACAAGAAGGACAACCACTCGCGTCGTGGTCTTCTGATGATGGTCGCCAAGCGCCGCAAGCTTTTGGACTACCTCAAGAAGACGGACGAAGCGCGGTACACCTCGCTGATCACCCGCCTCGGCCTGCGCCGCTGATCCGGCCAAAGGTTTCTGGAAACGCCCGCGCCACCGGCTGCGGGCGTTTTCTTTTGCGGCCTTGAGCCATCGCTCCGCCCCCGCCATATAGGACCAAACGGAGGACAGCATGGCAGACGACAGATTTCCCGGCTGGCACGGCACCACCATTCTCGCCGTCCGCCGCGGCGGTGAGGTCGTGGTGGCAGGGGACGGCCAGGTTTCCCTGGGCCAGACCGTGATCAAGGGCACCGCCCGCAAGGTGCGCCGAATCTCCCCCGGCGGTCATGACGTGGTCTGCGGATTCGCCGGGTCGACCGCCGACGCTTTCACCCTTCTGGAGCGCCTGGAGAAAAAGCTGGAAGCCGCGCCGGGCCAGTTGGCGCGCGCCTGTGTCGACCTGGCAAAGGACTGGCGCATGGACAAGTACCTGCGCAACCTGGAAGCCATGCTGATCGTGACCGACGGCACTGCCCTATACGTCATCACCGGCGCCGGAGACGTGCTGGAGCCCGAGCATGACGTCGCCGCCATCGGGTCCGGCGGCAACTTCGCCCTCGCCGCCGCCCGCGGGCTCATGCAGACCGACCTCTCCGCCGAAGATGTTGCCTGCAAGGCGATGGCCATCGCCGCCGACATCTGCGTCTACACCAACGGCAACCTGACCGTCGAACGGATCAGGGCTTCGGCCAAAGCCTAGGCTGACCTAGACCTGCCCCATTTCCTTCTTCACCTGCATATAGGCCGTCAGCACGGCGTTCATCCGCGTCTGATAGCCCGGTCCCTGCGCCTTGAAGAAGTCCAGAACCTCCGGGTCCACGCGCAGCGAGATAAGCTTCTTCCGCGTCTGCTCTGGCAGATCGGCATCCGCCCATCCCTCCGTCCGCAGCGCCTCGATTTGGAATTCTCGAACCTGCTCGGTGGGCGATAAAACCAGCGGACTTGCCAAAGCACGCTTCTCGGCAATGCTCAGCCGCTTAGGGGCCTCGTCATCCATTACACTCGTCCCTCTTCAACGACAGCGTTCAACGCCGCCTCGTTTTCTTTTTTAAGGTCAGACGCTTCCGCGTCGCCGCCATGTATA
>JANOCQ010000024.1:0-2931 GCA_031412255.1 Paracoccaceae bacterium | reverse complement strand
CTCCAATGGTCGCGTGTTCCAGGGCCGCGGCTCTGCCGCCGCCGACGAAGCCTACCTGTTCGTCGCCCATCCCCGCTTCGGCCAGATCCGCGCCGGTGACGAGGATGGCGTCATGGGCGGCCTGATGAACTCCGGGTTCATCACGAACTTCGGCACTGGCGGCGTGTACGGCGTGTGGGAGAACTTCCAGACCCGGCAGACCGGCAACCGGACCCAGACCGGCGCTGGCAACGTGGGTGACAACACCAAGGTCATCTACATGTCACCGCAGTTCTTTGGCTTCGACTTCGGCCTAAGCTTTGCGCCAAACGGCGGTGGCTTCGGCCAGACGGGTTGCCCGAGCGACGCCGCGACGAGCGGTTGTGACCGCGCTTACGCTTTCCGGGGTGCGACCGCATCGCAGGTCTCGCCTGCAGGCGCGATTGGTCCGATCGTGCGTCGCAACGAGTACCAGGTGGCTCTTCGCTATCGTGGCACCTTCGCTGGCGTAGGCGTCGCGGCTACGGCCGGTTACATCGGCTCGGGCAATGCGCTTGACATGACTGAGGCTGGCCAGCAGCGCCGCACCTTCAGCAACCTGAGCGTATATCAGATTGGTGCACAGCTTTCGTACCTGGGTCTGACGGTAGGTGCGAACTACCAGTACGGTGACTTTAACTTCCTCTACTCGCCGTCCGTCCGGGGTGACCGCGATGGTCAGTCGCTGAACGTCGGTGCCAGCTACACTGCCGGCCCGATCACGGTTGGTGCAAACTATGTCAATAACCTGTGGGAAGGTGGCGCTCGCTCGACCTTCAACTCGGTGACTGGCGCGCTCACCCGCGCCACAGCAGTAGCAGGTACCGGTAACAATCTGGCGCGTGAGCGGCGCTGGGGCATTTCCGCCGGCGCCAACTACCGCCTGGCCCCTGGCCTGGACCTGATCGCCGAGTATGTCTTCCACTCCCGCCGCGAACAGGGCCGTGACTATGATGCGGTTCGTGCCGGCGTCCAGAGCCGTGTGAACGCTAACGTGTTCATCATTGGTTCGCGTTTGGCTTTCTGAGCTAAGCTAAGCGGTTGGCAAGGGGGCGACGGGCAACTGTCGCCCCTTTTCTATTTCGGCGGCGCACGCTAAGACTAGAGCTATGCGATTCAAGAGCCGTGTTGCCATTCTCGTCATTCCGCTGGCGGTTGCCGCCTGCAGCAGCGGTCGTCTCGTGGGGAATGAGGAGTATGGTACCGACAACGCGCGTGAACGTATTTTGCGTGAATCAGGTCGCAACCCGCGCGACGCAGGTTTTGTCATCTTCGGGACCGATCGAAGCCAGCCTGATCAAAGCTCCGGCGGTCCGGGTGGCGTCAGTGTCAATGCCTACCTGTGGCGGGCAACGCTCGAGACGCTGAGCTTCATGCCACTCGCCAGCGCGGACCCCGCGGGCGGTGTCATCATCACGGACTGGTACTCGCCACCCGCCGCGGAAAACGAGCGCTTCAAGGCGCAGGCCTACGTCCTTGGTCGCCAATTGCGATCGGACGGCGTGCGGGTACAGGTGTTTCGTCAAATACTGCGAAACGGACAATGGACGGATCAACCCGCATCGTCATCGACAAATTCGGAAATGGAGGATCGCGTCCTCGCCCGTGCGCGCGAGCTTCGTAGCCAGACGACCGCGGCGCGCTGATAAATCAGAGCCTGCCGTCTTGCGTGGTTTAGGGCATGGCCGATACTGACTGAAAGAAAGTCAGGGAGAAGTCCATGCTCGGACTGATGCAAGAACATCCGCTTCTGGTGTCGTCCATCTTGCGGCATGCAGCCAAGCATCACGGTGCCAGTAAGATTGTCAGTGTCGGTGCCGATGGAGAGGTAACTCGTAGCCTCTACCCACAGGTGGCAGGCAGAGCATGTCAATTGGCCAATGCGCTGACCCGCCTGGGAGTGCTGCGTGGGCAACGTGTTGCCACGCTGGGCTGGAACACCCTATCCCATTTGGAGGCCTACTACGCAGCGTCTGGTATGGGCGCGGTCCTCCATACGGTGAACCCCAGGCTGTTTCCAGATCAGATCAGCTTTATCTTGAACGATGCAGCAGATGTCGTCCTGTTCGTCGACGCAAGCCTTTTGCCGGCTTTGGTTCCGTTGACAGGCCGGTTACCAGATTCCCTGCACACGATCATCGTCATGGGCCAGGGTGAAGCACCCGCACTTCCCATCACTACCATCTCTTTTGAGGCCCTGATCGAGGGCGAAGACCCGGATTTCGCCTGGCCGATGCTTGATGAGCGCACAGCCAGTGCACTCTGCTATACCAGCGGAACCACCGGTCAGCCCAAGGGCGTCCTCTATTCTCACCGTTCAACGGTCCTGCACGCCATGGCGGCCGTTCAGCCGGATGTATTTGCGTTGCGGGCCCGTGACGTGGTGATGCCGGTGGTTCCCATGTTTCACGTCAACGCCTGGGGTCTGCCGTACTGCGCGCCGATGGTTGGCAGCTCGCTTGTTCTGCCAGGCCCGAGATTGGACCCTGCAAGCCTTCATGCGCTCTTTGAGGCCGAGCAGGTGACCTTCAGCGCCGGTGTACCCACCATCTGGACGGGATTGTTGCAGTGGCTGCGCGCCAATCCAGGAAAGCGCTTTGTCACACCGCCGCGGCTGGTGGTGGGTGGGACGGCGCTGCCCGTTCCCATCACGGCCGGCTTCCAGCAGGAATATGGCGTGCCCATTTTACACGCATGGGGCATGACCGAGATTAGTCCCCTGGGGAGCGTCAATGCCCGTAAGGCTGAAAATGCGGAGTGGTCGGAAGAGACCTTTCTGGCCTATTCGCGCAAACAAGGCCGGCCGCAATTCGGCGTCGATCTGCGTGTGCTCGACGGTTCGGGCCACCCGGTTGTGCATGACGAGGTGGCCTTTGGCGAGCTGGAGGTTCAAGGGCATTGGGTGGCCAGCGC
>JANOCQ010000023.1:0-2239 GCA_031412255.1 Paracoccaceae bacterium | reverse complement strand
CCAAGGACCACGGCGGGACCGGAGGCCGGTCGCCAGTTCGGCGCTTTCTGGCGGAGGTTGGCGATGAAACCGGACCCGTCGGTGTTGTCAGCGTGGATCTTGCCGTCTTTGCGGAAGATCAGCGTGTTGGCCGCGCCGATCAGGGCGGCGCGGTCAGTGACCACGTCGGCAATCTGCAGGATGGCCTCTTTGTGCGGGATGGTGACGTTGCAGCCGACGAAGCCCAGTTCCGGGAGAATGCGGAGCAGGCGGGGGAGGTCGACGGGGGCGATGTCGATCGGGATGTAGTGGCCCTTGATGCCGTAGCGTTTCAGCCAGTAGCCGTGCAGCGCGGGGCTGCGGCTGTGGGCGATGGGATGGCCCAGGACGGCGGCAAGCGGGATGCGCGGGTGATCGGTCATGTGGCGATCATGCCCCGGTTGCCGAGCCAAGCCAACAGCGGCAGCAAGGGTAGGCCAAGAATGGTGAAATGGTCGCCGTGGATGGCGGAGAACAGGCGAACGCCTTCCTCTTCGACCTTGTAGCAGCCGACGGAGTGGCGGATCGAGTCCCAGTTTCTGTCAACGTAATCGTTCAGATAGGCGTCGGAGATCGGGTGCATGGTCAGGCGGGCTTCGCCGATGGTGCGCCAGACGGGTTCGGCGTTTTCGTAGACGACAAGGGCGGAGAGCAGCTTGTGGGTCTTGCCCCGCAAGGCGCGGAGTTGGGCGCGGGCGGCGTCGGGGGTTTCGGGTTTGGCGAAGGTCTCGCGGTCCAGCGCGAGGACCTGGTCGCAGCCCAGGACAAGGTCGGTCTGGTGCTTTTCGGCGACTTTGCGGGCCTTCATCTCGGCGAGGGCATCGGCGATGTCGCGGGGGTTCGCACCCTCGGCCACCAGGGCGTCGCGGATGGTCGCCTCATCGACCCGGGGGGCGATGGGCGTGGGGTCCAGGCCGGCGGCGCGGAGCATCGAAAGGCGGGTCGGGGAGGTTGAGGCAAGGATCATGAGGGCTGTGGATATCCGCGGTTTGTTCCTGGGTGCCGTTGGAGTGAGAAAGCGGGTGTGGTGGCGTGCTGTGGGTATCGGGGGTGGTCCGGCGTGGTCCGGCCAGAGATATCCCGCTGTGCACGGGGTTGTCACGCGGCACGGGAGAAATGGTTGTGCGGGGGGTGGGGACGGTTGGTTGCTGTGAGTAGACTGGGGTGGGGTTTGCCGACAACCCTTTGGTAATGCTGATAAAGTTAACTCCATTACGGTTGGGGTAGAAGTTTTCCCGAACTTGTCCCCAGAACGCTCCCTGTGGACGGGTCTGGGGGCCGACCGGGCAATCCCGTTCTGCACAAGCCCTACATCATCAACATTCCTTCTTTCATTCTTTCTTTATAGAAGAAGGACGAAGGCGCTTTTGGTGGACAAGATGCTGGCGATGATCACGGATTTTCTGGCCGACTGGTATCTGGTGACGAAGTCGCTGCACGTGGTGTCGGTGATCTCGTGGATGGCGGGGATCTTCTATCTGCCGCGGCTCTTCGTCTACCACGTCGAACAGGTCGAAGCCGGAAGCCCGACCGACAAGATGTTCCAGACGATGGAGCGGCGTTTGCTGCGGGGGATCATGAACCCGGCGATGATCGCCACCTGGGTCTTTGGCCTGGCGCTGGTCTTCACGCCGGGGGTGGTGGACTGGTCCTTCGTCTGGCCCTGGGTCAAGGCGGGAGGGGTGCTGGCGATGACCTGGTTCCATCATTGGCTTGGGTTGCGCCGCAAGGAGTTTCTGGCGGGCACCAACACGCGCAATGGCAGGGCCTACCGGCTGATGAACGAGGTCCCGACGATTCTGATGCTGGTCATCGTCTTCGCGGTCATCACCCGCTTCTGATTGACTTTTGCACAGACGCCGATTAGGTGCGGCTTTGCAGGGCCGTCCGGTCCATCGCACTTCCCGTCCCAGACTTCCCGACGATGCGCCCCCACGGGGCTGGTCCGCCCAAAGGTATTCCATGACTGTCGAACGCTTGAACCTCGCTGAACTCAAGGCCAAGACCCCGGCCGATCTTCTGGCCATGGCCGAGGAGTGGGAAATCGAGAACGCCCCCTCGATGCGCAAGGGCGAGATGATGTTCTCGCTTCTGAAGGAGCATGCCGAAGAAGGCTGGGAGATCGGCGGCGACGGCGTGCTGGAAGTGCTGCAGGACGGGTTCGGCTTCCTGCGGTCGCCTTCGGCCAACTACCTGCCCGGCCCGGATGACATCTACGTCG
>JANOCQ010000022.1:0-27410 GCA_031412255.1 Paracoccaceae bacterium | reverse complement strand
GGCTGCTTAGGAGAAGGAAGAATAACCAAATGATCATAGATCAACGCTATTGGGAAGTAGTCTGCCCCGAAGCGCATTAGACCGATGCAAGGGTTCGCAATTTCTCTGGCAGGCGTTTCGATCAAATAGGTCCACGGCATCAAGTCCTGTTCCGGATTGCGTATCTGTTGTCGGACGATGTTGAGCGATGATTGCAACACAAACGAATATCCAAAATTCTTGAACCAAAGCCCATAGGCTGCGGTAAGAAAGCCGACTCGCAGTGCGTTCTCATTCCTGAAAACGGGCATTTCTGTTGTGATAGTAATCTTGGATGGTTTCGGTTCGGTCCAATGTGAATCGAAATCTGCTGGATTTGTTCTACTCCTGTCAGAATAGAACTCGATCGCGCCATCATTGCCGATCTTGAGCGACCCATTGACCGTTCGGCCATCCGCCACCAGCTTTGCACGCTGCTTCTTTGGGTCAGCATGAAATGGAGTGTTGCTCTCGCTTAGCTCAATCCAGTCGGACAACCATCTGGTCTGTCTATGTCCAAATGTGCTGTTGCAGGTTCCGCAAAGAAAAGTTGTGATCTTTCCACCGACGGAATCAGGGATAATGTGTTCTTCGGTTATCTCTTTGCTTGAGAGTGGATAATCACAAAGGCACGCAGGGCATCGAAAGAGGCCTCGAAGTTCATATTTGAACAGAGTTAATTCTTGCGAAATTTCCAACAATGAGGCGTATCTGAAATCGGTCGGCATCTGGCACCTAGTGGATCGGACAACGGTAGCAAGCTATCTCTCGAACGCCAACCACCCCCCCGATTCGCCCCGCAAGGTTAACGCCCTCCCCTCCACCCGAGCGTATGTACGCAAGCCATACGCTTTCCATACGCCTTCCATACCCCCATCCAGACCGAAACCCCCCGGATTAACCCAGCGTTCCCAACCCCTTACCGGAGTCCTTTGCGGCCCCTACGCCCGCCCCGCCGCCGCGCTCAAGGTCAAAGGATCAATCCCCATCCCCCGCAGCGCCGCGGACCACTTGCCCCCGTCATCCACCCCGAACAGCACCCCCTCCGGAGCCTCGCAGGTCAGCCAGTCGTTCCGCCCGATCTCGGCCTCCAGCTGCCCCGGTCCCCAGCCGGAATATCCCAGCGCCAGCAAGGCCTTCCCCGGGCCACCCCCAGAAGCCAAAGCCTCCAGCACGTTGATCGTCGCGGTCATCTCCAGCCCCCCCGGCACCTACATCGTGCCCTCGGCCCCGCCCCTCTCCCAGTCGGAGGAGTGGAGAACGAACCCCCGCCCCCGCTCCACCGGCCCGCCGAAATGCACGCTGATCTCGCGGCCCATAGGTGCAACGGGAATATTCAGATGCTCCAGCAACCCAGAAAAACTGAGTTCTTCCAAGGGCTTGTTGACGATCAACCCCATCGCCCCCTCGTCCGAATGCGCGCAGAGCAGAACGACGCTCCTCTCGAACCGGGGGTCGGCCATGCCGGGCATGGCGATCAGGATCTGTCCGGAAAGGTCCATTGGAACCTCCTGTGCAAGTCATTGAAAGATATCGACGCAAGCCGCCGAGACAATGGCGAAAACGTCACGCTCACGCCACTTCGCCGCAAAGTGATTTCCCAACCGCGCGGCTTTTCCTATTGTTCCCACATGATCAAATACCTATCCGCCCTTGCCATCCTTGCCGCACCTGCCCTTGCCACGACGCAGGACGATGTCCTGTCGGCCCAGCTAAGGCCCGGATGGCAAATGGAAAACGGATCGCACATGGCCGCGGTCGAGATGCAGCTTGCCCCGGGCTGGAAAACCTACTGGAGAAGTCCGGGTGATGCTGGCATTCCGCCCAGTTTTGACTGGTCAGGATCGCGGAATGTGAAGTCCGTCCGCATCCACTGGCCCGCACCCAGGGTGTTCGAACTGAACGGGATGCAAAGCATCGGCTACCACGAACACCTCGTCCTGCCTGTGGAAGTCACCCCCCAGGACCCGTCGCGCCCGGTTCGCCTGTCAGTCTCGGTCGAACTTGGGGTCTGCGACGATATCTGCCTGCCAGCCAGTCTGTCCCTGACCTCCGATCTCACGCCGCCCGGGGCGGCGGATGCAGAAATCCAGACAGCGCTGGCAAGGCGGGCGGCCACAGCGGGCGAGGCCGGAGTGACCGGGGTTGCCTGTATGATCGACCCCATCGCCGACGGATTGCGCCTGACGGCCAAGCTTCTCCTACCTGACCCTGGAAGACCGGAAGTCGTCGCCTTCGAGACTGCAGACCGCCAGGTCTGGGTGGCCGAGGCCATCACTGAACGGCGTGGCGGCGAGTTGATCAGCATGACCGAACTTGTCCCCCCCAGTGGTGCCCCGTTCGCGCTGGACCGATCGGGCATAACCATGACCATCCTGGCCGCCAACGGCGCGGTCGAGGTCATCGGCTGCCCGGCGCCCTGAAGCCTTTGGTTGTGGCGGAGCACCGGTGGCCTTAGTCTTTCGGCATGGGAATCGCCGTGAACATCGCCGAAGATTGGCATGCCGCTCTGGCGGCACTGGCTTGGCAGATCGAGGCGGGCGTCGACGAGACCATTCTCGATGCACCGATCAGTCGGTACGACCTGGTCGCCGAAGCCCCGACGCCCCTGGCCAACAAGGAGTCCGCGCCCGCGTCTGCATCCAGCGCACCAAGTGCGACGGATCCGGCCGCTCTTGCCAAGGCGGTCGCGGAACGGGCCCAGACACTGGAGGACCTGCGCGAAGCCCTTGCCGCATTTGAGCACTGCGACCTGAAGAAAGGCGCGAGGAACACGGTTTTTGCCGATGGCAATCCCAAGGCCCGCGTCCTGATCCTGGGCGAGGCCCCGGGCGCGGAGGAAGACCGCGAGGGCCGTCCCTTCGTTGGCCGCGCGGGCCAGCTGCTGGACCGGATGCTTGGTGCCATCGGCCTGTCGCGCAGTTCGCCCGATGCTGAAACCGCCGTTTACATTACCAATGTCCTGCCGTGGAGACCTCCCGGCAACCGTGACCCGGAACCGACGGAAATCGCGATGATGCTGCCTTTCGTCGAACGCCATATTGCCCTGGTCGACCCGCAGGTGATCGTCGTCGTCGGCAACACCTCCCTCTTTGCCCTGACGGGCACCAAGGGCATCCTTCGCGCGCGCGGCACCTGGGGCAAAGCGCTTGGAAAGCCCGTTCTTCCCATGGCTCATCCGGCCTATCTTCTGCGCAATCCAGGCGCCAAGCGCGAGGCCTGGGCGGACCTTCTGTCGCTTCAGGCCTGGCTGCGGTGATGCTTCCCGTCGAGTGGCTGACCCTTCTCGCCTTCATCCCCGCCGGGCTGGCGCTGAACCTGACCCCAGGGGCCGACATGATGTTCTGCCTGGGACAGGGTCTGAAATCCGGTCGCCGTGCCGCGATGGCTGCCAACTTCGGCATCGCACTTGGGGGAATCGTCCACACGCTTCTGGCCGCGCTTGGCCTTGGCGCACTGGTCGCCGCGCATCCTTCGGCGTTCGAGGCGATCCGCTGGGTCGGAGTGGGCTACCTTCTCTGGCTGGCCGTGGGAGCGCTGCGGTCCTCGCCCTTCGCAAGAGAGACATCCATCACGCCCACCTCGACCGGCGCCGCCTTTTGGCAGGGACTTGGGGTCAACCTGCTCAATCCAAAGGTGATCCTCTTCATCCTGGCCTTCCTGCCCCAGTTCGTCGACCCGTCGCATGCGATACTGACGCAGTTCCTTACCCTGGGACTGGTCTTCAGCCTCGGCGGCCTGGTCGTAAACGGCGCCGTTGCACTGTTTGCTGGAACCATCGGTCAGCGCGTCGCGCGGTCGGCCGGCCTTGCGAAATGGCTTGCCCGGATCAGCGCCACGATCTTCGGCGCGCTGGCCTTGCGGCTGGCCCTGATGCCAAGGAGTTGACGCATGTCCCGCATCGACGAGAGCCTGCCCTTCCACCCGGTCCGCATCGCGGTCCTGACCGTCAGCGACACCCGCACGCCCGAGACGGACAAGTCCGGCGACACGCTGGTCGACCGGCTGACTGCTGCGGGTCACCAGCTTGCAGATCGGGGCATCGTCCCGGACGACCGCCCGGCCATCGTCACCCGCCTGCGCCAGTGGATCGCTGACCCGGAGGTGGACGTGATCCTGACCACGGGCGGCACCGGCCAGACCGGCCGCGATGTCACGGTGGAGGCCCACCGCGAGGTCTACGAGAAAGAGATCGAGGCCTTCGGCACCGTCTTCACCATCGTCTCGATGCAGAAGATCGGCACCAGCGCCGTGCAAAGCCGGGCCACCGGGGGCGTTGCGGGCGGCACCTATCTTTTCGCGCTCCCCGGCTCTCCCGGCGCCTGCCGCGATGCCTGGGACGAGATCCTGAAACCCCAACTCGACAGCCGCCACCGGCCCTGCAACTTCGTCGAGATCATGCCGCGGCTTGAGGAACACCTGAAGCGGAAGTGACGGCCCCCCGGGAACGCCTCCTCGTGCGCCTTCGGCTTCTCGTCGGGCGGGGTTTTTGTCGGGCAGGCCGCGAGGAGTGACGAAGTCATCGACGAGCGTTTTCCTTGCCGCGCCCCCCGGCCTTTGCGATAGAGGGGGAAACCGGAGAAGGGGACAGACATGGCCTTCCGCGCCCGCCATCTTCTGGGGATCGAGCAGCTTGCGCCGCTGGAGATCACCACCGTTCTCGACCTTGCCGACCGCTATGTCGAGATGAACCGCCGCACGGTGAAGCAGTCGGACGTGCTGGCGGGGATGACGCAGATCAACCTTTTCTTCGAGAATTCCACCCGCACGCAATCGTCCTTCGAACTGGCCGGCAAGCGGCTGGGGGCGGATGTGATGAACATGTCGGTGGCAAATTCGTCGGTGAAGAAGGGGGAAACCCTGATCGACACCGCGATGACGCTGAACGCGATGCACCCGGACCTGCTGGTCGTGCGGCACGGAGCTTCGGGAGCGGTCAACCTTCTGGCGCAGAAGGTGGATTGCGCGGTCCTGAACGCAGGCGACGGGCGGCATGAGCATCCGACGCAGGCACTGCTCGACGCCCTGACCATCCGCCGCGCCAAGGGCCGTATCCAGCGGCTGACCATCGCGATCTGCGGCGACATCGCCCATTCCCGTGTGGCCCGGTCAAACCTGATCCTGCTGGGGAAAATGGAAAACCGCCTGCGCCTGATCGCGCCGCCGACCCTGATGCCCTCGGGTGTGGAGGACTTCGGCTGCGAGCTGTTCGACGACATGCGCGAGGGGTTGAAGGGCGCGGACGTGGTGATGATGCTGCGGCTGCAGAAAGAACGGATGGACGGCGGCTTCATCCCCTCGGAACGCGAATACTACCACCGCTACGGCCTGGACGCCGAGAAACTGTCCTACGCCTCGCCCGAGGCCATCGTCATGCACCCCGGCCCGATGAACCGGGGGGTGGAGATTGACGGGGACCTTGCCGACGACATCAACCGGTCGGTGATCCAGGACCAGGTCGAGATGGGCGTCGCGGTGCGGATGGCCTGCATGGACCTTCTCGCGCGGAACCTGCGTGCCGAGCGCGGGCGAAAGATCGTGGGGATGATGGTGTGAGGGGGCGGTGAGCGCATCTCACCTTATCGACTGGTGGGAGCAGGGCCTTTCGGGTGCACCGCCGCAACTGCTGAACAATGTCCTACAAAAGGAGGAAAGGGTTCTCTGGACGGCACGGGTGAGTAGCCGGGCCGCTATGAAACCTGTCCTCTGGCTTGCTCTATTCTTTTTGGTGGGCGCGGTAGTCTTTGGGCTTTCCGCGCCTTGGGGTGAAACAAGGGAGAGTTACTGCGGGTTGAAACCGCTGAATAGTTGCTTGCGGTTCTATTACAGTTCGACCTTCGTCACTGACGTCCAGTTTGGGGTTCCTTTGGCTCCTTTGGAAGTATCATAGGGACACTCGGTCACCTTGGGCCAGGATCTATGTAATCACAGATGAACGAGCAATTGCGCTTGACGAGAGAACTTCGGACACGTTCCGCTGGGCCGATCTGCGTGCCTCCACGGCAAGATTTCACTTCGGAGCGCTGACCTTCGGCGCAAAGACCTCGAATGCGGTTGCGTTTTCGGGCCTTGATGGTTTCAGGGCAGATCGCGCATTTTACTGGTCAACGGACGGACGTGACAGGTCGATGCACCAAGCCAGTGAACAACCATGATCTTACCCGCTAATTGCTTTGCACAGCAGCGAGTCGGGTAGCTTCCGATGGATCACTCCCCTCTCCCCCTCAGCCCCGGTGAATCCTGCACCAGCGTGGGAAGGCGATCTTCCTGATGGTGTTCGGATCGCCCTTCCTGATCATCGGGGTCAGCCTCTTCCTTCACGGACTTTCGGAGTTGCCCAGATCCAAGACCCTCGCCGACGCAGGCTTCGCCCTCTTCGTAGCAGCCTTCGGCCTGCCGTTCGGCGCGATGGGCGCCTTCCTCGTCTTTGGCCCGCTGATCGAGGCCCGCATCGCTCATCGCGACGTCCGATACGTGCTGACCAACCGCGCAGCCTATGTCATCCGGCAGGGGAGGTTTCCCAGCCTGACGTGCTATCCGATCACCCCGTCCACCGCGCAGGAACTGGAACCCGCGGCTCGGGCCGGCACGGTCTGGCTGCACGCCCGCCTTGAACGCGACTCGGACGGCGACCTTGGCACCACGAAAGCGGGCTTTGAAAACATCGCCGAGGCTGAGAAAGTGTTCCTCATGATCCGCGATTTGCAAGGCAAAGCCGAATGACCCCCGACCCCGACCGCAAACCCACGAAAGCCGAGATGCGCCAGGGGGGCATGGTGGCCACCGCCGTCCTGATCTTCATCGCCATCTTCACCATCGTCATCGTCTGGATCGCCTGATGGCCCGGATCAAGCCCGACAGCGTCTACGGCCATGCCGCCCCGTTGCAGGAGCGCGAGACGGTGCAAGCCGAGTTCCGCGCCGACCGTTTGGCCTACTGGCGCAGCCACCTGATCATGGCCGTGGTCCTGGGCACCGCCGCAGGGGTCTTCCTCGTCTGGCAGGGCAACCCCTACCCCGTCGCCGGACCCTTCGGCGCTGTCATCGCCATCGGCGCGCGGGCGGCCTACCTCGCGTCCGAGGCCCTGAGCGACGTGTGGCGGCTGACGGATCGCCGCCTTCTTGGCCCTGGCGGCAGGGCGATCCCGCGGGCGTTGATCCGCTCGGCCCGGCCCTTTCTGGGCGCCGTGCAGGTCACCACGACCGCAGGCGACCGGCATCTGATCAAGTACCTTTCCGATCCCGCGGGCACTGCCGCGCGCATCACAAAAGGCGGTACATGAACACCCTGAGCATCCCCGCCCAGGACCACTTGGGCGTCCACGTCTTCCAGGCGGCGCTGACGCCCGAGGAGATGCAGCGCGACAAGGAGCGGCTCGCACCGGCGCTACTTGGCGACCCGGACCTTGACCCCGGCTATGTCGAGCTGTTCGACGTGGCGGACTTGTCCGATATCGGTCTTGCGGGCTACCTGGCCGAAGGGCTGGGCGTTCCCGATGCCGCCCTCGCTGCCGACCGTCAGCGGCTTCAGGCTGTCCAGGGACCGGTCCTGATCCTGCTTTCCAAGGCGCTGCACGGACGCGAGGTGACGTTGGCACTCGACCCCCGCTTGACGCTGATCGGTACCTACCGCGAAGACCGCTCCCCGGTGCATTTCGAGCCGCTGCCCACGGCCGCCACCGAGGGTGTGCTAACCCCTCCGCCCCAGCCAACCCCGCCGCCGCAGCGCCCGACCCTCGGCTTCCTGCTCCTGGGGATCGCGCTGGCTTTGGTTGCCGTCGTCGCGCTCTGGCTCGGCTTGGGGTGAGTTCCAGTGGACAAGTCCCTTGTCCCGTCGCATATCGAGCCGGACCTTCACAGGGACCACCCATGACCACGATCCACTTCGCCAACGCCCGCCTGATCGACCCCGAGGCGGGGACCGATGCCCTGGGCAGCCTGACGGTCCGCGACGGGATGATCCTGTCGCGCGACGAGAAGGCCCCTAAGGGTGCCACCGTGGTGGATTGCGGCGGCAAGTGCCTGGCACCCGGAATCGTGGACCTTGGCGTCAAGATCGGCGAACCTGGCGAGCGACACCGCGAAAGCTTTGGCTCGGCCGGGGCGGCGGCGGCGGCTGGCGGCGTCACCACCATCATCGCCCGGCCCGATACCCACCCCGCGATCGACACGCCCGAAGTGCTGGAGTTCGTGACCCGGCGCGCCGCTGAGTCCCCGGTCCGCATCCGCCACATGGCCGCGCTGACGAAGTCCCGCGAGGGGCGCGAGATGACAGAGATCGGCTTTTTGCGCGACGCCGGGGCGATTGCCTTTTCCGACGTCTACCGCGTCTCGACCGAAGCGAAGGCTCTGGCCCGCGCGATGACCTACGCCCGCTCGCTGGGGGCGCTGGTCGTGGGCCACCCGCAGGACCCCGGCCTGTCGTCCGGAGCCTCGGCGACGTCCGGCAAGTTCGCCTCCTTGCGTGGCATCCCGGCGGTGTCGCCGATGGCCGAACGGATGGGGCTTGAACGCGACCTCGCGCTGGTCGAAATGACGGGCGTGCGCTACCACGCCGACCAGATCACCACGGCGAAGGCACTGCCCGCCCTGGCACGCGCCAAGGCCTTGGGGCTGGACGTGACGGCAGGGACCTCGATCCACCACCTCACGCTGAACGAGTTTGACGTGGGTGACTATCGGACCTTCTTCAAGTTCACGCCCCCCCTGCGGTCGGAACAGGACCGGCTGGCGATGGTCGCGGCGGTGGCGGATGGGACGATCGACATCATCTGCTCCATGCACACCCCCGCAGACGAAGAATCGAAGCGCCTGCCTTTCGAGGATGCCGCGCCCGGCGCCGTCGCCCTGGAAAGCTTCCTGCCCGCCGCGATGCGGCTTTATCATGCAGGGCACCTGGACCTTCCGGCCCTTTTCCGGGCGATGGCCTTGAACCCGGCCGACCGGCTGGGCCTGCCGCAGGGCCGACTGTCGCTGGGTGCCCCTGCCGATCTTGTCCTTTTCGACCCCGATGCGCCGTTCCTGATGGATCGCTTCAAGCTGCGGTCAAAATCGAAGAACACCCCATTTGACGGCGCCCGGATGGAGGGTAAGGTGCTGGCGACCTGGGTCGGCGGGATCCGCGTCTTTGCGGCGGAAGAGTGAGCCATGCCCGAGATCGTGACTTCGCAGGGGCTTCTGCTTCTGGCCGCCTTGCTGGGCTACCTTCTGGGCTCGATCCCGTTCGGCGTTCTGGTGACGCGGGCGATGGGACTTGGTGATCTTCGGCAGATCGGATCGGGGAACATCGGGGCGACGAACGTCCTGCGGACCGGGAACAAGGCTGCGGCGCTGGCGACCCTGCTGCTGGACGGGGGCAAGGGGGCGCTGGCGGTGCTGCTGGCCCGCTGGCTTTTGGCCGAGGATGCAGCGCAGTTGGCAGGGCTGGCTGCGTTCCTGGGGCACCTCTTCCCGGTCTGGCTGGGCTTTCGCGGCGGCAAGGGGGTCGCGACCTTCCTGGGGCTTTTGCTCGCCCTGAACTGGCTGGTCGGCGCGGCGGTCTGCGTGACCTGGCTGGTGGTGGCGGTGCTGGGCCGGGTGTCTTCGGTCGCGGCACTGGTGGCGGCGGCAAGTTCTGGGCTTTGGATCGTGGTCCTGACGGATGGAAGCCTGCTGTTGCTGGCCCTGGTCCTGACGGTGCTGATCTACGTCCGGCATCTGGAGAACCTGAAGCGGATCAAGGCGGGGACCGAACCGCGGATCGGGCAGAAGAAAGCCTGACGGTCCACGCAGGACAGGAATCATAAATCAATCGCTTGGTTGTGGAGGTTTACCGTTTCGCAACCACTTGGTCAGCCCTCGGCCGCCCGCTCCACCAGCCGCAGGACCAGCCGCGTCGACAGCGCCATGTCCTGCACCGAGATCCATTCGCGCGGACCGTGCAGTTCCTGCATGCCGGTGAAGAGGTTCGGACAGGGCACGCCCATCTCGGTCAGGCGCGAGCCGTCGGTACCGCCGCGGATCGGAACCGACCGCGGCTCTACCCCCAGATCGCGGCAGGCGGCTTGCGCCAGTTCCACCGGGGCCATGTCCTTTTCCAGCCAATAGCGCATGTTGCGATACTGCGGCCGGATTTCGCAGGTGACTTTCGCGCGGGGTTCGGTCGCGGCGACCGCTTCGCAAACCTGGCGCAAAAGCGCGCCCTTCGCCTCCAGCCCGTCGCGTTCGAAGTCGCGCAGGATGAAGCGGAGTTCACAGTCAGCCGCAGTGCCGCGCATCTCGTAGACCATGATGAATCCCTCACGGCCTTCGGTCGTCTCGGGTGTCATCCGCACCTGTGGCAAGGTCGCGATGATCTTCGCGCCCAGATGCAGCGCGTTGACCAGCTTGTCCTTGGCGGTTCCGGGGTGGACCGAGACGCCCTCGATCCGCACCACGCCACCGTCAGCCGAGAAGCTTTCGTATTCGATTTCGCCCGCCGCCCCGCCATCAAGGGTGTAGGCGAAGTCGGCCGCGATGTCCTTGGCCAGCCGGGGATTGACGCCGCGACCGATTTCCTCGTCCGGGGTGAAGGCGATGCGGATTTTCCCGTGCGGGATGTCCGGGTTGGCGATCAGATGGCGCGCGGCAGTCATGATGACGGCGACCCCCGACTTGTCATCGGCCCCCAGAAGCGTGGTGCCCGAGGCGGTCACGATGTCATGACCAAGGCGCGTGCCAAGATAGGGCGAAACCTCGGGCGAAAGGTCCAACTCGGGTGCATCGGGAAAGCGGATGGACCCGCCGTTGTAGCCCCGGATCACCCGTGGCTTGACGCCGGTGGCGTTGAAGGCGGGGGCGGTGTCGACATGAGCCAGAAAGCCGATGGTCGGGCCGTTGGCCGTCGCCGGAACGGTCGCAAGGACCGTGCCATATTCGGTCAGCGTGACGTGTGCGGCGCCGATCCCGCGCAGTTCCTCGACAAGAAGGTTCAGCATGTCGAACTGCCGCGCCGTGCTGGGGGCGGTCGTGCTGTCCTCGTCGCTTTGGCTGTCGATGGCGCAATAGCGCACCAGGCGTTCTTCCAACTCGCGGTCGTATTCGGTGCGCATCGGTTTGTCCTTAAAGCGAGGCCGCCTCGTAAAGCGGGGTCAGGCTGTGGCCCCAGGCGCCGTTGTAAAGGTCGAGCCATTTGTCGGCCTGCACCCGGCCCGTCTTCAGGCTTTCGACCAGCGGAAGAAGCTGCACTTCCTCGCCAAACCCCCGCGCCACGAGGCCCGCATGGGAAAGGCCCACCGCCGCCCTTGCAAGGTCGAGAAGCTTCACGCCGCCTGCTTCGCCCTGCAGGGCCGCAACGGAGGCCGCGACACGTAGGCCCTCGCGGGTTTGCCGGTCGAGGCCCTTTACCAGGTCCCAGGCGGCATCAAGCGCGGTCTGGTCGTACATCAGGCCGACCCAGAAGGCCGGCAGCGCGGCAATATGCGCCTGGTCGCCGCAGTCCGCGCCGCGCATCTCGATGAACTTCTTCGCCCGCGCTTCGGGGAACACGGTCGTCATGTGGTCGGCCCAGTCCGAGAGCGTGGGCTTTTCACCGGGCAGCGCGGGCAGCTTGCCGGCCAGAAAGTCGCGGAACGACTGGCCGAGGGCGTTGATGTAATTGCCATCTCGGTAGACGAAATACATCGGCACGTCGAGGACCCAGTCAACATAGGCCTGAAAACCCATGTCGCGGTCGAAGGAGAAGGGGAGCATGCCCGTGCGGCTGTCGTCCAGCCCGCGCCAGATGCGGCTCCTCCAGCTGCGGTGGTGGTTGGGCTTGCCCTCGAAGAAGGGGCTGGAGGCGAACAGCGCCGTCGCCACGGGCTGCAGGGCCAGCGCCACGCGAATCTTCTTCACGAAGTCGGCCTCGGAGCCGTAGTCGAGGTTCACCTGCACGGTGCAAGTCCGGTACATCATCTGCGTGCCGTGGGTCCCGACGCGGCCCATGTAGTCGGTCATCAGCCGGTAACGGCCCTTGGGCATCACCGGCATCTGGTCGTGGGTCCATTCCGGCGCGGCGCCGATGCCCATGAAGCGGACACCCATCGGGTCGGCGATGGTGCGGACTTCATCCAGGTGGTTCTGCAGTTCTGCGCCCACTTCCAGCGAGGAGACGAGGGGCGCGCCGGAAAGCTCGAACTGGCCGCCGGGTTCCAGGCTGACATTCGCGCCGTTCCGGGTCAGGCCGATCACGTTCTCGCCCTCGCGGACCGGGGTCCAGCCGAAGCGGGCTTCGAGGGCGGCGAAGATGGCAGAGATGGAGCGGTCGCCGGCGTAGGGCAGCGGCTGGCGGGTGTCCGTCAGCCAGCCGAATTTCTCGTGCTCGGCCCCGATGCGCCAGTCGGTGGCGGGTTTGCAGCCGGCCTCCATGGAGGCGGCAAGCTGGTCGAAGCTTTCGATCGGGCCGCCGCCGGACTGTGGGATGGACATGGGGACGGGCTCCGGGACTTCTGGCTGCTTGGGCTGGGCCGGCCCTTGGGGAACCGGATGGCAAGACGTGTCGCGGGGCGCTGGCCAAGTCAAGGGGGATCGCGGGGTCTGACGGCGGGCGCGGCGCGGGCCGCCCACGGTGGTGCGGATTCCATCCCGTTTGAAATCAATCGGTTGGGTTGGCGGATTAAACTTCTGTTAGGATTTGAACAGAAACCCTGCTTGGCGTGCGCCGGCCTAGCGGACCACGACGCCCGGACCCTTGCGGGTCCAGAGCAGGCGGTCAACCTCGGCCAAGGCGACGATGCGGCTGTCCGAGGGGGGAGCGTCCGACCCCAGGGCGGCAACGAGGGCGGCCATGTCGATGCCGGGGAGCGTGGCAAAGGCGTCAAACAGCGCCTCGGCCCCGTCGGATTCCACCGGGATGTGCAGAAGCTGGCCGTCGCCCTGTTTCAGCTTCCAGATTCGCCGGCCGCGCAGGGTGAGAAGGCGAATCTCGGACAGCTCTGGCAGACCGACAAAGCCACCGACGCGGGGGCCGAAATAGGCGATCTGCGCTTCCGTGACGCGGAGGATGCCGGGCGCTTCGCCGTCCTGCTGAAAGCGGAGGCGACGCCAGGCGTTCAGCGCCCAGCCTGCGCCGAGGGCGACAAGCGCAAGGCCAAGCGGGGTGAGGAGGTAGCCGCCTTGGAACGCGGTCCAGGTGCCAAGGGCGGCAAGGGTCCCGCCAGCCAATACCTCGCGCCAGCGATGGGCGGCGTCCAAAAGTTCCGGCCGAATGAAGTTCATCGCCAGTCTCCGCAGGCGACCTGCCAAAGGGTGAGGGCGGCGACGGCGGCGGTGTCCGCACGCAGGATGCGGGGGCCGAGGGACAAGGGGGTGACGTTGGGCCGGGCGCGGAGTCTGGCGGCTTCGTCAGCTGAAAACCCGCCCTCGGGGCCGATCAGGATGGCGGCGGGGCCCTGCGTGGGGGTGATCGTCGCTGGCTGGCCGAGGGCGGTTTCGTCGCACCAGTAAAGGCGGCGGTCCTCGGGCCATTTCGCCAGAAGCTTGTCGAGGCCGATCAGGTCGGCGACCTCGGGGACATAGGTCGCGCCGCATTGTTCGGCGGCTTCCAGAGCGTGGGCTTGCAGCCTGTCCTGCCGGATGCGGTCGGAATTGGTGTGGCGGGTCTGGACGGGCAGGATGCGGGCGGCACCCAGTTCGACGGCCTTTTCGATGATGAAATCGGTGCGGGCTTTCTTGATCGGCGCGAAGAGAAGCCAGAGGTCGGGCGGCAGGTGGAGGGGTTTCGTCTGGACGTCGGCCACGGCGATGGCACCCCGTTTGGAGGCGTCCGTCAGGGTCGAGCGCCATTCCCCGTCGCGACCATTGAAAAGGAGGATCGCCGCGCCCGAGGTCAGCCGCATGACTCCTGTCAGGTAATGCGCCTGCTCCGGTGACAGGCGCACGGCTTGCCCCGGGGCAAGGGGCTGATCTACATAGAGCCTGATCTTCGCATCCATGAGCGTAAACCTATGAGCCAAGCGCCCGAATTGCCAGAGGCCGCCCCGACCGGTCAGGTTGCGGACGCGCCGCGGGCGAACTGGGTGGACCTTCATGCTCCGGCAGGGATGCGGCCCTATCTTCGGCTGAGCCGTGCCGACCGGCCGATCGGGACATGGCTGCTGCTGATTCCCTGTCTTTGGGCGATTGCGCTGGCCGGGGGCGCCAGCGGGTTCCGGGGCTGGGACCTTTGGCTGGCCCTGTCCTGCGGCGTGGGCGCCTTTCTGATGCGGGGTGCGGGTTGCACCTGGAATGACATCACCGACCGCGACATTGATGCACAGGTGGCGCGGACGCGGTCGCGGCCCCTGCCCTCGGGCCAGGTGACGATAAAGGGCGCGCTGGTCTGGATGGTTGTGCAGGCGCTGCTCGCGGCAGGGATCCTGTTCAGCTACAACTGGTTGGCGGTGGGGCTTGGGGTTGCATCGCTGGCATTGGTGGCGATCTATCCCTTTGCCAAGCGCTTCACCTGGTGGCCGCAGGTCTTTCTGGGGCTGGCGTTCAACTGGGGTGCGTTGCTGGCTTGGGCCGCCCATGCGGGCGAAGTGCCCCCGGCGGCGGTCGCGCTGTACGCAGCGGGGATCGCCTGGACGCTTTATTACGACACGATCTATGCCCATCAAGACCGCGAGGATGACGCGCTGATCGGGGTCAAGTCGACGGCGCGGCTGTTCGGGGACAACAGCCGAGCCTGGCTTTGGGGCTTCTTTGCGCTGACGCTGCTTCTGTTTGCGCTGTCGGTGGTGCTGGCCCATGCGGATGCCGGGCGTCCGGTGGCTTTCGTGGTGGCGCTGTCGGGTATCTGGATCATGGGTTTGCACCTTTCCTGGCAGATGCGGCGGCTGGACCTGGATGACCCGGCCTCGTGCTTGCGGGTCTTCCGCGCAAACCGGGATGCGGGGCTGATCCCCGTGCCGTTTCTTGCCGTCGCCGCATGGCTTGGTTGAACCTGTCGCTCTGAACCCCTAGGAAGCGGGGGGCCTGAGTCTTTCGGAAGTTCCCATTTGCTGCCGCGTATCGCCAAGCTGTCTGCCAACACCCTTGCGCTTCTGGCATTCCTGCTGGCGGCGGGCGTGATGGTCACAGTCGCGTACGGAGCGGCGCTGGTCATCGAATCGCGGTCGCAGAAGGTGGTCACGGCCACCTTGGCAGAGACCGGGATCGACTGGATCACCGTCGAGGCCGATGGTTTGCAGGTCCGGCTGACCGGGATGGCCCCGAACGAGGCAGCGCGGTTCCGGGCGGTAAATAAGGTTGGGGAAATGATCGACAGCTCGCGCATCCGCGACGGGCTGGACGTGACGCCTGCCTCGGCCATCGAGGCCCCGAAGTTTTCCGTCGAGATGCTGCGGACCGAAGATGAGGTCCAGTTGAGCGGCCTGATCCCCGAAAATCCTGGCGAGGGCGGGTTGACCGAAGCAACCCTGTCCGAAGCCGCGGCGGCGCTGGCCCAGGGCACGGAACTGCCCGACATGCTGGAGACGGCGGATTATCCGGCGCCGGAAAACTGGAACGAGGCGCTGGCCTTCGGGTTGGCGGCGTTGCAGAGGTTGGAGCTGTCCAAGGTCTCGGTCACGGCGGACCGGGTCGAAGTCAAGGCGATCACGGACAGCGCCGCGGCAAAGCGTCGGCTTGAGACTGAACTGCGCGGGCTGGCCCCGGCAAAGGTGCAGCTGGTGCTGGACATCTCGGCACCGCGACCGGTGATCACGCCTTTCACGCTGCGGTTCGTCCAGGATGCCGAGGGTGCCCGTTTCGACAGCTGTTCGGCCGATACCGACCGGGCGCGGGCGCAGATTCTGCGGGCAGCGGCGACGGCCGGGGTCGAGGGCGCGCCGGTCTGCCAGGTGGGTCTGGGCGTGCCGACCCCCCGTTGGGCCGAGGCGGTGGGGCTGGGGATCGCTGCGGTCACGGAACTGGGGTCCGGGTCGATCACCTTTTCAGACGCCGATGTCACTCTGATGGCGAGCAGCGACGTGGAGCAGGCGGCGTTTGACAAGGTCGTGGGCGAGTTGGAGACCGGCTTGCCGGATGTGTTCTCTCTGACATCGACGCTGGAGAAGAAGGAAGCCGCGACGCAGGGTCCGGCCGAATTCACGGCGACCTTCAGCGAGACCGGGAAGGTTGAACTGCGCGGACGGTTGACGGACGACATGCAGCGGCAAGCGGTCGATGCGTTTGCGCGGTCGGCCTTCTCGGGGGCCGAGGTGCTTACCGCGACTCGGCTGGACGAGACGCTGCCGGATGGCTGGCCGGTGCGTGTGCTGGCCGGGCTGAAGGCGCTGTCTCAGGTCGAGCACGGCAAGCTTCTGGTGCGGGCCGATCTGGTCGAGGTGTCGGGCGTGACCGGATCGACGGCCACGCGGGGCCGGATTACGCAGATCCTGTCGGACGAACTGGGTCAGGGTCAGACCTTCCGGGTCAACGTCCGCTACGACGAGGCGTTGGACCCACTGGCCGCTTTGCCCACGCCCGAAGAATGTGCGGCTGACGTGAACGCTGTCATCGCGCGGACCAAGATCACCTTCACGCCGTCATCCGCCGAGATCGCGACGACGGCGCGACCGGTGCTGGACGAGTTGGCCGCGATCCTGTCGACCTGCCCGCCGATGAAGATGGAGATCGGCGGCCACACCGATGCCCAGGGCTCGGAAGGCGGCAACCAGGCGCTCAGCCAGGCTCGGGCAGAAGCCGTGCTGCTGGCGTTGCAAGGGCGGCGCGTGGATGTGTCAGGCATGACGGCGGTGGGCTATGGCGAGACGAAGCCGATTGACGACAACGAAGCCGAGGCCGGTCGGGAGGCGAACCGCCGGATCGAATTCGTGCTGCAGGGTGTGCCCGCGCTAACCGAAGCGGCCGCAGAAACCGAAGCGCCGGCTGCTTCTGATGCAACCGCGGCCGAGGCTCCGACCACAGCGACAGAGGTTGATCCTGCGGCCGAGGCGGCTGCGGCGGGCCCCGATTTCTCGAACGACACCAGCCCCTCGGTTGCTCCGACCGAAAAGACCATTGCGCCCAAGGCGCGCCCTGAAGGCCTGAAGGCTGAAGAATGAACCGTACCGAATTTGTCGTTGCCACTGCCATCATCCTGCTGGTTGCCTTTGCGATGGGGTGGTTCACGCACTGGCTCTTGCATCGCTTCACCCGTGTCCAGGGCGGCGACATGGCCGAGATGGACAAGCTGGCGCAAAACCTGCACGAGGCCGAAGAGTTGCGGGATCAGGCCCTGGCCTACCTGGAGCAGCGCGAAGCGGAATTGATGAACCACATCAGCCAGACCGAGGCAGAGCTGAAGGCGGCGATGGAGGGCCTGCGCGATGCCCGGCACGAGGCCGAGGAGATGCGCGCCTATATCGAGCGGATGCACGCGAACGGGTAAGGGAAACGCGATTTCTTCGAAGAAATCGCAACGGAGCCTTTGAAGGCTCCGGTCCGGAGTTTTCGAAAACTCCGGGGTGACAAGTCCAGCTTGCCGGGGATTTGATCAAACCTTGGCCTCACGCGCCCCGGAAAACTGGACATCCGGCCCCTTGCATGGCAGGCCTTGGGACAACAAATGGAGGCCCCCATGCTCGATTCCGTGACCGACCTTTCGTCGCTTCTGAAAGATCCCTCGCTTCTGGTGACCAAGTCCTATGTCGCCGGTGAATGGGTCGGCGCCGATGATGGTACTACCTTTCCGGTGACGAACCCGGCGCGTGGCGACGTCATCTGCGAACTGCCGAACCTCGGCCGCGCCGAAACCGCGCGCGCGATCAAGGCCGCACATGCGGCGCATCGCGAATGGGCTTCGCGCACGGCCAAGGAGCGCGCCCAAGTGATGCGCAAGTGGTTCGACCTGTGCATGGCGAACCAGGATGACCTGGCCACGATCCTGACCGCCGAGATGGGCAAGCCTTTGGCCGAGGCCAAGGGCGAGATCGCCTATGGGTCGTCCTACATCGAGTTCTACGGCGAGGAAGCCAAGCGCACCTATGGCGAGATCATCCCCGGCCACCAGCGCGACAAGCGCATCCAGGTGCTGAAGCAGCCGATCGGCGTGGCGGCATCCATCACGCCGTGGAACTTCCCCAACGCGATGATCGCGCGGAAGGTGGCGCCTGCCTTGGCCGCCGGTTGTGGCTTCGTCGCGCGCCCGGCTGCGGAAACTCCGCTGTCGGCCTTGGCGCTGGCGCTGCTGGCGGAGCGGGCCGGGGTTCCGGCGGGGTTGTTTTCGGTCATCACCTCGAAGCGGTCGTCCGACATCGGGAAAGAGTTCTGCGAGAACCCGCTGATCCGCAAGCTGACCTTCACCGGGTCGACCGAGGTGGGTCGCATCCTGCTGAAACAGGCGGCGGACCAGATCCTGAAATGCTCGATGGAGCTTGGCGGCAACGCGCCCTTCATCGTCTTTGACGACGCCGATCTGGATGCGGCGGTTGAAGGCGCGATGATCTCGAAGTTCCGCAACAACGGTCAGACCTGCGTCTGCGCGAACCGGATCTACGTGCAGGCCGGGGTCTATGACGCATTCGCCAGGAAGCTGGCCGTGGCGGTCGAGAAGCTGTCCATCGGCGACGGCCTCAAGGCTGGCGTCACCACCGGCCCGCTGATCAACGCGGCTGCGGTGGACAAGGTCGAGGAGCATATCGCCGATGTCCTGGCAGGCGGTGGGAAGATCGTCACCGGCGGCAAGCGGCATGAGTTGGGCGGCACCTTCTTCCAGCCGACGGTCGTGACAGGGGTGACGCCGGACATGAAGGTCGCCAATGAGGAAACCTTCGGCCCGCTGGCCCCGCTGTTCAAGTTCGACACTGAGGAAGAGGTGATCGAGCGGGCAAATGCCACGATCTTCGGGCTGGCATCGTATTTCTACGCCCGCGACATCGGGCGGATCACCCGTGTGCAGGAGGCGCTGGAATACGGGATGGTCGGGGTCAACACCGGCCTCATCTCGAACGAGATGGCACCCTTTGGGGGCGTGAAGCAGTCTGGTTTGGGCCGCGAAGGCTCGCGGCACGGGTTGGATGACTACATGGAGCTGAAATACATTTGCCTGTCGATCTGACGGTCGAAAGCGGTACAAAGGGCGGCCTTCGGTCGCCCTTTTTCATCGGCTGTGCATTTCGGCAGTCCCCTGCCGCAGGTCCGGCCCTCTGGCAGGGGCCGAGGCAATGCACTAGCTTTGCTGTCCGATCCGCAACGCGAAGGGTTCCCCGATGTCCGAAGACTATACCCCGCCGAAGGTCTGGAAATGGGAGCAGCCTTCGGGCGGCACCTTCGCCAGCATCAACCGGCCCATTGCCGGAGCTACGCATGACAAGGATCTGCCGGTCGGCAAGCATCCCCTGCAGCTGTATTCGCTGGCGACGCCGAACGGGGTCAAGGCGACGATCCTTCTGGAGGAGCTCCTGGAGGCCGGTCACGACGCCGAATACGACGCCTGGCTGATCGACATCGGCAAGGGCGACCAGTTCGGGTCGGGCTTCGTGGCGGTGAACCCGAATTCGAAGATCCCGGCGCTGATGGATCATGGTAATGGTCAGCGGGTGTTCGAAAGCGCCTCGATCATGCTGTATCTGGCTGAAAAGTTCGGCGACGCGTTCATCCCGAAGGACGCAGCCCAGCGGACCGAGATGTTCTCGTGGCTGTTCTGGCAGATGGGGTCCGCGCCTTTTCTGGGTGGTGGCTTCGGGCATTTCTACGCCTATGCGCCGGTAAAGATCGAATACGCGATCAACCGTTACGCCATGGAATCGAAGCGTCAGCTTGACGTGCTGGACCAGCATCTGGCGAAGAACGAGTGGATGGCCGGGGAATACTCGCTGGCCGACATGGCGATCTATGCCTGGTATGGCAATCTGGTGCTGGGCCGGGCCTACAACGCGGCCGAGTTCCTGGATGTGGCAAGCTACAAGAACGTATTGGCCTGGGCCAAGGGCATCGACGCGCGGCCGGGAGTGGTTCGCGGGCGGATGGTCAACCGGTCCTGGGGCGAGGACTGGGAGAAGCTGCCCGAGCGGCACTCGGCAGCCGACTTCGACGCGCTGCCGAAGGCTCCGTGATGCACAGATAATGGGCGCTGGATGGATTGAGCCGGCCGGGGCCTTCGCCTAGGCTGGCCTTTCATCTGGAAGGAGCCTGCCCATGTCCACCGCCCGTATCGCCGTCGTCACCGGAGCTGCTGGGGGATTGGGGCGGGCTTTCACCGAACGGCTGCTTGCGGACGGGCTGACCGTCGTCGGGGTGGACATCGACGGCGCCGCCTTGCTTGCGATGGCCGCGGACCGCGAGGGGTTCGTGGCAGAGGCGGTGGACCTGACCGATGCCGAGGCCATTGCCGACCTGTTCGACCGGCTGGTGGTGCGTTTCGGCGGCGTGGACGCGCTGGTGAACAACGCCGGGACCTGCTTCATGTCGGACTTCCCCGACATCCCGGCCAGCGAGTTGGACCGGCAGATGGCGATCAACTTCTCCTCGGCCTTCCATTGCTGCCAAGGGGCGGTGAAGGCGATGGCGGGGCGGCCGGGGGTGCGGAAGATTGTCAACATCTCGTCCAACGGCGCCTACAACTTCGATGTCTTCGACCCGCCGCATTACCGGGCCTCGAAGGCCGCGATGGACACGCTGACCAAGGACCTTGCCCGGCGCTATGCGCGCGAGAAGATTGCGGTGAACTCGATTGCCCCGGCGATGACCGAAACGCCGCTCTTCAACGTGCTGACCGAGGAGGTGCTGGCGAAGGCGATCAGCGCCATGCCGCATGGGCGGGCGATGCAGCCCGAGGAGATCGCGAACTGGGTTGGGTTCCTGATCTCGCCCGCTGGAGATGTGTCGTCCGGGAATGTCATCATCCTGAACCAGGGGCGCGACGTGCGTTAGGGGCCGATTTCTTCGAAGAAATCGATGCGGAGCCTTTGAAGGCTCCGGGGCGGACTTTTCAAAAAGTCCGGGGTGCCGGGAGGGGCAATGAAGGTCACGATCCACAAGCTGTTCGACTACCTCTTGGAGACGACGGCTGCCGAGCCACCGGAGTGTTTCATCGGGTTTTCCCTTGCCCGCTCGCCGCGTCTGAAGGACTTTCTGCCCGACCTCGATCCCGAGATGTCGCTGGACTGGAACGGGAAAAGCTTCCTTGGCCTTCCCGCCCTGCGGCAGCGGGTGCTGGACCAGGCGGGGCTGGACCTGCCCACGGAGTCGGTCCTGATCACGGCGGGCGCAGCAGAGGCGAACTATCTTCTGTTCCGTCAACTGGTGCAGGCCGGGGACGAGATTGTAACCGAAGCTCCCGGCTGGCCGCAGGCAGGCGTGATGGCGAAAGCCATAGGAGCGACCCTGATTGAGGTGGCCCGGGATGAGGACCGGGGATGGTGGCTTGACCCGCAGGCCGTGGCGCGGGCGATCACGCCAAAGACGCGGATGATCTTCCTGACCAACCCGAACAATCCCACCGGGCGGCTGATGCGGGAGGAGGAGTTGCGGGCGCTGGCGGCGCTGGCGGACCGCCACGGGGTCTGGCTGGTCGTGGACGAGGTCTATGCGGGCCTCGAATGGGCGGGGCCGCGGCCGCCGTCGGTTGCCGGGCTGACGCCCTTCGGGATCACCACGGGGTCGGTGTCCAAGGCGCTCGGGCTGCAGGGCCTGAGGACGGGGTGGATGATCTGCCAGTCGCTGGAGGTGATCCGCGACGCGATGATCCTGCGCGAAAACGGATCCGAGGTCATGAACGTTCTGGGCGAGCATATCGCCGAGGTGGCCCTTCGCCCCGTGCGCCTGACCGAGGCCTTGGGCCGGGCGCGGGCCGAGGGGGCGGCGACGCTGGACCGGCTGGAGGAGTTTGTGGCCGGGGAACCCCGGTTGAGTTGGCACCGGCCCGAAGCGGGACTGATCGGGCTGGCGCGGGTGGAGGGGACGGACGGTGAATCGCTGTCGCGGTCCCTTTTGCAGCCGCCCTACCGGACTTTCCTCTTGCCGGGTTCGGCTTACGGCTTGCCGCATCATGTCCGCATCGGGGCGGGCGGCGGGCCGGAAGCGCGATTGGAGGAAGGTTTACGGCGGCTTTCGACTTTGTTGCGAAGTGGATCGCATTGATTTAAACACCTGAAAATATTCAAGTTATCCGATAGCACAGGAGCGCTTTTCCCTAGCGTTGTGGTGATTTTGCCTATCGTGGCTCTGGTGCCCATAACTCGTGGCATCGAATCCCGGACTGCCCGGGAGACCACGAAAGGACACGACATGCTGCTCTCTGTCATGAAGACCAAAGCCACCCTGATCGCCGGCCTGACCGCGCTGTCCATTGCCGCCATCCCTGCCACTCCCGCCCATGCCTGGGGCGAAAAGGAACAGGGCTTTGTCGCCGGCGTCGCCACGGCGGTGATCGTCGACGAGCTTTTGAAGAACCGTCGCGCACGGATGGGGGCCGCGCCGGTCTACGTCTCGCCTGCGCCGACCTATGTCGAGCCGCGCCATACCTATGTCGAGCCCCGCCATACGACGTCGCTTTATGCCACCCCCGCGGCGCGGGCTTTCCAGAGCTATTCTGCCCGCGAGCGCAAGGCCATTCAGCGTAACTTGCGCGCCTGGGGCTACTATCGCGGCGGGATCGACGGGTCGTTCGGACCCGGCACCTACAATGCGATCACCGCCTATGCCCGTGACGAAGGCACATCGCTTTCGACCACGGCCAAGGCCTACGGCGTTTACGACGGACTTCTGTTCTAGTCCCCAAGGGTCCACCCGCTGCTGCGGCCCGGGTGCTTTCGCGCCCGGGTCAAAGCTTTGACTGCTGTTCAGGGCTGACGCCATCGCGCTGTGCAGTGAAGGGTGCTGCGGTTCAACGCTAATTCCCTCGGAGTTTTTCCTGACCGGGCCCAAGGATTGCCGTTCGGCCCGCGTCTTGTGTAAGTGATGCTGATGGACACGCCCGATGAGATGCTGGCCACTGCCGCTGCCCAAGGCGACCGGGCGGCCTTTGCCACTTTGGTCGGGCGGCATTACAACCGCATCCACGGGCTGGCCTGGCGGCTGACCGGATCGAAGGCCGAGGCCGAGGATCTGACGCAGGACATCTGCGCGGCGCTGCCGTCAAAGCTGCGGCACTGGCGCGGCGAGGCGAAGTTCACCACCTGGCTTTACCGCGTGGTGGTGAACGCGGCGCATGATCTGCGGCGGCGGCAGGCGACCCGCGCCCGCGCTTCGCAGGGCTGGGGCGACTGGGAACTGGCACGGCAGGACGAGATTTCGGTGCAGGCCAAGGCGGCGGATTGGCTGGCCCAGGCGATGACTGAACTTAGCCCGGAGTTGCGAGATACGGTCGCACTCGTGCTGGGGGAAGAGATGACCCAGGCCGAGGCGGGGGTCGTGCTGGGCGTCTCCGAGGGGACAATCGCCTGGCGGATGAGCGAAGTGAAGAAACGCCTGCGGGCCAAGGCACGGGAGGACGCGAAATGAGTGACGATCTTGACGACCTCCGTGCAGCACTGAGGGCGGCCCCTGCCCCCGATGGGGCAGCGAAGGTGCAGGCGATGGCGCTTGCGATGGAAAACTTCGACCGGGCCCAAGGAACCGCCCAGACGTCACGTTTCAGTGAGGACCGCACCAAAGCGGCCCCCCTGAACGGAGTACGTCGCATGTTCCATTACCTGACCTCCCGCCCTGCCCTTGCGGCCACGACATCGGTCGCCGCGCTGATCATCGGTGTCGCGGTGATCCTGCCGGTGGCCGATCTGCGGATCGGCAAGCCGACGGTGGTTGTCGAGGCCCCGAAGTCCGAACCCGTCGAGCCGGTGGCGGATGCCCCGGTGACCGGGCCGCAGCCCGATGCGACGACGGACGCCGTGACTGCGAAGACCGGCGGCGCGGCTGCGACCGTGGTCCCGACCGAAGGGGATGCTGCTCTGACCTCTGAAACCGTGGCAAAGCCGAAGGCGACAGTCTCCCCCGCCGACGCGCTTCAGCGCACGGACACGGGCAACGCCACGGCGACCCTGGCCCAGCCCGAGCCGACGCCAGCGCCGGAAGCTGAGGCTCCGGTCGTCGAGATGTCGGAAGAGGCTTTGCCCGCCGGGCCTGCGCTGGATGGCGTGATCATGGACGCCGAGCCGCGTCTGCGGGCCGGGGCGAAGATGGAGAACGACGGGGTGGTCGGCTATCTGACCGCCCCCTCCACCAGCGCGCCGGATGCGATGGTGGCACCTGTCGAGAACACCGAGGCCTTCTCCAACGAGGCCCCGAACCCGGTGAAGGTGACGGCGGAAGAACCCGTCTCGACCTTCTCGATCGACGTGGACACCGCGTCCTATGCGGTGGTGCGGTCGTCCCTGACCGGGGGCTACCTGCCGACGCCGGATCAGGTGCGGATCGAAGAGATGGTGAACTATTTCCCCTACGCCTATGCGGCGCCCGAGGGAGATGCTGCCTTTGCCTCGACCATCAGCGTGATGCCCACGCCCTGGAACCCCGGCACGCGTCTGGTGACCATTGGTATCCAGGGCGCTTTGCCCGAGGTGGCTGCAAGGCCGCCGCTGAACCTGGTGTTCCTGATCGACACGTCGGGGTCGATGGAGGATGCGAACAAGCTGCCGCTTCTGAAGCAATCCCTGTCCCTGATGCTGTCGGAACTGCGGCCCGAGGATCAGGTGGCCATTGTCACCTACGCCGGGTCGGCGGGCGAGGTTCTGCCTCCGACGCCCGCGAAGGATCGGGCGGCGATCATGGCCTCACTGGAGAACCTGATGGCGGGCGGGTCCACTGCCGGGGCCGAGGGGTTGGAACTGGCCTATCAGGTCGCCGAGGGGATGAAGGCGGATGGCGAGGTGACCCGCATCCTGCTGGCGACCGACGGCGACTTCAACGTCGGCGTCTCCGACCCGGACGGGCTGGAAGCCTATGTCGCGAAGAAGCGCGAGACGGGGACGTATCTTTCGGTGCTGGGCTTCGGCCGTGGGAACCTGGATGACGCCGTGATGCAGTCCTTGGCGCAGAACGGGAACGGGACGGCAGCCTATATCGACACCCTTTCCGAAGCGCGGAAGGTGCTGGTCGACCAGTTGACAGGGGCGCTGTTCCCCATCGCGGACGACGTGAAGATCCAGGTGGAATGGAACCCCGCCACGGTAGCGGAATACCGGCTGATCGGCTACGAGACGCGCGCCCTGCGGCGCGAGGATTTCAACAACGACGCGGTGGATGCGGGCGAGATCGGCGCTGGAACGCAGGTCACGGCGATCTACGAGGTGACGGCTCCGGGGTCGGACGCGCTGCTGAACGATCCACTGCGCTATGGCTCGGCCCCGGCGGAGGGCGCGGCGGGCGAACTGGGCTTTCTGCGGCTGCGCTGGAAGGCCCCGGGAGAAGACGCGTCGACGGTGGTCGAGACGCCGATCACAGGGCAAGAGACTGCCAGCACGGAGACGCGCTTTGCGGCCGCCGTGGCGGGCTTCGGACAGTTGCTGCAAGGGTCGGTCTATCTGCGCGACTGGGACTGGGATCAGGCCATCGAACTTGCTGTCGCCAACCGGGGCGAGGACGCCTTCGGCTACCGGATCGAGGCCGTGAACCTGATGCGGCTGGCGCAAAGCCTGTCGGCGAACTGACGCATCACAAGCACGTGAAAAGCAGATCGGCGCGGGATGAAACCTGCGCCGGCTGCGTCGTTACATTCAGGCACCCATCAGGGCTGCCCGCCCGGCTTCCGGCTTGTGAAGCCCAACGGGAGGTTTTCATGACCCGTTACCCGCTTTCCCTCTGCCTTGCCCTTGCCCTTCTGGCCGCGCCCGCCTTTGCGCAGGACGTGATGGAAAAGGACGGTATCCTGACCGATGCCAAGGGCATGACGCTGTACACCTTCGACAAGGATGAAGGCGGCGTGTCGGCCTGCTACGACAAATGCGCCGAAAACTGGCCGCCGCTGCTGGCCGGGGCCGATGCCAAGGCCGAGGGCGACTATGGCCTCACCGACCGCACCGACGGCACGAAACAGTGGACCTATGACGGCATGCCGCTTTACCTGTGGATCAAGGACACCAAGCCCGGCGAGATGACCGGCGACGGGGTCAACGATGTCTGGCACGTCGCGAAGGCGGGCTGAGGGGTACCGAGACCAGCGATGCCGTTCCTGGACGAGATCGAAGCCGCCATCCCGGGCCTTCGGGCCTATGCCCGCGCGCTGTTGCGCGACCGGGAGGCGGCGGATGATCTGGTCCAGGACACTTTGGAGGCGGCGATTGCCCGACAGGGCCAGTGGCGCGGCGACGGATCGCTTCGCGGCTGGCTCTGCCGCATCCTCTTGAACCGCTTCCGCGACGGGCTGCGAAGGCGGCGACCGACGGCGGTGCTGGCGCTGTTGCCCGAGCCGTCGGATCTGCCCGCCGCCCATCGCGGCGAGGATAGGCTGGCGCTGGCCGAGGTGCATTCAGCGATGGGACAACTCCCCGACGACCAGCGCGCCGCCCTGTTGCTGGTGGCGCTGGAGGGCATGAGCCTGGCAGAGGCGGCGCGCGCCTTGGGCTGCGCCGAGGGGACATTGGCCTCAAGGCTGGGGCGGGCGCGGGCGACGTTGCGACAATTGACGGACCGGGCACCGCTATCGCACCGTCCCGGAAAGGCGGGAGAGTGATGCCGGAACGCGGGTCGATCACCACTGAGGAAGCGCTGGCGCTGCGGCACGGCACCGCGGCGGATCGGTCACGACTGGCGGCACTGGCGGCGGGCGATCCCGGACTGGCGACAGAGCTTGCGGACTGGAACCGTCAGGATGCAGCCCTCCGGGCGCTTTATGCGCCCGTGGCCGAAGAGCCGCTGCCAGAGCGGCTGCGGGCGCCGGTCCGCGCCGCCCGGCACTCGCCACGCCCGACCTTCGATCTGTGGCGCGTTGCCGCCGCCCTGGTTCTGCTTGCCCTGGGCTTTGCCGCCGGATGGGGCGGCGCGCGGCTGCTGCCGGGCGCGTCGCAGCCGATGCTCGCCGAGGCGGCAATGGCCAGCTACGCGACCTATGCAGTCGAGGTGAAGCACCCGGTCGAGGTTGGCGCCGAGGACGAGGCGCATCTGGTGCAATGGCTGTCCAAGCGGCTGGGCACGCCGATCCGCCCGCCAGACCTCGGGCAAGAAGGCTTCACGCTGATCGGGGGACGTCTCCTGCCTGGAGAAGCGACTCCGGCGGCCCTGCTGATGTATGAAGACGCGCTTGGCCGCAGGCTGGCGCTGTACATCACCCGCAGCGAAGATGTGCAAAGCGAGTTGGCCTTTGCCGAAGCGCCGGGGCGTCAGGCGTTCTGGTGGGTCGAGGACGGTCTGGGGTGTGCGCTGGCCGGAGACCTTCCGCGAGAGACGCTGCGAAGGCTGGCCATCGCGGCCTACCACGGATTGACGGAGGCATGAGAAAGGGCGCGTCGGTTGCCCGAAGCGCCCCTCCACAAACGCGATCGCTCGCGCGCGGTTAGC
>JANOCQ010000021.1:0-11051 GCA_031412255.1 Paracoccaceae bacterium | reverse complement strand
GGACAGGGCGCCGCCTTTGACGATGGGAGTGATTTGCGTTTGATCGGTCATGGTCTCAACCCCACGGCTTGCCCATCAGGCCCTGCGGCCGGATGGCGAGGAAGATCATCAGGGTGATGAAGATCACCAGGTAGGTGACGTCGCCATAGGCGGCGAGGACAGTCAGGCCGATGGACTCCATCATGCCCAGGATGAACCCGCCGGCGATGGCACCCGAGATCACTCCGGCCCCGCCGATCATGATCATCAGGAACGCCTTGATCGAGGTCGGCCCGCCCATCCCAAGGTTGATGCCGGTGATCGTTACCAGCAGCCCGCCAACCAGCCCGGCCAGCATTGCGCCCAGGGCGAAGCCGATCATCGAGTAGCGGTCGACGTCCACGCCCATCAGCTGCGCGGCAACCCGGTCCTGCGCCAGAGCCCGCATCGCGCGGCCGGTGCGGGAATACTGCATGAAAAGGATGAAGCCCACGATCAAGGCCACGGCCAGCGCCGCAATCAGGATCCGGTCATAGGGCATGATCAGCCGCATGTCCCAGTTGAAGACGCCGTTCACGATCTTGGGCACGCCGCGCTGCTTTTCCCCGAAGATCAGCAGGATCACCGCATCCAGGAAGAACGCGATGCCGGCGGCCAGCAGCATGGTGGATTCGTCCCGTTTCGATTTTCGGATGACCGGTCGGAACAGGAACTTCTCGATCAGCGCCCCCATCGCCGCCAGCACCACCGCCGAAGCCAGCAGCCCGACGATGAAGGGCAAACCCAACTGGGCGACGACCGTATAGGTCACAAAGCCGCCAAAGACGTACATCTGCCCGTGGGCGAAGTTCAGCACGTTCATCAGCGAGAAGATCAGGGTCAGGCCCAGGGCGATCAAAGCGTATTGCGCGCCGAGATAGAGGCCGTTGGCAAGGATCTGTTCCATCCGGGGGGTCCTTTGCGACGAAGACAGCAGGGCCCGGACCGGGAGCGCGCCCGGACCCTGCGTGAGACTGTGAAGCGTCGTTCGGTCTTAGTCGACCTGGGCGACGAACAGCGTCTCGAACTTGCCGTCCTTGAACTCGTTCACTACCAGCGGCACCGAAACCTGGCGCTTCTGGCCGAAGGACGATGTGCCCACATAAGTCAGCTTGGCATCACCCACCATGAAGGGGTTCGGCGCGCTGAAGGTGTCCATCGTCTTCTTGTACTCTTCGACATTGTCGATCGCCGCCGGGTTCGCCTTCAGCGTTTCGATGATGTATTCCAGCGCATAGACCTTGGTGTTCGACTCGTCATTGTATTCGCCGAACATCGCGGTGTAGCGGGTGACGAATTCCTTCATCGCATCGCTGGCAAGCTCGGGCGTCGAGGCCCCGCCGACCGAGATGAAGCCATTCGCCAATTCCCCCGCGCCTTCCGCCAGAACGGCCGCATCCTGCGCGGTTTCGGTGGAGATCAGGCCCGTGTAGCCCAGTTCCCGGGCCGAGCGGATCAGCTGCGGCGCGTTGGCGGGCGACACACCCGACAGGACCAGAAGGTCAGGCGCGGTCTGGATGACGGGCAGCAGGACCGGGGTGAAGTCGGTGGTGTCCATCTGGTAGGTCACGGTGTCAGAGACGACCTCCAACCCGAGTTCACGCGCGGCGGCGGCACCGGAATCGCGCTGGCTCAGCGGGTCGGATTCGTTCCCGGCGATGAAGGCAACCTTCTTCACGCCCTTGGTTTCCATCAGGTATTTGTAGATCGCCGGTCCCGACTGGTAGTTCGCCACCATCCCCAGGATCGCGTTCGAAGCGGGGGCGGTGTAAAGCTCTTTCGGGAAGGCATAGGGGAAATACATGATCCCGTTCTGCTCGGCCACCGGGCGGACCGCTGCCGCACCGTCATCGACGTTCGGACCGACGACGTAGTGGATGCCGTCCTGCGCCATCTTCTCCATGCCCGCGATCGCGCGCTTGGGGTCTTTCTGGTCGTCGAAAGGGACGATCTCGATGTCATAGGTGACATCGCCGATCTTGACCCCGCCCAGTTCGTTCAGCCAGGCCGCGCGTGCCTCCATCGAACGCTGGTTGGAAATGCCCCAGGCCGCGGCCGGGCCTGAGGTCACGCCGACGAAACCTATTTTCAGCGTCGCGTTCTGCGCCCAGGCGGCAGAGGTTGCCGTAAGGGCCAGCGCAAGGGTCAGGCCCGTCGTCGTAAGGAAATTGCGTCTCTTCATTCTGATGCTCCCTGTTCATTGGGTCTGCGGAATTCGAGTCCGCGACACTTCGATTGACGAACTTGCTGACAAGATTGTCAACAAAAAAGTTACACTAGGTTCACGATGTGCCTCTTGATGGGCGGGCGTGTCCCCCTTAGCGTGGTTTCTGCACAGATTAGGAACGGACATCCGGATGGACACCCTCGGCAACGCCGCCGAACAGGTCGCGCGCGAAGACGAACTTGGCGAGGAAGAGATCGTCGAGCGAATCTTCGAGGCGATCATCGACCAGCGGCTGCCACCCGGCACCAAGCTGTCCGAAGCCGCATTGTGCGAGGCGTTCAACGTCGGCCGAATGCGGATTCGCCAAAGCCTTCTGCTGCTCGCCAGCCGCGAAGTGGTGGACCTGTTGCCGAACCGCGGGGCCTTTGTCGCCTCGCCCACGGCCGAGCAGGCGCGCGAAGTCTTCGAGGCGCGGCTCATGATCGAACCCAATGTGGCGCGTCTCGCGGCCGAGCGGGCCACCGACGACAACCTCCGGACGCTTGAGCAGCACCTGAAGCTGGAACACGTCGCCCACCACGGCAGCAAGCGCCGTGACGCGATCCGGCTCTCGGGCCAGTTCCACGTCCTGCTGGCCGAGATCGCGGCCAACACCGTGACGCTGCGCATGGTGAAGGAACTCGTCACCCGGACATCCCTGATCATCGGCATCTTTGGCAGTCCCGGTGTGTCCAACTGCCGGGACGAGGACCATGACGAGATCTTCGCCGCCTTCCGCACGCGCGACGGCGATGATGCGGCCCGACTGATGACCGATCACCTTCGGCATATCCAGGAACATCTCGAGCTGAACGGACCTGCAGAGGCGGCAAGCGACCTCGTGGCGATCTTCCGCAAATAGTGCGGTGTAGGGCCGATGGGACCGACCTGTCCGCCCCGAACGCCGCGTTCCGTCGTGGCGGCGTGAGCCGGGCAGGGGTCCCGCGCGCCGCGGGCTGACGTTACGTCAGTTGGACTGTTCACTTTGCTTGACAGGTCGGGCAATAGCTGCCGAATGTGCTTGTTGCACAAGTGTGCAGGTCAACCCCGGACATGAGGTCTTGCATGCCAAAGCATCGCTCGAAGTTTCGAAGCCGCAACGAACTCCTTGCTGCAAAGTGGGACGCGACGCATCCGAAAGTGTTCAGCGACCTTGGCGTCACGAAAGAACAGGTGAAATCGGCCCAGCTTCAGATGGTGGGGCATATCCTGCTGCCCGGAGAGCCGGCCTATGAAAGCGCGCGCAAGCTTTTCAACCCATACTTCAATCCCTTCCCGCTCCTTATTGTCATGTGCGAATCCGACCAGGACGTCGCCATCGGACTAGAGCTGGCACGCCTGTCAGGCCAACCCTTCACCGTCCGCTCGGGTGGGCACAGCACCGCAGGCTTTTCCGCCGGCAAAGGTGTTCTGATCGATGTCAGCGGACTGGACATGGTGCTGGTCGACACGCGCACCATGACCGTGACTGCTGGTGTGGGCTGTCCGTTCCGCAAGCTCTACAGCGAGCTGACCACCTACGGCGTGCATGTCCCCGCGGGCGAATGCGAAGATGTCTGCGTCGGCGGCTTCGTCCAGGGCGGCGGGCTTGGTTTCTCGTCGTCGTCCTTCGGGATGAACTGCGACAATGTCGTCGAGCTTCGGGTGATGCTTGCAGATGGCTCGATCATCATTGCGAATGCCACGCAGAACTTTGACCTTTTCTGGTCGATGCTGGGCGGCACCGGCGGCAACTTCGGTGTGCTGCTTTCCGTCACGTACAGCTGTCACCCGATCGACAAGCTTTCGGGCATCGCCCTGGCATGGGAGATGTCGACCCCCGACCAGATCGCCAATGTGGCCAAGGTGCTTCAGGTTTTGCAGGAAAGTTACTTCCCCGATACCGATCTTGCCAAGAAGCTGAACCTTCAGGTGCTTTTCGTCTGGCAGACGATCCTGGACCCCAAACAGCCGCCGCTCCCCGCCGCCGTACCGGTCTTCATGGTCCGCGCCCTCTGGCTGGAGGACCTGGCTTCCGGCAAGGCGGCCATGCAGCCCCTTTACGACATGCAGGCTGTCGAGCAGTTCACCGTCCACGACACTTATGACGTGGTGCTGAACCAATTGGTGAACGCGCCGCAGGACCAGCCGATCCTGCTGGTTCCAGACGAGATGCCTTTCGAAGGCAAGGCCTCGCGCTATGTGTCGCAGGACCTTTCGATTACACAGTGGGTCGATATTCTCACCTTCTTCGTCCAGAAATCGCCCAACCAGATGAGCTACATGTATCTGGAGGTCTATGGCGGCACGATCCGCACCACCCCGATCGAGACCAACGCCTTCATTCACCGCGACGCCTTGTATGACGCGGTACTGGATGTTTTCTGGTATGATCCCAACGACCGCGACGCGGCGATGGCCTATCTGCAGGACTGGATCAATGTGATGGAAGAGGTCTGGAACAACGAGGTCTACCAGAACTATCCCAGCAAGAACGTTCCGGACTTCGCCAGCAATTATTGGGGCAGCGCCCTGACCGGCCTGGTGAAGACCAAACTCAAATATGATCCCGATCGCCGCTTCATCTTTGATCAGGCAGTTCCCGATACCCCCCCGGCAGACGGCACAATTCCCACGAAGGTGCAGGCTGCTCTCGCCCAGAAGATCAGTCGGACGGGCGGGGCAGCGGCGCCGGTGATCAGGCTTTAATCCATGGAAGGGCGCGCCGACAGTGCAGCCGCGGCGTGGCTTCAGGACCTTGGCCTTTCGCACTATGCGCCGCTTTTCATGGCAAACGACATCACGCTGGAGGTGATGCCCGACCTCACATCCGAGGACCTGCGCGAGATAGGCGTTACATCGGTCGGCCACCGCCGTCGCATCCTGACTGCTGCGGCAGCACTTTCCGGACCCGCACCTGAAAACCGCGGCGCTTGGCACGATCCCTTCATTCCCGCCTCATTGCCGCAAGACATGTCGGAACGCCGGCTCGTGACGGTGCTCTTTTGTGACTTGGTTGACAGCACCTCACTTGCAGCGGCGATCGACGCCGAAGAGTTCGTGGCCCTGATCCAAGCCTATCAGGGTGCCGTCGCTGGCGCGATCCTGGCTGCGGGCGGGCATGTGGCGCAGTATCTTGGCGACGGGATCATGGCGGTCTTCGGCTATCCGGTCGCGGCCGGCCATGACGCCGAACGTGCGATCCATGGCGCCGTTGCAGCGCTGGAGGCTCTCGCCCGACTGCCGGAAATGTCTGGTCACAAAGCCCGCGCGCGCATCGGAATCGCAACCGGCATGTCCGTGGTGGGCCGCACCGAGGGGCAAGGCATTTCTGACAGCAGCCCGATTGGCGAAACCTCCAACCTGGCCTCGCGCATCCAGTCCGTCGCACCGCCGGGCGGGATCGTCGTCTCGCCGCAGACGCGAAAGCTGGCTGGCAACCTCTTCGACTGGCAGGACCTTGGCCTGCATGATCTGAAAGGCATCGGCGCGCCAGTGCGGCTGTATCTGGTCTTGGGCAGTTCGGCCGCGTCATCTCGGTTCGATGCATTGCGCGGCAGCGGACAGCGCACACGGTTTGTCGGGCGTGTGGTCGAATCCAGCGCGTTGCGCGGCTATCTCGACAAGGCTTGGGCCCGGCGCGGAGGAGTGGCTTTGATCACGGGCGAGCCGGGCATCGGCAAGTCGCGGTTTGCCTGGCATGTGCTGGAAAGCAGCCAGGGTCCGGGCCTGGGCCAGGCGCGGCCCCTTGTGCTGCAATGCTCGCCCTTCCAGAACGCCGTCGCTTTTGCGCCGATCCGGTTCTTTGTCCTGAGACGCGCCAGTCTGCGCGCCGAAGACACTGCCGAAGAGGCAAGGCGCAAGCTGCTGGTCTTTCTGACGGACATGGGTCTGGAAGTGGCGGAAAACCTGGACCTGCTGGAGCAATTCGTCGATCTGCAAGGCACTGTGCCTGACCAGGCAGCTCGGGCGAAACAGCAGGACACGCGCCAACGGATGATGGCGCTTCTGGGCGATATCCTGGTGGCGCGTTGCCGGCAGAGTTCGACGCTCATCGTCGAAGATGCCCAATGGCTTGATCCCTCGACTTCGGCATTGCTTTTGGACCTGATGCCGCGTCTGTCGAACCAGGGGATCGCGGTGCTTGCCACGGCCCGCTCCGGCACGCGGCCTGACTGGCTTGTCAAGGCCCAGGTCCTGCCGATAGCACTTGATCGGCTCACCGAGGAAGAGACCGCCGAGCTGATAAGCCAGATCCCCGACCCCCAGCAGGGCCTGACGCCCCAGGTTATCGCCACGATCGCCAGCCGGGCCGACGGGGTGCCCATCTATGCCGAGGAACTGGCCCGCAGCTTCCTGGAACAGCTTGGTCTTGGCGGCTCGGGGCCAGTCCAGGTGCCTGCGACGCTGTCGGAATCGATCCTTGCCAGGCTGGACCGGCTGAAGCACGGCCGCCGCCTCGCCCCGCTGGCAGCCGCCATCGGGCGTGAGTTTCCTGTCGCGGCGCTGGCTGCCGTGGCCGGCCTTCCTGCGCCCGATCTCGATCGCGGGATCGACGAGCTGGTCAATTCGGGCATCCTGGTCCGCGTGCAAAGCATGTACGGCCAGTCCATCCGGTTCCAGGAGAACCTGGTGCGTGATACCGCCTACGAACTCCTCCTGCGGCGCGAACGGCCCGGCATCCACGCCCGCATCGCCGACACCCTTGAACAGGCGATGCCCAAGCTTGCACGAAGCCTTCCGCAAGTCCTGGCACACCATCGCTCCGAGGCCGGCCAGATGGAGCTGGCGACCGAAGCCTGGAAACGTGCCGGGCAGGAAGCGATGCTGCGCTCGGCCTACGAGGAAGCCGCGGACTATTTCGGCCGCGCCATCACCTCGCACGATGCCCAGGGCGCCGAGGCCACGCCAGGCGAAGCCGCGCTTGAACTCCACCTGAACCGGATGAGCGCCTTCGTCTGTGCCCACGGATACCAGGCGCCAGAGGTGAAGCGGGAAGGCGAGATTCTGGCGCGCCTCAGCAACCGGATGAACACTGGCCAGCATCTGGTTCGCGCCCTTTCCGCGCGCTGGATGCAGCTGGCCGCCACGAACAACATCAAGGGTGCGCTGGGCCTTGCCCTGCAACTGCGCGAGTCGACCAAAGGCGGCAACGAGATCGACCAGCTGATCGCCGAGCGCATGTGTGGGACCTCACTGCTGTTTCGCGGCGAACTGCGTCCCGCGCTTGACTCCTACCGCCGCTTCATGGCGCGCTACGATGCTGACCGGCACGGCCCGGCGCTGAAGCTGGACCATGCCGATCACATGTTGATGGTCATGGTCGGTCTGGCCGAAACCCTGGTCATCATGGGTGATTTCGAAGCGGCCAACGAATGGCGCACCCGGGCGCTTGACAGTGCGCGCAAGTCCGGCCGCGACCACGACCATTTCCAGGTTCTTGTCTATGTCGGCTGCTTCCACGCGCTGCTCATGGACCGGATGGACCTGCTCTCCACCCACGTGGCCGAGTTGTCCAGCATGATCCAAAAGAACCCGCTGCCGTTCTGGGCCGGCTTTTGCGATCTCTTCTCGGGTCTGTTGCTGACCGCGAACGGCGAGACCGATGCCGGACTTGACCAGTCCCTGGGCGGCATCCAGCGGGTGATTGATGCGGGGTCTTTCGGCCATTGGTGGACCCTGCTCCCGGTCGAGCCCTGTCTGCTGGCCGGTCGTCTGCAAGACGCCGCGGCGCTCCTCGACCGGGCACGCGTGCTGCGACCGCTGGGCGACCTGCGCATAGATCCCGAGTTTCTGCGTCTTGATGCCAAGCTGCACCTGCTGACCGGCGGCGCCGTGAAGGACACCGTCCGAAAGCTGCATGCTGCCCATGAGCTTGCCAGGACCTCCGGGGCGGGACTTTTCCTGCCCAGGATCGAAGCCGATCTGGCCATCCTCGCGGGTTCTGTCGTGGATGCTGGATAAGGCGACCCAACGGATCCGCGGTCAACGTCGCCTTTCGGCGCTGACGTGGCGGGCCGCGGCGCGTGACGCCTGTTCTGCGGCCGCGCGCAAAGGCTCCTTCCGGGCAAGTGCTGCACCAAGCGTGCCGACAAAGACATCGCCCGCACCGTGGCTGGACAAGGCCTGCACCTTTTCGGCCGCAAGGGCAAACGCCCGGCCCTTGCGTTCGGCGGCCGCCAGCCCCTGGCTGCCCGCGGTTACGATCACTGTCCGGAACCGTTCCGCCAGGTGACGGGCAGCCGCCAGCGCGCCGGGAAGATCCCGAACGGGATCTGTGCCCATCATCTCGGCCTCGACCGCATTGACCACCAAGAGATCGACACAGGCGGCCAGATCATCCGGCAGTTCCCGTGCCGGGGCGGCGTTCAGCAGTGTCGGAATTCCGCGCCGCGCGGCCGCGCGCGCTGCGGCGATGTTCAAGCCTTCGGAAACCTCGTTCTGCAAGACCAGCAGGTTTACGCCGTGCCAGAGATCGGGGCTTTCCAGCTGTCCCGCGTCGATGCGCAAGTTTGCACCTGAAACGATGGTGGCCGCATAATCGCCCGCAGCATCCAGGATCGCCACGCTCATCCCCGAGCCGACGTCGGGCAAGGTCGCCACGAACGCGTCGTTCACCCCCGCAGCTTGCAGCGTCTGGCGCAGGAACTGCCCGAAGCTATCCTCCCCGACGGCACCCAGCATCCGGCAATCCGCACCCGCCTGAACGGCCGCGACAGCCTGGTTGCCGCCCTTGCCTCCGAACTTCGGATACCAGAGGCTTCCCACCGCCGTCTCGTCCCGACGGGGCAGGTGGTCGGCTTCGACCATGATGTCATGGTGCAGGCTGCCAACGATCAGGACTGTGGGGCGGGTCACGTGGCGCTCCGCTGGTTGTTGCGCTCAGCCTAGGGGCGGCGGGCCAAAGTGCAAGCTGTTCCCATCGGTCCCTGCCGGTGTAGCATCACTGTAAACCAGCAACGAGAACCCGATGCCCAGCTTTCCAATCATCGACAGCCACCTGCACCTGTGGGACCCACGCCTTCTGAGCTATCCTTGGCTCTTCGATCCTCTGGATCGGCCGTTCCTTCCGGCAGATTTCCAGGCCGCCAGCGCCGGCGTGGATATCGAGGCGCTAATCTTCCTTGAATGCGATGCCGCTCCGCATCTTGCCTTGGACGAAGCGCAGCAGGTCCTTGCCTGGGCACGGGAAGAACCGCGCATAAGGGCGATGGTCTGCAATGCACCTCTCCACAAGGGCGACGCCGCACGCGCCGACCTTGACCGTCTGGCGGCGACCGACAAGGTCCGGGGAGTCCGCCGTATCTACCAGGACGAACCGGACCCAGCCTTCTGCCTGCGCCCCGATTTCATCGCCGGGGTCCGGGCCTTGGCGGACTATGGGCTGTCGTTCGACCTCTGCCTCAAGCATCCCCAGTTGCAAGCCACAATCGCCCTGGCCGACGCCTGCCCGAATGTGCCCATGGTCCTGGACCACATCGCCAAGCCGGGCATAAAGGCGGGGCTGATGCAGCCCTGGGCCGACCAGATGCATGATCTGGCAAAGCGCGAGAACGTGGTCTGCAAGATGTCAGGTGTTGCCACCGAGGCTGGGGCCGACTGGACGCCGGATACGCTCCGCCCCTACATGGATGTTGCGCTCGAAGCGTTCGGACCTGCCCGGATCATGTTCGGCGGCGACTGGCCGGTCTCGACACTGGCGATCACCTATCCGGCCTGGGTGGCACTCGTCGACGAACTGACCAAGGATCTAGGCGAGACAGAGCAGCGCCGGATCTTCCGCGACACGGCCCGAACTTTCTACCGCCTTACATGACCGCGCCGATCTGCCACGGCACGAATTCCGCCCCGCCAAAGCCCAACTCCTCGGACAGGGTCTGTTCGCCCGAGGCGACGGCGATGATCTTTTCCAGAATTTCCGCACCCTTGGCTTCGATGCTGGTGCCGTCGATGATGTCGCCGCAGTTGATGTCCATGTCTTCGGCCATCCGCTGATACATCTCGGTGTTGGTCGCAAGCTTGATGCAGGGGCTCGGCTTGTAGCCCGAGACCGACCCGCGGCCAGTGGTGAAGACGATCATCGTGGCACCACTGGCGATCTGGCCGGTGACGGAACAGGGGTCGTAGCCGGGGCTGTCCATGTAGACGAATCCTGGGGCCGTGATCGGCTCGGCGAACTTGTAGACCCCGCTAAGGGGGGCCGTGCCGCCCTTGGCCACCGCGCCCAGAGACTTTTCCAGGATCGTCGTCAGCCCGCCGCGCTTGTTGCCGGGGCTGGGGTTGTTGTCCATCTCGCCCCCGTTGATCGCGGTGTAGTTCTCCCACCACCTGATCCGCTCGATCAGCTTTTCGCCGATGTCCGCGTTGGCGGCGCGCCGGGTCAGCAAATGCTCGGCCCCGTAGATTTCCGGCGTCTCGGACAGGATCGTCGTGCCACCCATCCGAACAAGAAGGTCGCTGGCATGACCCAGCGCCGGGTTCGCGGTGATCCCGGAATAGCCGTCCGAGCCGCCACATTGCAGCCCGACGATCTGCTTCGACACCGGCGCCGGGGCCCGCCCGACCTTCGACGCGACCTCCGCCATCTCCCGCAGCACCTCCAGCCCCTTGGCGATCGTCGCCCGCGTGCCACCGGTCCCCTGGATCGTCATGTAACGGAAGTTGCCGTCCGGCCGGAGCCGCCCCTGTCCGACCAGGTCCGGGACCTGCATCACCTCGCAGCCCAGGCCCACCAGCAGGATGCCCCCGAAGTTGGCATTCCGCGCATAGCCCTTCAGGGTGCGCATCAGGGTGTCGTAGCCCTCGTTCACCCCCGACATCCCGCAGCCGGTGTTGTTCACGATGGGCA
>JANOCQ010000020.1:0-3182 GCA_031412255.1 Paracoccaceae bacterium | reverse complement strand
GCCACCCAACGCTCCGGGTGCTATCAGAAGCTGACGCTTGTGGCTGTGCGCAAAGGCTGACAACCGGTCCAGCGCGCCAGCCTCGGCAAAAGCCGAGGTGGAGGCAGGCGCAAAGTCGGCCCCGGCAGCCAACGCGGCCTGACCCCATGGCATCACGGCATCACGCCCTGCGGCTTCGACCACCAGATCAGGCGAATGCGCCGCGAGTTCCAAGGGGTCGGTGATCAGGGGGAAGGGTAGGACACGCCCGCGATCACGCACCCCGACCGCGACAATCTGCACCGGGGCCCTACGTGCCAAGAGCAGCCGCGCCACTTCGGAGCCGACAGCACCCCAGCCGATCAGGGCCAAGCGCATCAGATGCCGACCCAGGTCTGTACGCGGTCCTGATCCCTGGTCAGATCGTCGCTTGTTCCGATCCAGACCGTTGAACCCTTTTCCAGAATGAAGTGACGGTCGGCAATGCGCTTTAGTACCGAGAAGGTCTTGTCGATCAGCAGAATGGACTGACCCTCCGCCTTCAGCCTTTCCACCACATGCCAGATTTCGGCGCGGATGACCGGCGCGAGCCCCTCGGTCGCCTCATCCAGAATGAGCAGCCGGGGGTTGGTCATCAGGGCGCGCCCCAAGGCCAACATCTGCTGTTCACCGCCCGACAGGGTGCCCGCCATCTGTCCGGCGCGCTCGCCAAGCCGGGGAAAGAGGTCGTAAATTCGGGCAAGCGTCCACGGCGACTGTGCTTTGAGCCTGTTGGCCGCGGTCGCCACCAGATTTTCACGAACCGTCAGGGTGGGAAAGACCTGCCGCCCTTCCGGCACCAGACCGAGACCGAGCCGCGCCACCTTTTCGGGGGCCAGCCCGCTTATCGACTGGCCACCATAGACCACCGCCCCAGCACGATGTGGCAACAGCCCCATGATGGCACGCACCGTGGTGGTCTTGCCCATGCCGTTGCGGCCCATCAGGGTGACAACCTCGCCATCCTTGATGTCGAGCGATACGTCGAACAGCACCTGAGAGTGGCCGTACCCGGCTTGCAGGTTTTGCACCGACAGCATCAGGCTTCCTCCTCTCCGAGATACGCTTCGCGAACCGTCGGATTCGCGCGGATCTCCTCGGCGGTTCCGGCAGCGATGACGCGACCGTACACCATCACGGTGATCCGATCGGCCAAAGCGAAGACGGCATCCATGTCGTGTTCGACCAACAGCATGGCGCAGTCGTTTCGCGCGGCCCGCAATGCCTCGATCATCTGCTGGCTTTCCAGATGACCGAGCCCCGCCATCGGCTCGTCCAAAAGCAACAGACGCGGCCTTTGCGACAGCGCCATCAGAAGCTCCAGTTGTTTCTTCTCGCCATGTGCGAGATCGGCCACGGTCACATCTGCGCGCGCACCAAGGACCGAGGTTTTCAGAATGCGGTCGACGTCGTCCCACACCTCCGACCGTTTCGCGACCCTGTCGAATATCCGGAAATTGCGGCCTTCGCGCGCCTGCACGGCAAGGCCGATATTCCCGCGGACGCTCATCTCTTCCAAGAGCGAGGTGATCTGGAACGTCCGTCCCAATCCCAGCGCCACACGGTCTGCGGGGGGCAGACGCGTTATGTCTCGTCCGGCAAGGTGGATATGCCCAGAATTGGGGATGATCTCGCCACATATCTGGTTGATGAGGGTAGATTTTCCTGCCCCGTTCGGTCCGATCAGGGCGTGGATTTCTCCCGCCTTCACGCTCAGGCTGACGTTGTCGGTTGCTGTCAAGCCGCCGAAGTTCTTTGCCAATCCAATGATCCTAAGGACATCGGTCACTTCTGCCCTCCGGTCAGCTTGCGGATCAGCGCCATCAACCCCCCACGCGAGGTCAGCACCACAACGAGCAGCAGGATACCGACCGGCAACATCCAATGCTCGGTATACCGCGCGAGGATCGTCTCCAGCGTGAACAAGACTCCCGCCCCGATGAACGGCCCCGCCAAGGTGCCGACTCCGCCAAGGATGACCATGATCATGAACTCGCCCGACCGCGACCAATGCATCATGTCCGGCGACGCAAAACGCAGCCCTGGCCAAGCCGCCGGACCCAATTTGCCTGCGACGGCTTGCCCGGCTGCACACTGCAAATCGAGATGGGAGGCGTCGTTGAGATTTCCCAGCGGGGGATCGAGGAGGAACAGGTGTCCTTTCGCCGGCCATATGTTGTTTGCCCCGGCCAGCGACGTGGACTAGGAGACCACGGAGCCATCGGGAACGGCTACCGAAAGGATTTGTCCGTGCAGACGCCTTATTACCTGATCAACAAGTCGCGCTTGCTGCCCAATCTGGAAAAGATCGCGTGGCTGCGTGAGGCGTCGGGTGCCAAGTCCCTATTGGCGCTGAAATGTTTCGCGACATGGTCAGTTTTCGATTTTATGGCCGATTACATGGACGGGACGACTTCGTCCTCGCTGTACGAGGTCAAGCTGGGAAATCTGCGATTTCCTGGGGAAACGCATGCATATTCGGTGGCTTACGCAGATCACGAGATTGCAGAGGTACTGGCGCACTCTGACAAGATAATCTTCAATTCCATCGGACAGATGACTAGGTTCGCGGATGCCGCAAAAGGCCATGTGCGCGGCCTGCGGGTCAATCCGGGTGTCTCGACGTCAATCTTCGATCTGGCCGACCCCGCGCGCCCCTTCAGCCGTCTGGGCGAAGGCGATCCCGCCCGCGTTGCAGAGATCGCGGAGGAGATCACCGGGCTGATGTTCCACAACAATTGCGAGAACCGCGATTTCGACCGGTTCGACGAAATGCTGACACTGATCGAGACGCGGTTCGGCCCGACCCTGAGGAAGATGGATTGGGTCAGCCTAGGGGGTGGCATCCATTTCACAGGGGAAGGCTACCCGCTGAACCGATTGGCCCGGCGCCTTCGTGATTTTGCCGACAGGTTCGGCGTGCAAGTCTATCTTGAACCCGGCGAGGCCGCCATCACGGGCGCTGCAACGCTGGAAGTGACCGTGCTGGACACGATGCACAATGGCAAAAACCTCGCCATCGTCGACAGTTCGATCGAGGCGCACATGCTCGACCTGCTTATCTACCGCGAGCCCGCAAAGGTCATCCCCAGCGCCGGGTCCCATGAGTGGATGATCTGTGGAAAATCCTGCCTCGCGGGCGACATCTTCGGCGAGTTCCGCTT
>JANOCQ010000019.1:0-9579 GCA_031412255.1 Paracoccaceae bacterium | reverse complement strand
GTGCTACGGCCGAGGCATCCAGAAATGCTTGCAAACCCGGGTCCCGAGTCATCCTCTTCCCCTGAAAACTGGTGACCCCGGATGGATTCGAACCATCGACCTGCCGCTTAGGAGGCGGCCGCTCTATCCCCTGAGCTACGGGGCCCCGTGTCTGGACCTGCTCCGTCATGCGACGAAACGCGCGGCAATTCAACCTTTGGAAATGAAAAGGGGAGGCAAGTTTTGGCCCACTACCCCCCCTTTGGTCCGTCGTGTCCAGTTTGAGAGCTTGCAGGACACGCCAGATATGGTCAGCACATGGTGGCTGTTAGCGGTAACAATAGCAGACGAAACCGCCTTGGACAAGCCTCCTCTTTGGCGGTAACAAGGGGTACCGCATGAACGGAAGAGCGCCTTGACCAAGCCCACCCCCGACCCGCGCCACACCCTGACCCTCCGCGACGTGTCCGAGGCCTCAGGCGTTTCCGAAATGACGGTCAGCCGGGTGTTGCGCAACCGCGGCGATGTCTCGGCCCCGACGCGGGAAAAGGTGCTGGAGGCCGCCCGCGCCCTGGGCTACGTCCCGAACAAGATCGCCGGGGCCCTGGCCTCGCAGCGGGTGAACCTGGTCGGCGTAGTGATCCCGTCCCTGTCGAACATGGTCTTCCCCGAAGTGATGACCGGCATCTCCGAAACGCTGGAAGGCACCGGCCTGCAACCCGTCGTCGGGGTCACCAACTACCTGCCCGACCGCGAGGAATCGGTCATCTACGAGATGCTGTCGTGGCGGCCCTCGGGCATGATCATCGCCGGGCTAGAGCACTCCACCGCCGCCCGCGCCATGCTGGGCCGCGCGGGTATTCCGATCGTCGAGATCATGGACATCGACGGCGATCCGATCAACCACGCCGTCGGTATTTCCCACCGCCGCGCCGGGCGCCAGATGGCCGAGGCGATCATCGCCGCCGGCTACCGCAAGATCGCCTTCCTGGGCACCCAGATGCCCAACGACTTTCGTGCCAAGAAGCGGCTGGAAGGCTTCGAAGAAGCCCTGGCCAAGGCGGACCTGACCCTTGTCGACCGCGAATACTACTCCGGCGGCTCGGCGCTTCTGAAGGGCCGCGAGATGACGGCGGCCGTCCTGAACCGCACGCCGGACGTCGATTTCCTGTATTATTCCAATGACATGATCGGGGCAGGGGGCCTCCTTTACTGCCTCGCGCAGGGGATCGATGTCCCCGGCCGCATAGGTCTGGCCGGCTTCAACGGCGTGGAGCTTCTCGACGGTCTTCCCCGGAAGCTCGCCACGATGGACGCCTGCCGTCTGGAAATCGGCCGCAAGGCCGCCCGCATCATCGCCGAAGCGCCCGAGGCCTCGCGGGTCGAAGAACTGTTCCCGACCCTCCAGCCTGGTGACACGATCCGCGCGTAGCCTGCGCTGCACCTCAACATTGACAAACGGTAAACGCCCGCAACCAAACAGTTGATTTCACTGGGCGCGTGAACCTGTCCGCACGTGGTCACCCATCTCCGACCACACGATCCCGGCCCGTCGCTGCATCTCCGGAACGCCCTGCGGGTGTCCCAGAAACCCCTCGACCGGCATCAGCTCCCAACCCTGCCCCTCGTCACCGAAGCGGACCGAGCCGACCTCATCGACGGACAGCCAGCCCCCGAAGAACACAGACTCCCGCCCCATCTCGACCATCGACGGAAACACCCCGCGCCAGACCAGCCGATCCGCGGTCAGCGTCAGCCCGAACTCTTCCCACACCTCGCGCAGCAGGCACTCCTCCGGGCTTTCCAGCCCGTCCCGACCGCCGCCTGGCAGGTCCCAGAGACCGGGCCAGCGCAGGCCCGGTTTCTCATCCCGAAGATAGACCAGCACCGAAGCCCCGCAAAACAGCGCCGCCTTGGCCCCGGTGAAGTCCAACCTCAGGACCCGGTCACGGCTTGTCGTTGATATCGCGGTCCCAGATCTTCACCTGACCCTCCCGCACGCCCACCACCCGGCGCAACACCAGCCAGGTGATCAGCGAGACGACTGCAAAAATCAGGATCAGCGCGGGCACTCCCGCGGGGACGCCAAAGCCGACCAGCGCCCCGGTGACGATCGCCCCGATCGCGAAGCCCAGGAAGATGTAGCCGGGCGCCAGAATCTCCAGCACGCCCAGGGCGAAGCCCAGGACGACCCAGGCCCACCAGGTCCCGACAAGCGAGGTCAGCATCTCAACCCCGTCCTTTCAGCATCTTGAAGGCATCCCCGAACGCCTCAAGCGCGCTGGCCGGGATCAGGATGGTCTGCTTGCCCTGACCCACGGCAATGGCCTCCATAGCCTCTACCTGCTTCAGCGCCACCTGGAACTGCGCCGCCTCCAGCCCGTTCTCCTTGATCGCCCCGGCGATGACGCCGGTCGCATAGGCCTCGGCATCAGCGGTGACGCGGCGGGCTTTCGCGGCCTGTTCGGCGGCGTAAAGGTCGGCGTCAGCGCCAAGTTCGACCGACCGCTTCTTGCCCTCGGCCTCCATCACCTGGGCCCGCCGCGCACGCTCGGCATTCAGCTGCTGAAGCATCGCGGCGCGGGTCTGTTCGTCCAGGTTGACGTCCAGGATTTCGGCACGGGTGACCTCGACCCCCCAGTCATCGACCATCGCCGTGACCTGCTCGCGCACCCGCTCGATCAGCTGGGCGCGGTTGGACTGGACCTGGTCAAGCTCCAGCTTGCCGATCTCGGACCGGACGATCCCGGCCACGGTGGTCGCGATGGCGCCATCCACGTCCCGGATCCGGTAGACGGTCTTTTCAGGTTCCGTCACGCGGTAGAATACCGAGGTCTCGACCTTCACCAGCACGTTATCGGCGGTGATGGCATCCTGGCTGGCAGTCGGAAGTTGGCGTTCCAGCACCGAAACCTTGTGCGCGATCCGATCCAGGAAGGGCACCAGAAAGTTGATCCCCGGCCCAAGCACCGAGCGGAGCCGTCCAAAACGTTCCACAACGTGCTTTTCCGACTGGGGCACGATGCGCACACCCAGGAAAATCGAGATGATAATGAACAGAGCGATAAAGATATAGACAAGCGGCCAGCCGATAAGGTCTTGGATGTCCACGAGAAACCCCCTTTGAACAACGATGGCGCGTCCCACGCCCGCGTGTAATGTTGCCCTTCAGGCCGCACAACGCAAGACCTACGCCCCCAAACAGGCCCATCTTCCCCCGGCTCGGCGAAGCGGATAGGGTCGCGCGCAATCCAGACACGGAGAATATCATGACCCAACGCCTGCATCTCGTCTTCGGAGGCGAGCTGGTGGATCCCCAGACCAATGTCTTCCGCGACGTAAGCCAGCTCCATATCGTGGGGATGTACCCGAACTATGAAAGCGCCTTTGCCGCCTGGAAGGCCGAGGCCCAGCGCACCGTGGACAATGCGCACATGCGCTATTTCATTGCGCATATCCACCGCTTGCGCGACGAGGCGAAACCCGGCTCGGCGACCGAGGAGCTGGGCGACTGAAAGCCATGCCATCCTCGCTGGGCCTGACGCTCTACAATCTCGGCCAGCGGCGCGAGCAGGCGGAAGCATCGGCGCGGCCTCCGCGTCCGGCCGGGCGTCTCGTTTGGCTGCATGCCCCGGACGCCGAGGCTGTCAGCCCGATGCAGGCGCTGGCGCGCAGGCTTGTCGAGGAGGACGGAGTGCCCGTTCTCCTCACCGCGCCGGGACAGATCACGGCGCATCCTGCTGTCCTGGTGCAGCCGCCCCCCAACGACAGCCCAGCCGAGGCCCGCAGTTTCCTCGAACACTGGCACCCCGAGATCGCCATCTTCGCCGGCGGCCAGCTGCGGCCCGCGGTGATGCACGAAGCGTCCGAACGAAAGATCCCGATGCTGGCGGTCAACGGCAGGACTCCGGCTTTCCTGCGCGAACGTGACGGCTGGTATCCGGGCCTGATGCGCTCGGCACTGGCGCGGTTCAGCGGGATCATGGCGGTCGACGAGGGTGCCGCCCGCGCCTTCCGCAAGGGCGGCGCTGCGCTGTCAGCCGTGGCGGTCACCGGGCGGATGGAAGAGGACGGCGTCGTCCTGCCCGCGACCGAGGCCGAGCGGGCGGCGCTTGCAAAGCTGCTCGCGGCCCGCCCGGTCTGGTTTGCCGCCGGAGTGACTCACGAGGAAGAGGCCGCCGTTCTGCAGGCACACCGGATGGCCCTGCAACACTCGCACCGACTGCTGCTGATCCTGATGCCCGAAGATCCGACCCGCGCCGCTCCCCTCGCGTCGTCGCTTGAGGCCGACGATTGGGCCGTGGCACAGCGTGCACTCGAAGAAGAACCCGAGCCGGACATCGAGGTCTTCGTCGTGGACAACCCGGCCGAATACGGGCTCTGGTATCGGCTTGCCCCGGTCTGTTTCCTTGGCGGCAGCCTCATGGGCCGGGGCCCGACCCGCAATCCCATGGAAGCGGCCGCGCTTGGGTCGGCGATCCTGCATGGACCGCGCACCGGCCTCTCCGGTCCGATCTTTGGTCGCCTTGGCGCTGCGCGGGCGACGCGGGCGGTGGCCTCTGCCACTGGCCTTGGCGAGGCGCTTGGCGATCTCCTTGCGCCGGACCGCGCCGCGCGGTTGGCCCAGGCCGCCTGGGCGGTTGCCAGCGACGGGGCCGACGTGACCGAACTGGTCCTCACCCGCATCCGCGCCATCATGGACGGGGAAGAGTGATGCGCGCCCCAGCCTTCTGGTGGCGCGCGCCAGATCATCCGGGGCTGCTGCCGCGCCTCCTTGCCCCCCTGGGCTGGCTTTACGCCGCTGGCACCGCCCGTCGCTTGCGCCACCTGGGCCTTGCGCCACAGGTCCCGGTGATCTGCGTCGGCAACCTGACCGCAGGGGGCGCGGGCAAGACCCCCACCGTCATCGCCCTGATCGAACGCCTCACCGCCAGGGGCCACAGGGTCCACGTGGTCAGCCGGGGTTACGGCGGCTCGCTGGAAGGCCCCGTTCGGGTCCAGGAAGCCCGCCACACCGCCGCCGAGGTTGGCGACGAGCCGCTGCTCCTCTCGGCCTTCGCCCCGGTCTGGGTCGCCCGCGACCGCGCGGCCGGAGTGCAGGCCGCCGAAGCTGCAGGTGCCCAGGTGATCCTCATGGACGACGGCTTTCAGAGCCCGGCCGTCAAACCCTCCGTCGCCCTTGTGGTGGTCGACGCCGCAAAGGGCTTCGGCAACGGACGCTGCATCCCTGCCGGTCCCCTTCGCGAGCCGGTGGCAACCGGCCTCGCCCGCGCCGACCTTGTGCTGACGATCGGAGCGCCCGCCGCACAGGCGCAGTTCGACAGGACCTGGGGCCACACCGTCCGGGCGCCCCGCCTTTCTGGCGCGCTGCTGCCGCTGAAGATGGGTATGGACTGGAAAGGTGAGCGTCTGCTCGCCTTCGCCGGGATCGCGGACCCCTCCCGTTTCTTCGCCACCCTCAAAGCCGAGGGGGCGGAGCTGATCCATGGCGAGGCGCTTGCCGATCACGAGATGCTGTCCGAAACCCTCCTCCGCCGCCTGGAGGCCGAGGCCACCGCCGCAGGGGCGCAGCTTGTCACCACGGAAAAAGACGCCGCCCGCCTGCCCCCGCACTGGCGGCCAAAGGTTCTGATCCTGGTGGTCCGCCTTAAGATCGACGACTGGACTGCGCTGGATACCCGGTTCGACCGTCTGGGCTTGTAGCCGATTTCTTCAAAGAAATCGGACCGGAGTTTTCGAAAACTCCGGCACCTACAACCCGCGCAGCACCTCGTCCTGATGCTGCCCCAGCCGTGGGGCTGGCCGGTCCAGCGCCAGTTCCGCCCCCGAGAATGTCATCGGGCTGCGGACGCCCTTCATCCCCTCCGGCGCGATCTGCATCCCCCGCGCCACGACCTGAGGGTCGGCAAAGACCTCCGCCAGATCGTTGATCGGCCCGGCTGGAACGCCCTCGGCCTCGCAAGCCGCCAACAGGTCCGCCTTGGCCCAGCTCCGCGTCGCCGCCGTCAGAAGCTCTGTCATCTCCACCCGGTTGGCGATCCGGTCAGCATTGGTCAGAAAGCGCGGGTCCGCAGCCATCCTCTCCAGCCCCAGCAACCGGCACAGCCGCTGGTACTGCCCGTCATTCCCGGTCGCCAGGATCAGCCAGCCATCCGCACAATCGAACACCGCATAGGGCGCAAGGTTCGGATGCGCGTTCCCCATCAGCCCCGGAGCCTTCCCCGACACCAGATAGTTCATCGCCTGGTTCGCCATCACGCTGGTCGCCACGTCCAGAAGCGCCATGTCGATCTGCTGGCCCTCGCCCGTCCGCCCGCGCTGCACCAGCGCCGCCAAGATCGCCGTGGCCGCATAGACGCCAGTGAAGATGTCCGTGACCGCCACGCCCACCTTCTGCGGCTGTCCGTCAGGTGCGCCCGTCACCGACATCAACCCCGACATCCCCTGGATGATGAAGTCGTATCCCGCCCGGTGCGCGTAAGGCCCGTCCTGCCCAAACCCGGTGATGCTGCAATAGACCAGCTTGGGGTTCACCTTGCGCAGGCTCTTCCAATCCAGCCCGTATTTGGCCAGGCCGCCGACCTTGAAGTTCTCGATCACCACATCCGCCCCGGCCACCAGCCGACGGACAACCTCCTGACCCTCGGTCGTCCGGAAATCGCAGGTGATCGACCGCTTTCCCCGGTTCGCGGCGTGGAAATAGGCGGCGGTCTTCTCGCCCTCACTCTCGATGAACGGAGGCCCCCAGCGCCGGGTATCATCTCCCTCGGGTGCCTCGACCTTGATCACGTCGGCACCGAGGTCGGCCAAGGTCTGCCCGGCCCAGGGACCAGCCAGGATCCGCGCCAGTTCGATGACGCGAATCCCTTCCAGTGGCGCGGACATTTACTTCGCCAGTTCGGCGTCGATGATCGCCTTCAGGTCCGCATACGCCATGTTGCCATGCTTCGCGCCGTTGATGAACAGGGTGGGGGTGCCCTCGACCCCGTCCGCCTCGAAGTTGGTCTGGAACTGCTTGATCAGCGCCTCGGCATTGCCGGTGTCGTTCAGGCAGGCGTCCATCGCCGCGTCCTCGAGCCCTGCGGCGCGTCCGATGGTCTTCAGGTTCTCGACCACCTGCATTGGGTCTTCGGAGGCCGCCCATTCGGTCTGCTTGGCAAACAGCATGTCATGGATGCCGAAATACTTCATCTCGCCGCCGCAGCGCGCAATCAGCGCGGCCCACAGGCCGTAGCGATCGAAGTAGACCTCGCGAAGGGTGAAGTGCACCTTGCCGGTGTCAATGTAGTCCTTCTTCAACTGGTCGAAGACGGTGTCGTGGAAGTTCGCGCAATGCGGGCAGGTGAAGCTGGCATATTCCACCATCTTGACCTTGGCATCCGGAGCGCCAAGCGAAAAGTCGCTGACAGCGGGGGCTGCGGCTTCGGTGGTGGCTTCCTGCGCCAGTGCCGGGGTCATGGCCGCGGTTGCGGCTGCGGCAAGGGCGATCATGGCCCGGCGGTTCAGTTTCATCATGGGTCGGCGTCCTTTTTCAGCCCTGGGGTCGGGATCGGGGGCGAGTTAAGATGTTTTGCGCCAGCTGTTCAAGCGCGCTGCGCAAACTTGGGTCGGCCACGCCTTCGGCCACGGCCTGCGCCTTGGCCTGCGTCGCGGGATCGAGGACCTTCGCGACCTTAGGGGCCGGGGTGAACTCGGCCTGGCCCTCGGCAAAGCCAGTGGCCGCGGTCTGGGTCAGGTGGATATGGCTGATCGCGGCATATCCGTAAACGGCGTTCACGCGCTCCTTCAGCACTGGCAGCGCCATCTGCACCATAGGGGCCTCGGCCGCCTTGACCAGCAGCGTCAGAGTGGCCCCCATCCCGCCCTTGCCATAGCCGATCTTCACCGGCCGGGTCTTGCGGGCCATTTCTTCGCCCGCTACCTCGGCCCAATGGGTCAGCAGGCGAGCAACCGCAAACCCGCGCGATTCGCCAGCAGTGCGGACAGCATTCTTCATCAGCCCGAAGGCGGGCTCGAACCCCCGCATGCGGTGATCGGCGCTGGGTGAGGATAGGGTCTTGCGGGCCATCTGCGCCGGGGGTCTCCTGTCCCGGACATTCTACCGCACAAGGCCACCCCCGCCAGTGGGATCGAGGGCATCGGGAATAAAGAATACGTTATGGAAACCGGCTTTTTGGAAACATTCTGGGGTCGCCGACATGTCCGCTCGCTGGTTGGGCGATTGTGCTTAGCCCTGGTCCTCCACTCGTCGCCCACCGCCAGGCCGGCGCCGGACACTGCGGCCCCTGACAGACTGGGTTCCGGTCCGGGTCCGTTGCCGCCTGCCGCCCGTCTTCCGCCGGACCTGCAATCGCCTTCATGGACCTTGGCACCGCCTCCACGGTGCGCCCTTCCGTCCCTGCACATGCCACAGCATTGAAGACCTCCGACGGGCAAGACTGGCAGACGGCATTCTCGCAGATTACCCACGCGCAAGCGTCGCCCCATTGCAGACGGTGCATCCGCGACAAGGTCTGTCGCGCTCCCGCCGATACTTGCGCTCGGCGCACTCGGGGCAACAGGCTTCCGAGACCGGCCGCCTCTGTTCGTTCCCGTGCCTGCAGCGCAGAAGCGTAAGTGCAGTTGCAGACACTCGCCTCCAACTGTGGGACCCGCTCTGATTTGATGCCGTTGCACTCTGCCGTTCAGACGCAGTTCCCAGGGCCCAGATGCCCGCCATCTGACCAGCATCGCTCCGCAGGGTCCGTGCTTGCCGGGCGGTCCCGCGGCGTAACCCGTCTTACCCGACCCGGTTCCGGGTCATGCCCTCTGGCCGCCCGCGCTTCAATCGCTATGTTCGTTCGGATGGACGCCACAGTCTCCCTCCCGACCCAGCTCCTGATCTGGTACGACCGCCACGCGCGCGTCATGCCCTGGCGGGTCCCGCCGCAGGACCGCGCGGCGGGATTACACCCGGACCCATACCGCGTCTGGTTGTCCGAAGTGATGCTGCAACAAACCACTGTCGCGGCCGTCAAAGACTACTTCCACCGCTTCACCGCCCGCTGGCCCACGGTCGCCGCACTGGCCGAAGCACCAGATGCCGATGTGATGGGGGAATGGGCCGGCCTTGGCTACTACGCCCGGGCGCGGAACCTGTTGAAATGCGCCCGCGCCGTGGTCGCCGATCACGGCGGCGTCTTCCCCACCAGCCGCGAGGGCCTTCTTACCCTGCCGGGCGTCGGACCTTACACCGCCTCCGCCATCGCGGCCATCGCCTACGACGAGCCCGCCACCGTGGTCGACGGCAACGTGGAGCGGGTGATCGCGCGCCTTTATCTGGTCGAGACACCACTGCCCGCCGCCAAACCCGAACTCACCGACCTCGCCGCCCGCCTGACGCCCGCACAAAGGCCCGGAGACTACGCCCAGGCGATCATGGACCTCGGCGCCACGATCTGCACACCGCGTTCGCCCGCCTGCGGCATCTGCCCCTGGTCCCACGCCTGCGCGGCCCGGGAAAAGGGAGTGCAGGCCGACCTCCCCCGCAAGTCGCCGAAACCCGAAAAACCCACCCGCCGCGGCACGCTGTGGCTGGGCCACCGCGATGGAGCCATCCTC
>JANOCQ010000018.1:0-4828 GCA_031412255.1 Paracoccaceae bacterium | reverse complement strand
GCCGTGCGGGTTTTTTTGGCTTTGGACGAAGTCTCCGGTGGGGATATCTGGGGATGGAAAATACGGGGCGCGGGTTGCTTGGCAGCACTGTTGCCCGTTCGATGAAGGAGAGGCGGGGGAAGGAGCAGGGAGATTCCGCCGGACCCTTTGACTTTGACGTGCAAGGGCGCAAAGCCGGATGAGAAGCGAGCTGCGCACGCAACCAGGCGATAAGTGGGTAGGGCTTTCCGGGTCCGGAGGACGGCTCAACCATCCAGTTTGAGCGCCTGGCGGCCACCTCCGCAGTATTCCCGAGTCCGTATAATGCGCAGGGAGGCCCGCCTTTGGCACCAGGCCCCGTCCCGAGCGAAAAGCACAGCGCGGGTGTGGGATGGGCGGCGCGCTTTGACAACTCTCCATCGACCAGGGCTTCCGGAGGAGAAATAACGCGGGGTCGCCGTCGCAATCCGTTCGTGTGCGGTCTGGAATAAGAAAGTTGGACGCGGGGCCACTTGGTGAGGCGCGCAGAGTGGGCGCCGAGACACGCCACCCGACTTTGCTCGGTCCCCTAAGGTCGCGTCAGAGGGCATCTTACGGCAGGGTCCGGCAGACGCGGTGCGTGCGGCGGTTGCGCGAAGATGCCGGCAGGCGCGCCCTGCCGCTGACGCAGAGGCGGGGTTGCGGCGCAAGACCTGCGGGGTCAGGTTTGCCGGATGAAACTGAACGACAAGATCCGGGCCTGCCGCCTCTGTGCGGTGCGTTTCGCCGCCACGGCCACCGGACATGCTCCGCGCCCGGTGGCCTGGTTCGAGCCCGGTGCCCGGGTGCTGGTGGCAGGCCAGGCTCCGGGTCTGCGCGTGCATGAAAGCGGTCGACCTTTCACCGACCGTTCCGGGGACCGGTTGCGCGACTGGATGGGCGTGACGGAGGCCGAGTTCTATGACCTGTCGCGCGTGGCCGTTGTGCCGATGGCCTTCTGCTTTCCCGGCTATGACACAACCGGCGCCGACCTGCCGCCGCCGCCGATCTGCGCGGCGACCTGGCGCGCGCAAGTGCTGGAGACCCTGGGGGAAGTTCCCCTGACCCTGCTTGTCGGAGGCGCGGCGATCCGGTGGCATCTGGGGCTTCGCGACGTCACCAGGGCCGTGGCCGATTGGCGCGGACCCGCCTCACGGGGTGTCTTTCCCTTGCCGCATCCGTCCTGGCGGAATACGGGGTGGCTCAAACGCCATCCCTGGTTCGAGGCCGAGCTTTTGCCCGTCCTGCGCGCAAGGGTACGGGAGGTCCTTGATGTCTGAGCTTGTAACCTTTCTGGACGCGGCCCATGCCGCAGTCTCTGCCGACCCTGAAAACGAGGCCCTGCGCCTGCGCTTCTTCGAGCGCCTGGCCGATGGCGAACTCGTGCTGCTTTTAGAGCGCGAAGCAGTGGGCGAAAGTCTCGAACCACGCATCTTCGAACTGGAGGATGGCCCTGTGGTCCTGGTCTTCGACCGAGAAGAGAGGCTGGCCGGATTTACCGGTGGGATCGCGCCCTATGCGGCGCTGCCGGGGCGGGTGATTGCGGGTCTGCTGAAGGGTCAGGGGATCGGGATGGGGGTAAACCTTGGGGTTGCACCGTCGTCAATGCTTCTGCCGCCCGAAGCCATGGACTGGCTGGCCGAGACGCTGGATGGCGGCCCGGCCGAGGTCGAGGCGCTACCGCAGGAGTTTCTCGCCCCCTCGGTGCCCGAGGCGGTGCTTGCCGCGCTGGATGGCAAGCTGGCGCGGGCGGGCGGACTGGCTGTGGCGGCGGTGCTTGCGGGCGTGGTCTATTCGGACGGGCGGCGCGGACACCTCTTGGCGCTACTGGATGCGGTGGACGGGGCCGAGGCGGCACTGGCCCGCGCGATGAACGAGGCGCTGGTCTTTTCCGGCATCGAGGCGGGGGAACTGGACGTGGTCTTCCTGGCAGGCGGTGATCCGGCGGCGCTGGCGATGGCCCGGGTGGGGCTGCGGTTTGAACTCCCCGCGCCCAAGGTGCAGGATCAGTCCCCCTCCGCCCCAGGACTGGACCCCACGCGCCCTCCGAAACTGCGGTGATCTCGAAGTCGTCTCCGAGGTGCCTCGGAGGTGTATTGGCGCTGAACGACGGATTGAGATATGGGGTATCCGGATACCCTCGTTACAACCAATTGATTTTAATGCATAAAAACTTGATTTGCTTGCTTGACGCGGCGAATGGCTTCAGCGATAAGCCCTCATCCGAGTTTCCGGGGGCGCTGATGCCCCCTTCTTCTTTGGGAAAACCATGAAAACCTTCACCGCTACTCCGGCGGACATCGAGAAGAAGTGGATCCTGATCGACGCCGAGGGCGTCGTTCTGGGCCGCCTCGCCACGATCGTCGCTTCCATCCTGCGCGGCAAGAACAAGCCGACCTTCACCCCCCATATGGACATGGGTGACAACGTCATCATCATCAACGCCGACAAGATCCAGATGACGGGCAACAAGCGCAACGACAAGATCTACTACTGGCACACCGGCCACCCGGGCGGCATCAAGCAGCGCACCGCGCGGCAGGTGCTGGAAGGCAACCACCCCGAGCGTGTGGTGGAAAAGGCCGTGGAACGCATGATCACCCGCAACCGCCTGGGCCGTCAGCAGATGACGAACCTGCGCGTCTACGCCGGTGCCGAGCATCCGCATGAAGCACAGCAGCCCACCGTTCTGGACGTCAAGGTCCTGAACCCGAAGAACACCCGGAGCGCGTGATCATGGCCGATATCAAATCTCTCGATGACCTGAAATCGGCTGTCGGTTCTGCTCCAGCCGCCGTGGAGGCAGCGCCCCGCGTTGCGGTCCGTGACAAGCTGGGCCGCTCCTACGCGACCGGCAAGCGCAAGGATGCGGTTGCCCGTGTCTGGGTCAAGCCGGGGTCCGGCAAGGTCGTGGTCAATGGCAAGGAAATGGCGGTCTATTTCGCCCGGCCCGTGCTGCAGATGATCCTGAAGCAGCCCTTCACCGTCGCCAACGTGGAAGGTCAGTTCGACGTCTACGCGACCGTTGCCGGTGGTGGCCTTTCGGGCCAGGCTGGCGCGGTGAAGCATGGCATCTCCAAGGCCCTGCAACTGTATGAGCCCACGCTGCGCGCCGCGCTGAAGGCCGCAGGCTTCCTGACCCGCGACAGCCGTGTCGTCGAACGGAAGAAGTACGGCAAGCCGAAGGCCCGCCGCTCGTTCCAGTTCTCCAAGCGCTAACGATCTTCTATGGGTCTGCGACAGCACCCCTGATTTTAAAAGGCCCGCCCAACCGGCGGGCCTTTTGCTTTCGAGCGGATTGCTTCGCGGACAAAAGGTCTGCCGTGCGTCTGGTGTGGTGGTAGAAGCCCGGAAACGTGTCAGCATCCCGCCCATCCCCTAAAGCGCGCCGCCAACCATGATAAGCAGACCTTGCACATCGCCGTGCTGCAGGCTTCGTGCGACACCACCCGCGAAGACCACAACGGCGACCAGCAAAAGCACCAAGGAACGCCCGTGCTTCTGAATAAAAGAGGGCCGGGAATTCCCGGCCCAGTCAGGGGTAAGAGCGAACCGTCGCTCGGGGACTCTAGCGTCAGGACTGCCAGAAAGCTTTGGTGCATTCCCGGCGCGCGTCCTGCGGATCAAGGCCGATGTCGCGCAAGAGATGCGCGTCCAGTTGACCAAGGCGCTGACGATCGCGGCGGCGGGTCAGTGCACCAAGAACTGCACTGCGGATGCGCGCAAGGACACCGTAACGGGTGTGCAGCGGTAAGCGGGTGATATGCGTTTGGGGCATTTGTGCCTCCTTCGTTTTGTATTGATACAATAACAGCGTTCCGGTAAGAACAATGTAATATTTCTTCCCAATGAGTCGCCAGAGGTTTATTGTGACTGATACAACTTGGGCTCCAGACCTGACTCAATTTCCCGGACCGAAGTACTTGGCTTTGTCGCGGGCCTTGCGGGACGCAATCCGTGCCGGGGAATTACCGGCAAGTTCTCAACTGCCTACGGTGCGGGACCTGGCATGGCGGCTGCACTTGACGCCGGGAACTGTGGCGCGGGCCTATCAGCTTGCAACGCAAGAGGGGCTTCTGGCGGCCACCGTAGGCCGCGGAACCTTTGTAGCCGCACAATCGCCACGGCTGGGGCCAACCCAGGCATTGTACACGGAACGGGTCACGGGCGGCACGACGGGGCTTGTCGACCTGCGGCCACCGCAGGTCCCCGAGGTGGGACAGGCTGAAGCCTTCCGCGCCGCCTTGCTGGAGATGGCGGGAACAACCGGGCAGGGCTGGCTCGACTACACCAGCCAGATGGGCGAGGCGGCGTTGCGGTCCGAAATCGTGACCTGGATGGGTGACCGCATCCTGGGACCCATCGGCCCCGAGGATGTGGCGCTGACCCACGGCGGACAGAACGCGATTTCCCTTATCTTCGACTGCTGCCTGCGTGGTGAGCGTCCCGTCGTGCTGATCGAGGAGCTGGCCTATCCCGGTTTCCGCTATGCCGCCCGCGCCGCCCGCGCCGAGGTTGTCCCCGTCGAGATCGACGAACACGGGATCATTCCCCAGGCGCTTGAGGCGGCCTGCCGCCGCCACGGCGCGCAGGTCCTGTGCCTGACGACCGAGGCGCAGAACCCCTCTACCGGTCGGATGCCGGTGAAACGACGGCAGGAGATTGCCGAAATCGCCCGGTCATTTGATCTGCAAGTTCTGGAGGACGACTGCTATTCGGTTGCCGAAAGCGACATTCCGTCCCTGCGCGCCTTGGCTCCGGAACGGGTCTGGCTGGTTGGGTCGGTCTCGAAGACGATCTCTGCGGCACTGCGCTTCGGCTACGTGATCTG
>JANOCQ010000017.1:0-8291 GCA_031412255.1 Paracoccaceae bacterium | reverse complement strand
CCTCCGCCTATAGGGGCGGCTTGATTACCCGCACGGCCGGCCCACGTGGCATGCCGAGTCGTGCCTGAAACCACGGAGATGGAAATGCCCAAGATGAAGACCAAGTCGGCGGCGAAGAAGCGTTTCAGCTTCACGGCCTCCGGTCGGGTGAAGGCCGGTCCCGCCGGCAAGCGCCACGGCATGATCAAACGCTCGGCGAAATTCGTTCGTAACTCGGCCGGGACCATGATCCTGAGCGATAGCGACGCGACGATTGTCAAGAAATACATGCCGTACAACCGGTAAGGAGAGCACCCGATGTCCCGCGTCAAATCCGGTGTAGTAACGCACGCCCGCCACAAGAAAGTCATCAAGGCTGCCAAGGGCTATTACGCCGCCCGCAGCACGAACTTTCGCACCGCCACCCAGGCTGTCGACAAGGCCAACCAGTACGCCACCCGCGACCGCAAGGCCCGCAAGCGCCAGTTCCGCGCGCTGTGGATCCAGCGGATCAACGCTGCTGTCCGCCTGTTCGACGCCGAAATGACCTATTCGCGCTTCATCAACGGTCTGGCGAAAGCCGGGATCGAGGTGGACCGCAAGGTCCTCGCCGACCTCGCCGTGCACGAGCCCGAGGCGTTCAACGCCATCGCTGGCCAGGCCAAGGCCGCTCTGGCCTGATAGCCAGAACCACGACTTCCGAAAGGCCCTGCGGAAACGCGGGGCCTTTTGCATTCAGGGTGCCAGCAGCAGCTCATGCAGCCCAGCACCCACCTGTGGGCAGTACAGCACATCTCCCTCCGCCGCAGGTGCCACGACAAGGCTTCGCTGCGGGACCAGCCACAACGCCCATTCCCGCTGCACCTTTGCCCGGACCACGGCGCAGTCGAACAGCGCCGGTTCGATCAGATATCCCGCTGCCACCCAGTCGAAGGGGTAGAACCCTGCCGTTCCGACCTCGCGCTGCCAGAACTCCAGCCAGTCCTGCGCCTGAGTCGCAAGCCAGTCCTGTGCCGGTCCCGCCTGCGCATATTGCTTCAAGTCGGTTTCGGTGATTACCGCGCCACGCCCCGCGTCATAGGGGATCAGCGTCATCGGCAGGCCCATTGCCAGCACATCGCGCACCGCGTCCACATCCACCTGCACATTCAGATCGCGGAAGATCGGACCATGCCCCAGAACCGCCCCCCGACCATTGCCTTCGCTGGGGTGGAAAAGGTGCCCCTCCTGATGCCCCATCACCGCCACGACCCTCTGCACATTGGCCACAAGATCCGGCCTCCCCTCCAGAGCCGCCGCCAGATTGGTAAGCGGCCCCAGCGCCAGGATGGTCAGCGGCCCCGCTGCCAAAGCTTGCCGCAGTGCCTCGACGGCCACGGGTTCTGCTGCACCGTCCCTTGGCCCGGCAAACCCCGCGTGGACCGGCGGAAGGGGCAGCCCAGCCGCCTGCATCCGGTCCAACAGCGCGGCCATCCGGTCCTGCACCACTTGGCCCGAGGCATTGCCGAAGCTGGTCGAGACACCCACCACATCGGCGCCGCGCCCGACCAGCCAAAGGATCGCAAGGCAGTCGTCCGGGTCCACCCGCGGTCCCGCCCCACATCCGGCATCCGTGTCGATCCAAAGCCGCCCCGCCAGGTCCACCTCTGGACCGCCCGCCACCAGGTCAAGCGCCGGTACCGGCATCCGCCCGGTCCACCAGAAATTCCGCGGCGTCAGCGCCAGGACACCCACCATCAGCAGGGCAGTCAGGGCGATCAGACGAAGTCGAGTCATGGCAAACCTTTGCGGTTGCACGAACCCAGGGCGCTTTCCCCGCAGGGAACCGGCGAGCGTCCTGATCGGTTCAAACCCCTACCAATCACGAAGGAGACCGCGATGGAAGACCACCGCGCCTGGGACATCGAGGAAAGCCTGTGGACCGGCAATCCTGCCCGATATCCCCAACTGATCGACCACGAATGCCTGATGGTCGTCCCGGCCGATCCCGCCATCGTCTCCGCCGACGCAGCGCTGCGCACCTTGTCGGAAGGCCCAAGGTGGAGCCGTGTCGCCTTTACCGACGGTCATATCGCCCGCCCGGAAAAGGGGCTCCTGGTGCTGGCTTACACAGTCGAGGCCGGTAAAGACGATGGGACGTATTACGTCGCGCGTTGCACCTCGACCTGGCGCAGGCACCGGCATGCGGATTGGCGGCTCGTCCAGCACCAGCAGTCGCCGCAGACTAGCGGTTGAAGACCCGAGAGGGGTGCAACTCGCCACCCCGGTAGTGTCCGACGGCGACGGCCTGCCCGTTCAGACTGGCCCAGCCCTCGGTGCCCCAGTCGGCGTGACCGATAACCTGTCCAGGATTGCCGTTGCGCAGCCGTGCTGCACCTTCCGGCGTGGCAGTGAACTCCGGCAGGTCCTGCAGGCCCAACTCCAGCGGCAAGAGATGCGCATCCAGGGCTTCCGTCTTCGCCTCGGCGTCGATGGTCGCCAGCGTCACCCCATCCTCAACTTCGAACGGCCCCGACCATGTGCGGCGCAGCCACTCCACATGGCCAAGACAGCCCAAACCAGCCCCAAGATCACGCGCGATGGACCGGACATAGCCGCCCTTGCCGCAGACCATCTCAAGATCAACGTGATCCGCATCCGGACGGCCCGTCATCTCCAACCGCTCCACCCACAGGGGCCGGGCGGCAAGGTCCATCGCCTCGCCCTCGCGCGCCAGATCATAGGCTCGCTCGCCGTCCACCTTCACCGCAGAATACTGCGGTGGGACCTGCATCACATCGCCCCGGAAAGCCCCCAGCGCCGCCTCGATCTCGGCATCCGTCGGTCGAACCTCCGACCGCGCAGTCACCGCGCCCGAGGCATCGTCGGTATCCGTCGCCGCCCCAAGAACCACCCGGAACCGGTAGCACTTCAGCGCATCGGTGATGTAGGGGATCGTCTTCGTCGCCTCCCCCAGCGCCACGGCAAGCACGCCCGTCGCATCCGGGTCCAGCGTCCCCGCATGTCCCGCTTTCTGCGCTCCGAAGGCCCATTTCACCTTGTTGACCACCGCCGTGGAGTTGACCCCCGCCGGCTTGTCGACGATCAGCCAGCCGCTGATCGCGCGGCCCTTCTTGCTGCGTGCCATCTTAGTCCTTCGGAACCACGGTGCCGACAATCGGCCCCATCGGAAAGCCGCCGTCATGCCGCCCTAGCTGGGGCGCATACAGCCGCGAGATATTCCCGTCGAAATACAGCGCATCGGTCAGACCAAGCTCGTCACGGAAAAACCGCGCGAAAGCGTGGAAGTTCACCGCATCGTTCGAGATGGCAAAGACCGCCCGTGTCCCGTCGGTGGACACCCCGACCCCGTTCCGCACATAGGTGCTGTCGCTGTCCGCCAGCAGCTTGGGGTGCAGATTCCCCGCGATCACCAGCATCGGCCCGGACTGGGTCGCAAAGCGGCATTCCGGCCGATCCGTCTTGAACGACCGGCTCTCTATCACCCGGAATCTTTCGCCGATGCAGAAGACGCCATTCGGCAAAAGCCCGAAGTTCCCCGGCCCGTCCCGCGTCACCAGCCGCGAGACCTCGATCCCGTCCTCGACATAAATCCCGACAGGGGCCAGATCGCGGTGATACATCCCGGCGTTCATGGCAAAGCCAAGGGTCTTGCTTTCGACCTCCAGCGCCTCATTGACGCGGCGGAACCCGCCATAGGCTCCGTCCGGTCCTGAATGGAACAGCCGCAAATCCTCGCCCAGCGTCACTTCGCAGAGGGTATAGGATGCGCCTTCAAAGCTGGTGTCCCGGCAATCGGCCGCCTCCGTCGCCACCGGCGCCAGCAGGAAGACCAAAGCCAGAAGCCTCATTCCTCGTCGCCCGCCTGGTCAAGATCCGCCGCGCCAAGGTCGCGCTGCACGGCAGGGTCCGAGAACAGCCGCCGCGTCTCGTCCAACCGGTCAAAGGTCTCGTCCGGGCGAAACCGCAGGTCGGGTGCATACTTCAGCGTCAACCCGTCGACCACCCTGTGCCGAAGCTCTGCCTTGTTGCGAGCCAAAGCCGCGATCGCGTTTTCGACCGGCACGGACCCCATAAGTGGCATCACGTAGACAGTCGCGACCTTCAGGTCATTCGACATCGACACCTCGCCCACCGTGATCGACATGGCGTTCAGTTCGGGGTCGTGAATCTCGGCCCGGTTCAGCACATCGGCCAGCGTGCGGCGGATCAGTTCCCCCACGCGAAGCTGGCGTTGTGACGGGCCGGACCCGGTGTGACTGCGCTTGCTCGACATTCCGCCCCTTTAGGCCGTTTCGACCGCGCCCGCAACGCCGGGCTTCTCACGCCTTCGGGAACCGGCTAGGGAAAGGCCAGAGGCAGGGGGTGAAGCATGGGAAGTGGTCCGGGACTTGTGGTGACAGGCGCCTCGGGGCGGATGGGGCAGACACTGATCCGTCTGGCGCAGGCTTCCGAAAAGCTGCACCTCGTTGCTTGTGTCGAACGATCCGGCCATGCCTGGATTGGCCGCGACGTGGGCGAGGCGATGGGCGGCGGCCCGATTGGCGTCAAGGTCACCGATGACGCGCTCGAAGCATTCTCCAAAGCCCAGGCCGTCGTAGATTTCACCTCGCCCTCCGCCTCGGTCGAATTTGCCGCCCTCGCCGCCCAGGCGCGCGCTGTCCACGTGATCGGTACGACGGGCCTCGAACCCGAACACTTGGCCAGGATCGAAGCCGCCGCCCGCCACGCCACCATCGTTCGCGCCGGCAACATGTCGCTTGGCCTGAACCTTCTGGTTCGCATGACGCAGAAGGTCGCAGCAGCGCTCGACGCCGACTGGGACGTCGAGATCGTAGAGGCCCACCACCGCATGAAGGTCGACGCCCCCTCCGGGACCGCCCTGATGCTTGGCCAGGCTGCCGCCGAGGGCAGGGGCGTCCGACTGGACAGCAGCAAGGTCTCGGGTCGAGACGGCATCACCGGTGCGCGGCACAAGGGCAGCATCGGTTTCTCCGCCATCCGCGGCGGCGACATCGTTGGAGAACACGACGTGATCTTCGCGGGTGAGGGCGAGCGCGTGATCCTTCGCCACATCGCCACCGACCGCGCCATCTTCGCCCGCGGCGCCCTGCGTGCCGCCGTCTGGGGCCAAGGCCGGAAGCCCGGCCAATACGACATGATGGACGTCCTCGGCATCTGACTGATCCGCAGCGGGAACCAACGCGTATGACTCTTGGTTTGGGGGTTCATGATGCACCGTTTCTGGCTTTTGCTGCTTCTCGCCCTGCCGCTTCCCGCGGCCGCCGACAGCTTCACCCCGGTCACCGAGAAGGCCCGCTTCCTTGACCTCGTCCAGGACCGTGAATTGCGGATCGGCCTTTATAATCTGTCTCTGAATGTCCTGCCCGACGGCCGCATCGCAGGCTCGGCGCTGGGCTGGAAGATCACCGGCAGGTGGAGCTGGAAAGACGGCTACTTCTGCCGCGAGATGGACTGGAGCGGCACCCCGATCTCCTTCAATTGCCAATTGGTCGAGGCGGAAGGGTCCGAAAAACTCCGCTTCACCGTCGACCAGGGCAAAGGCGACAGCGCGACTTTTCGCCTGCGCTAGCCACCACCGGTCGAAAGCTGCATCCCGCCTCGCGTGGCATCTTCAATGAAGCGCCGACAATCCTGAAGTCGTAGCGAAAGCATGTCCCGGACGTTGCACCTGGGACCGACCGACGGATCATAGGCGCATCCAGCACGACTCCGGCTGTCAGTGCTCCTGTGACCGGGGATCTCCTGCAATCATGCCGTTCTGCATCAAAGCCGTTTCGCATTGGGCGCTCCTGCATCAAGAATGGTGTGGCCACCCGAAAACCTTGCTACCCTTTCTTTGAGGCCTGCACTTGGATCAGACGGAGCGCTCATGAAGATTTACCCCGCAGGCCACTCTCCGTCCCGATCCGGCCCCGCTGACTGGTTTACCGGATCCGTTCGGGTTGATGCACTCTTCAACGCTGATGCCCTCGACCGGGTGCAAGGTGCCCTCGTCACCTTCGACCCCGGTGCCCGCACCGCATGGCACACCCATCCCCTTGGACAGAGCCTGATTGTAACCGCAGGGCTGGGCCTCTGTCAGTCCGACGGCGGCCCCGTCCGCGTCATCCGCCCCGGCGACGTGGTGACATTTGCCCCCGGCGAACGCCACTGGCACGGCGCCGCGCCCGACCGTGGGATGTCGCACATCGCCGTCCACGAGGTTCTGGACGGCCGCAGCGTCGACTGGCTGGAGCAGGTCAGTGACTCGGAGTACCGCGCCGAACCCATGGCTTCGTCGGACTGACACCTCGTACGGCGGCGAGCGTCCCTTCCGCAATCATCGGGTGCGCATTCGCGGGACAGTGTGAGGGATCCTTGGCATGTCCGACGGAAGCTTGGCCGGAAGCCCATTCGCGTTCCGGTTGTCAGGCAGATCGGGGAAAGACGTGTTAGGTCAAACCTTGCCAAACCCCTAACGTCCACGGCGAAGTCCTTGATTTCTCAAGAGCGAGAAACCTGACCACGCGTGGGCAGCAAGGGCGAGACACGAAGTCGAACACGCGCACCCCTCAAAAGTCGACCGCGAGCCCCTTTTTCTCCCAGTCGCCGTATCGCACCGGATCCGGTCCATCCCGGCCCCCCAGTTCCTTGGGCAAGGGCTCCTTCGCCTCGGCGGCTTTCCGGCGCGCCTCAGCCTCGGCCAACGCCCGTCTGGCGGCAGGTTGCAGATCATCGTTCATATCCGACCCCTTCCTTGTATGGCCCCCAACCTGATATAACCCGCTCTCCGTAGCATCAAGGGGACGGCAATGGCCGAAGGGGTCGTGGCACGCGCCACAGCAGTCGCAATCCTGGACGGAGTTCTCGGCGAAGGCCGGATGCTCTCGGACTTCTCCGGCGGCGACCTTGCCCCCGCCGACCGCGCCCGCGCCCTGCGACTGGCGGAGACCGTGCTGCGTCACGTCGAGGGCGCCGACAGACTGCTCGACAAGCACCTCCGCAAGACCCCGCCGCTGACGGTCCGCAACACCCTCCGCCTCGCCGTGGTCGAGCGTGCCGAAGGCGCCCCTGCCCACGGCACCGTCAACGCCGCAGTAGAGATCACCCGCCAGGGCGGCAAGCGAACCGCACATCTCGCGGGCCTGGTCAATGCCGTGCTCCGGGCCCTGCCTGAAACCATCACCCTGCCGCCGCAAAAACTGCCCCGCTGGCTTCGCCAACCCCTGGTCCATGGCTGGGGCCGTGACGTCGTGGCCATGATCGAGGCCGTCCAAGGTCAGGAACCCCCGCTCGATCTGACCCTGCGCTCTGGCTTCCCCGCTCCTGACGGCGAGCTCCTCCCCACCGGCAGTCTCCGCCTGCGCGCCCCCGGACAGATTTCTACCTTGCCCGGTTACACCGAAGGTGGCTGGTGGGTTCAGGACGCCGCCGCCGCTCTTCCCGCCAAACTCCTGCAACCGCAACCCGGCGAACGGATCCTTGACCTCTGCGCCGCACCCGGCGGCAAGACCCTGCAGCTCGCCGCCGCAGGGGTCGAGGTCACCGCCCTCGACATTTCCGGCCCTCGCATGGCGCGGCTGGAAGCCAACCTCGCCCGCACCGGGCTGGCCGCCACGCTCGTCATTGCGGACGCCTTGCACTGGCAGCCCGACGCGCCTTTCGACGCGATCCTCCTTGACGCCCCCTGTTCTGCCACCGGCACCATCCGCCGCCATCCTGATCTGCCCTTCGTGAAGGATGGTACGGAGCTTCCCGTGCTGACAGACCTGCAATCGACACTTCTGGACCGCGCCCTGACCTGGCTGAAACCGGGCGGACGTCTTGTATTCTCCACCTGCTCGATCCTTGCCGAGGAGGGGGAAGCCCAACTCGCGGCCGCCCTCGAGCGCGACCCCACCCTCGCCGTGGAACGCTTCGACCTCCCCGGCATCGATCCCGCCTGGTGGACTGCCGAAGGTGGACTCCGCCTTCGCCCCGACTTCTGGGCAGACAAGGGCGGCATCGACGGCTTCTTCATCGCCCGCCTTTGCAAGGCTGGCTGAATACTCCCTGACCGGCTTCACCTGGTTCCAAAAATACGTGCTGGAAGCACGTCCGTGTTGGTTGTGTGCCCGAGTCATTCAACCCCGATACGCACAAGACCTGGGACCTCCTCGCGCCGCTAGTGACGTTGCCCCCTGCACCTAGTCCAGTTTGAGGTAGACTCTGGCCCAACCGAAAGGACCAGAGATGAAGCGCAGCAGGTTCACCGAAGACCAGATCATCGGCATTTTGAAAGAGCACGAGGCAGGGGTTTCCGTCGCCGA
>JANOCQ010000016.1:0-21998 GCA_031412255.1 Paracoccaceae bacterium | reverse complement strand
GACGCCCCTTCGGACCGGGATCGAGCAAAGTCGAAACCTGATGACGATCCGCATCGCCCAGGAAATCGGGATGCAGACGGTCGCGGGCTATGCCGAACGCTTCGGCGTCTATGACCGGATGGGGCCGTTTCTGGCGAATTCCTTGGGCGCCCAGGAAACCACGCTGTTCAAGATGGTTGCTGCCTACGCGATGTTCGCCAACGGCGGCGAGCGGGTGGAGCCGACCCTTGTCGACCGGGTGCAGGACCGCTTCGGCAAGACGATCTACCGCCACGACCAGCGGGTGTGCGAGGATTGCGGCGTTCCTGACCTGGCGCCCGGGCAGGGGGTCCGGATCGACACCAACCGCGAGCGGGTGATGAACGCGATCACCGCCTACCAGCTGACCAGCATGATGCAGGGCGTCGTGCAGCGCGGCTCGGCCAGCCGTCTGGACCTTCCGGTCCCGATCGCGGGCAAGACCGGCACCACGAACGATGCCAAGGATGTCTGGTTCATCGGCTATTCCTCGAACATCGTCGCGGGTTGTTACATCGGTTTCGACCAGCCCCGGACCTTGGGTGAAAGTGCCTTTGGCGGCACGCTCTGCGTCCCTGTCTTCCAGGACTTCATGGAGGATGCGGTCAAGAAATACGGCGGCGGTGACTTCCGCGTTCCCCCCGGCGGCTATTTCCGCAAGATCGACCGCTTCAGCGGCATGCCCTTGCCCGACGACGCTACCGGCGACAACGTCGTCTCGGAATACTTCCGCGAGGGCGAAGAGGCGCTGATCGGCATCGGCCTTGTCGTTGATGGCGGGTTTGCGATGGGCGAGAACCTTCCCCTCTTCGCCTATGGCGAGGGCGACGTCGGCGGTGCTGACCAGGGCACCACCGTGACGACCTCGGAGGGCGAGCAGGTCGTCGTGCCGAAGAAGGCCGATTTCGGCACCGTCTCCTCGGGCGGGCTTTACTGACACCGCAGACCCGACCGGGCCGCGCCCTTGCCGGGGCGCGGCCAAACCCTTATGACCCTTCGCCAAGATCAAGGACTGGACCCGACCCATGCGCGCCGAAACCCAAGCCAATATCGAGGCCGTCGAAAAGACGCTGAAGCTTCTGGCGCAGCGGCTGGACTGGGAAACTGCGCCACACCGGCTGGAAGAATTCGACGCGATGATCGAAGACCCCGACCTGTGGAACGATCCCGCCAAGGCGCAGAAGCTGATGCGTGACCGTCAGGCGCTGATGGATGCGGTCAACGCCTACAAGATGATCGATGTTGGGCTCAAGGAAAACGTCGAGCTGATCGAGCTTGGCGAGGCCGAGGGTGACACGGAGATCGTCCGCGAGGCCGAGTCCGCGCTGACCGACCTTGTCAGGGTCGCCGCGGCGAAAGAACTCGAGGCGCTCTTGGATGGCGAGGCCGATGGCAACGACACCTTCCTGGAAATCAACGCCGGGGCGGGCGGGACGGAAAGCTGCGACTGGGCCTCGATGCTGGCGCGTATGTATGTCCGCTGGGCCGAGGCGCACGGCTACACTGTGGAACTTCAGTCCGAATCCGAAGGCGACGGCGCTGGGATCAAGTCTGCCGCCTACAAGATTTCGGGCAAGAACGCCTATGGTTGGCTGAAGACCGAGGCCGGCGTGCACCGTCTGGTGCGCATATCGCCATACGACAGCGCCGCGCGCCGGCATACCAGCTTCTGTTCGGTATGGGTCTACCCGGTCGTCGATGACAACATCGAGATCGAGGTTCAGGACAAGGACATCCGCATCGACACCTACCGCTCCTCAGGCGCGGGCGGCCAGCACGTCAACAAGACCGACTCGGCCGTGCGGATCACCCACTTCCCGTCGGGGATCGTGGTAACCTCCAGCCTCAAGTCCCAGCACCAGAACCGCGACATCGCGATGAAGGCGCTGAAAAGCCGACTTTACCAGCAGGAACTCGACCGCCGCACCGCCTCGATCAACGAAGCGCACGAGAACAAGGGCGATGCGGGCTGGGGCAACCAGATCCGGTCCTATGTCCTTCAGCCCTACCAGATGGTGAAGGACCTGCGCACCGGGTATGAGACGTCGGACACTGCGGGCACGCTGAACGGCGATCTTGACGGGTTCATGGCGGCCACGCTGGCGCTGAACGCCAGCGGCAAGAAACGCGGCGATTTCGCGGACGTCGACTGACGCCCGCAAAATCCTTGCTTGATGCTTCGCCGCGCGCTTAACATTTGGGCATGAGCGTTACGCACCCGCCCGCCACCCCGGATATCAATCTGGTAGAGGTTTCCGACCTGCGGGAAAGCCTTGCGCTCGGCTGGCGCGACTTCAAGCGGGCACCGGTGCTGGGTCTCGCGTTCTCCGCCGTCTATGTCCTGGGTGGCTGGCTGATCTGGTGGGCGATGACCACCAGGGGTCAGGTCTGGTGGACGCTGCCCGCCAGCGCCGGCTTTCCGATCCTCGGGCCGTTCATCGCCTGCGGCTTCTACGAGATTTCCCGTCGGCTGGAGGCGAGCGAGCCGCTGGTGGCCACGGAAATCTTTGGGGTGATCTTCCGGCAGAAGGACCGCCAGATTCCGGCGATGGCGGCAGTGATCGTGGTCTATTTCCTGTTCTGGAACTTCCTGTCGCACATGATCTTTGCCCTCTTCCTGGGCAATGCGACGATGACCAATGTCTCGTCCTCGCTCGCGGTGTTCCTGACGCCAGAGGGGATGATCATGCTGGGCTTCGGGACGGCGGTGGGGGCGGTCTTTGCGACGCTTCTCTTCAGCCTGACGGTGGTCAGTCTGCCGATGCTGCTGGACCGCGAGGTGGATTTCGTGACCGCGATGCTGACGAGCTTTGAACTCGTCAGGGAAAGTCCGGCGGTGATGCTGGGCTGGGGCGCGCTGATCGGGCTCTGCCTGTTCCTGGGGATGCTGCCCGGGTTCCTGGGCCTGTTCCTCGTCCTCCCCTTGTTCGGCCATGCCAGTTGGCACCTTTACCGCCGCGCCATCACCTGAAAACCTTTACCGGGGCGGACGGGCGACCAGAAGCGCCAGCGCCGCCGCCAGCGCCGCCATCAGACTGGAGGTCAACGCGACTGTGCCGAAGGCCGCACCTGTCGCCGCCAGATGCTGCGCGCTGTCGCCTGAGACGCCAAAGCCCGGCGCACCCGGCCCGTAGGCCTCGGCCGCCATTCGGCCCAGCAGCGCCACGGCGATCAGGCCCGCGACCCGCGCCACCGCGTTGTTGATGCCCGAGGCCGCGCCCTGTTCGCCGTCCTCGGCCCCCTGCATCGCCGCCGCCGTCAGGGGTGCCACGACCAGACCAAGGCCAAGTCCCGCCAAGGCGGTCAGCGGCACGACTTGGGTCCAGAACTGACCCATCGGTGCCGCCAGCCAGAGCCCCGCATAGGCCAACGCAACCAGCGCCGAACCTGCGGCCATCAGTGGCCCCGCGCCGTAGCGGTCGGCCAGGCGGCCTGCAGGGGCGGAGAGAACCCCGATCAGGATCGAGATCGGCAGGAAGGCCGCCGTCACCTCCAGCGCCGTCACGTTCCAGACCGTGACGGCGGTCATCGGCAGGTAGAACATCACCCCGTTCAAGGCGAAGTAAAGGGCAAAGGTCACCACATTCGTCACTGCCAGTGTCCGGTTCCGGAAAAGGCCGAGGCGGAGCATCGGGGCGGCGGTCATGGATTCCCAGACCAGAAAGGCGACCAGGCTCGCCACTGCCGCCATGGTGACCCAAGGGGGGGCCGAGGCCTCGGTCAGCGCCCAGGCCATCAGGCCAAGCCCAAGGGTCGCAAGGCCTGCACCGGGAAGGTCGACACGCACGCCGGGCTTGCCGATGTCGCCCGGCGTGCGGCGCTGGATCAGCCACAACGCGATCAAGCCCAGCGGCAGGTTCAGCGCGAAGATCATGCGCCAGCCAAGCTCTCCTCCCCAGGTGACGAACATCCCGCCGACCACCGGGCCAAGCGCCGTCGTCAGTGTGGAAGCGGCGGCCCACAGTCCCAGCGCCCGGCCGCGCTCGGCGCGTGGATAGGCCCGCGAGATCATCGCCATCGACCCTGGCACCATCATCGCGGCCCCGACGCCCTTTGCGGCGCGGGCGGCGATCATCTGTTCCGGTGTCATCGCGGCGGCACAGGCCAGCGACCCGGCGACGAACACCAGGATCCCCAACGAAAAGATCCGGGCGATTCCGAACCGGTCGCCCGCAGCACCCCCGACCAGCACCAGCGAAGACACGGCCAAAAGGTAGGATGCGTTGATCCACTGCGCTTGCGGCAAGGACGCTCCCAAGGCTTCGCGCATCGCCGGCAGGGCGATCGAGGTGACCGAAGAGTCGATGAACCCCATCGACGAGGCCAGGATCGCAGCCCAGAGGATGATGCCCCGGTCAGCCGCCGCACAGAAGGAAACGGGCACCGGAGTGCCCTCCGATGCCCGCAGAAGCGTCATGATCGGTCTGGCTTATTCGGCGTCGCTGGCGGGGACCGGCGTGTCCAGACGAACCGCGCCACCGGGGCTGCGACCGGTCGACAGTGGGTCTTCCTGGCGTTGGACCGACCCCTCGAAATGGGCACCCGATTCGATGGCGATGGTCTTGTGGATGATGTCGCCCTCGACCCGGGCGGTAGAGGTCAAGCGGACCTTCAGGCCACGGACGCGGCCGATCACGCGGCCGTTCACGACGATGTCGTCGGCCACGATCTCGCCCCGGATGGTGGCGCTTTCGCCGACGGTCAGCAGATGCGCGCGGATGTCGCCCTCAACCGTGCCTTCGACCTGGATGTCGCCCGTGGTGCGCAGATTGCCCACGACGGTCAGGTCCGACGACAGGACCGAAGCCGCCGCCTTGCCCTTCGGAGCCGTCGGGGTGAAATCCATGCTGGGCTTGGTCATCGGGGTCTCCGGTGTTTTGGGCTTCTCGACCTCGGCCTTGGGGCCCGGCTCGTTGATGCGGCTCTTAGAAAACATTCTTCGCTGCCTTTATGAAGGTCATCGGGTTTACGGCGTCACCGCCGAGGCGGACCTCGTAGTGGAGATGCGTGCCGGTAGACCGGCCTGAATTGCCCATATCACCGATCCTGTCCCCGCGCGAGACCCTTTGGCCGACTTCGACCCGGATCTGGCTGAGATGGGCATAGCGCGTCTCCACGCCAAAGTCGTGCTTGATCTTGACCAGCCGGCCATAGCCGTTGTCCCAGCCGGCATGGACGATCACCCCGTCCGCAGTGGCATAGACCGGCGTGCCGTAGGCCCCCGCCATGTCGGTGCCTTCATGCATCCGGTTGCCGGCACCCTTGGGGTCCTGGCGGTAGCCAAAGCCCGAGGTCCAGCGGAAGCTGTCCTTCACCGGCATCGCGAAGGGCAGCTTGAAGGCCGCGATGCGGTACATGTTCATCCGGTCCAGCCCGCCCAGGATCGCATTCGCCCGCAGCTCTTCGGACGAGGGTGCCGCGCCCGAGGTCGAGAAGGTGATCGGCGTCAGTGGCCCGCCCTGGCCGGAATATCCCTCGCGCACCGCACCGATCAGGTCTTCGGGCGACATGCCTGCCTCACGGAACATCTTGTCCAAGGGTTCCACCGAGACGGTCAAAGCCTCTTCCAGTTTGGTGAAGATCGCATCGTTGCGCAGTTCCAGGGCCTCTTTCGCGTCGGCGATCACCTGGACTTCCTCGCGCGCGGCCTCGGCCTCGGCAAGGACTTCGTTGCGCTCTTCGGCAGCTTCACCAAGCGCGCCGGTCAGGAACTCCAGCGTCGCCACCGTATCGCCCACGCGGCCAAGTTCGGTCGCCCCTCCGGATTGGGCGGTCAAGGCCAGCGTCATCCGCTCCGCCTCTTCCTGGGCAAGGTCGCGTTCCTTGATTGCCCCGCGCAGCGTATCCTGGATTGCCTCGATCCCGGTTTCCAGCTCGCGACGGCGATCCTCCGAGGCCAGCAGGCGTTCCTGCATCTCGGACACCTGCGTCAGCGCAATGTTGAAACGCTCCTGCGCGCGGGCGGCGTCCTCGGCCCGCAGATCGCGGTCGGCGGACAGCGAGTTCAAGCGCTGCTCGTACAGCGCCTGCTGCCGCACGGACTGTTCCCGCGCCGATCCGGCCCCGATCGAATCCATCATGATCAGTGCCGTAGCCACGATGGTCCAGGCCAATGCCAGAGTGCCACCGACGAGCGCGATGATCTGGGTGGCGGGTCGCAGGCGGATGAACCGGGTCTCGGTATCGGACTTCAGAAACAGGCGTTGCTCGGGAAAATGCCGTTCCAGGCTTTGGTGGAACCGATAGGCGAGGCGATTCAGCACGTGGGGTCATCCGTTCTTGCCCTGGCAGGGGCTTGGCTAGGTTACCCCAGGGCGGCTGGCCCCAGGCTCGACCTGATTAGCCATGCTGTTTCAGGGTCGCAACAATTATGACCCGAGGACGGGTTTTTCCGCGCGGGGCCGGGGGATTATCGGCAGAAAACCGCCGATTAGTCGCTTTTGTCCACCAAAGGCCAGTAGAAGTCCGGAGGCAGACCCGCATCGGCGCGCTTTTCCTCGTTGAACGGGGGCTTCAGCGCACCGTGGAAATGGCGCCTGACCAGCGTGTGAAACACTTCTTTAGGATCGGTTCCATCGCGTCCGCACAACCAGTTGAACCACTTCGACCCATAAGCCACGTGGGCGACTTCCTCGGCGTAGATCACCTCCAGAGCGGCCAACGCCTGGGTCTCGCCATGCTTGCGAAAGACCTCGATCATCCCTGGCGTCACGTCCAGCCCGCGCGCTTCCAGCACCATAGGCACCACGGCCAGGCGGCCATGCAGGTCGCCCGCCGTATCCTCGGCCGCGCGCCACATCCCGGCATGGGCGGGCAGGGCGCCGTACTGGCTGCCCATCGCCTCAAGACAATCGCAGATCAGGTTGAAGTGCTTGGCTTCCTCGTCGGCGGCCTTGACCCAGTCGTCGTAAAATCCCAACGGCATCGGCTGCGCCGCGAAACGGGCGATCAGGTCCCAGTGCAGGTCCACGGCGTTCAACTCGATATGGGCCACGGCGTGCAGCAGTGCGATGCGTCCCTCGGGGCTGCCAGGACGGCGGCGTGGGACATCCTTTGGCGGAAGGAGTTCGGGCTTTTCCGGTCTGGACGGGCGCAGAGGCGGCACGACACGGCCGATGGGCAGGGGCTGGCCCGCCGCGCGGGCGGCAAACCAGGTGGCGGCATGGGCGCGGCCAAGCGCCGTCTTGGCGCGGCCATCGGCGGTGGTCAGAACCTCCACCGCCAGTTCAGCCAGGCTTTGCGTCATCGGTGTCCCCCGAATGTCCTTCGAAGCCTCTGCAAATTCCTTCGAAGGAATTCGGGCCCTATCTCACAACGCCTGCGCTGCCGCCAGCACCTCGTCGGCGTGGCCCTTGACGCTTACCTTGTTCCAGACTCGCGCCACCTGACCCGCTCCGTCGATCAGCACCGTCGTGCGTTCGATCCCCATATAGGTCTTGCCGTACATGCTTTTCTCCAGCCAGACGCCGTAATCCTCGCTTGTGTGGCCCGCCTCGTCCGAAGCGAGAATGATGCCCAGCCCATGCTTCTTGCAGAACTTGTCGTGGCTTTTCACGCTGTCCTTCGACACGCCGATCACCGTTGTCCCTGCTGCGGCGAAATCGGCCTGGCGGGCGTTGAAGTCCTGTGCTTCCAGCGTGCAGCCGGGGGTATCATCCTTGGGATAGAAGTACAGGACCACCTTGCCGGGCCGCAAAGCCGAAAGCGTCACAGTCGCGCCCCCATCGCGGGGAAGGGAGAAGTCGGGGGCGGTCTGTCCTGCGGAAATCATGGGCGGCTCCTTGCCTTGTGGCCTATTGTGACTTTGCATCTAGTTGCCTTCGCGCAAAGATAAAGGCAGGGAGCGTGCAGGGCCAGTCCCGCGCGACGTGGGCTGAAGCAGCGGGGCGCCAGGCGCAGATGAACGACCAGTCGGCGGGCTTGGAAGACGGGGGCTCTCCCGTTGCCGCGCCGGGGCGTGCAGCACCGCTTGTCCTGACCGATCCCCAGCCGACGGAACCGGCATCGGTTCGGGACCGGGCAACGAAACCGCGCAGGCGCCGAGGCCGGGGGCGGATCAGCCTGACGGTGATCCTCACCCTGGTCCTGCTGGTTCTGGGTTTCGGCTATCTCACTCTGGCCTATACCGGCAAGACGATCCAGGTACCGACCTGGGGCGTGGCCGAGATCGAGGCGCGACTGAACCAGGGGCTTGCGCAGGCGCGTCTGCCAAAGGGCACGGCGGTCTCGCTGGGCGGGGTGGAGCTTGCGGTCGACACCGACTTCGTGCCGCGCTTCCGGCTTGAGGACATCCGCCTGATCGGGGAAACCGGTCGGTCGCTGCTGACCTTGCCTGAAGCCATGGTCGCTTTCGACCCGCGTTCCCTGCTTTCCGGCCACGTCCGACCGTCCCGAATCCGGCTTTCGGGTGCTCGTCTGGCGGTACGTCGAGATGCGTCGGGGCGGATCGACCTGCAATTTGAAGGCAGTGCCAGCGGGGCAGGGCCGAAGAGCATTTCCGAAGTGCTGACGGCAGTCGAAGCGGCCTTTGCCAGCCCGGCGCTCAAGTCCCTGACCGCGATCGAGGCCGAGGGTCTGACGCTGGTTCTGACCGACGAACGCGCCGGTCGGACCTGGCAGGTCGGAGATGGGCGGCTGGCAATCGAGAACGGTGAGACGACGATCTCGGCCGAGCTCGGGTTGACCCTGCTCCAGGGCGCGGTGCCGGCGCAGGCGGTGCTGACGCTGGTGTCAGACAAGTCGGACCGGACGGCGCATCTGACCGCCAAGGTCAACAACATCGCCGCGACGGACCTGGCCGCGATGGCCCCACCACTGGCCTTCCTGTCCTTCGTCGATGCCCCGATCTCGGGCGCCCTTGCCGGTCAGCTTGGCGAGGACGGGACCTTTTCCGGACTTACCGCGGAACTCAGTCTTGCGGCCGGCAATCTGGCCCCCGGCCAGGGCGCTCCGCCCATAGGTTTTGACCGCGCCGCGATGTCGCTGGCCTACGACCCGACGACCGCCCGCATCCAGCTTGCCAACCTTTCCGTGGAAAGCGCCTCGCTTCGACTTGCCGCACGGGGGCACGGCGATCTTCTGGCAGCGGACGGCACGGCGATGGCCGCAGGCGCATTGCCCGACAGCGTCCAGGCGCAGATCGCCGTCACCGAAGTCATGCTCGACCCCGAGGGCCTGTTCGAGGAACCTGTCCGCTTCGGCCAGGGCGCGTTGGACCTGCGGCTGCGGCTGAAGCCGTTCCGCATCGACATCGGCCAACTCTCCCTGGTCGAGGATGATGAGCGGCTGCTGCTTTCCGGTGCCGCAGAGGCGACCGAGGGCGGCTGGAAGGCGGCGCTGGACGTCCAGTTGAACCGGATCGAAACCGAGCGGCTGTTGAAGGTCTGGCCGGTCGCGGTGGTCCCGAAGACCCGCCTGTGGTTTGCAGAGAACGTGGGCCAGGGCCTGCTGACCGACGTTCACGCCGCCCTCCGCCTGCAACCCGGCGGACAGCCCCAGTTCAGCCTGGGCTACGAATTCTTCGATACCGAGGTCCGCTTCGTGCGCACCCTGCCGCCGATCTTGAACGGCCGCGGCCACGCAACGCTGGAAAACAAGACCTATACCGTCGCCTTGGACAAGGGCCATGTGATCGCCCCGGAAGGTGGCAGGATCGATGCCGATGGGACGGTGTTCCAGATCCTTGACATCACCCAGCGGCCCGCGACGGCCAAGCTTGACCTTGTCACCTCGGCCAGCCTGACCGCCACGCTGTCGCTCCTTGACCAGGAGCCGTTCAGCTTTTTCTCCAAGGCCGGCCAGCCCTACAACCTGGGCGACGGACGCGCCGAACTGGTCGCATCGCTGGTCATGCCGCTGAAGCCGCGCATCCTGCTGGAAGACGTCAGCTTTACTGTCGCCGGCACCATCCGCAATTTCACCTCGCCGGCGCTGGTCCCCGGCCGCATTCTGACCGCGCCCGAAATCGAGGTCGCGGTCAACACCGAGGGGCTGGAGCTGCGCGGCAAGGGCAAGCTTGACGTGATGCCGATTGACCTGACCTACCGCCAGGGCTTTGGGCCGGAACAGAAGGGACGTGCCAGGGTCAATGGGACGGTGATGTTGTCCGACGCCGTCCTGCGTGACTTCGGGATCGAACTGCCCGAAGGGTCCGTCAAGGGCGAAGGCCCGGCGGCCATCGACGTGGCGCTGGTCAAGGACCTGCCCCCGCAGTTGACTCTGACCTCGAACCTCACCGGCATGGCACTGCGGCTGGACGCACTCGGCTGGTCCAAGGCGGCCAAGACCCGCGCGTCGTTGGACCTGGAGGCGCGCCTTTCGCGCGAGCCGGTCGTGGAACGACTGACGCTGAAGGGCCCGGGGCTGGAGGCCAGGGGCCGGATCACCACGCGCGAAGGCGGGGGGCTGGACAAGGCGACGTTCGAGCGGGTCGTCGCCGGCGACTGGCTGGACGCGGCCGTGACCCTGACCGGGCGTGGCAAGGGTGCGCTTGACGTGGCGTTGACCAGCGGCAGCCTCGACATGCGCAATATGCCCGACGGAGGCGGCGATGCGGGCGGCGGTGGGCCGATCAATGTCCGCCTCGACCGGGTGCGCATCTCGGAAGGCATCAGCCTGACCGATTTCAGGGGCGAATTCGGCAGCCGCGGCGGCTTCAACGGCCGCTTTGTGGCCGCAGTCAACGACATGGCACTGATCGAAGGGATCGTGGCTCCGGCCGAAGGCGGCAGCGCGATCCGCATCACCTCGGAAAATGCGGGCGCGGTGATGGCGGCTGCGGGCATTTTCGACCAGGGCCGCGGCGGCAATCTGGACATGACCCTGTTCCCGCGCGGGCCAAAGGGCGAATACAATGGCACCGCCACCTTCACCCGCCTGCGCATCCAGGGCGCGCCTGCCTTGGCCGAGCTTTTGTCGGCGATTTCGGTCGTGGGTCTTCTGGAGCAGATGAATGGCGAGGGGCTGGCCTTCAACAACGGCGAGGTGAAATTCATCCTGACCCCAAATGCGGTCGAGATCACGGAAGGCTCTGCGGTCGGCGCCTCACTTGGCATTTCCTTTGCCGGGCTTTATCTCACCGGCTCGGGCGCGATCGACCTTCAGGGGGTGATCTCGCCGATCTATCTGGTCAATGGGGTGGGACAGATCCTGACACGCAAGGGCGAGGGGCTTTTCGGCTTCAACTACCGCGTCACCGGCACGGCCGAGGACCCGAATGTCGCGGTGAACCCGCTGTCCGTGCTGACACCGGGAATGTTCCGCGAGCTGTTCCGCCAGCGGCCGCCCAACCTGAAGGACGCGCCAGGGGGCGGCGGATGAAGCTCGATGATTTCGACTTTGACCTGCCGGACGCGTTGATCGCGACCCGGCCGGCCCGCCCGCGCCCCTCGGCCCGGCTGCTTCTGGCCGAGGGTGACCGGATAAGCGACCGACACGTGTTTGACCTGGTGGACATCCTGCGGCCCGGCGACCGACTGGTCCTGAACAACACGAAGGTCTTGCCCGCGCGCCTGTTCGGCACGCGCCAAAGGGCCGAGGCGGTGGCAAAGGTGGAAATCACCCTGCTGGAGCCGCGCACCGTCGGCTGGCGCGCACTCGCCAAGCCCTTGCGCAAGGTGCAGGTGGGCGAGGTGATCCGCTTTTCGGACCGACTGTCTGCCACGGTGGCGCAAAAGTCGGAAACCGATCTGACGCTGACATTCGACTTAACCGGGGATGACTTCGACGCCGCGCTTGCCGAGGCGGGGGTCATGCCCCTGCCGCCCTACATCGCCGCCAAGCGTGCCGCCGACGATCAGGACCGGACCGACTACCAGACCGTTTTCGCCCGCCACAGCGGCGCCGTCGCAGCGCCCACCGCAAGCCTTCACTTCGACAAGGCGCTTCTGAATGCCTTGGCAGAGCGAGGGGTGGAGTTCACCGAAGTCACCCTGCATGTCGGGGCCGGTACCTTCCTGCCGGTTAAGGTTGACGACGTCACCTCTCACAAGATGCACGCCGAATGGGGTCGGGTGACGGCGGCAGCAGCCGAGGAGATCAACGCGACGAAGCGGGCAGGGGGCAGGGTCATCCCGGTCGGGACCACCGCGCTGCGACTGATCGAAAGTGCCGCCGACGAACAAGGCGTGCTGCATCCCTTCGAAGCGGAGACGGACATCTTCATCTACCCCGGATACAGGTTCCGCGTGACAGACGCGCTGATGACCAATTTCCACCTGCCAAAATCGACGCTGGTCATGCTGGTCTCTGCCCTGATGGGGGAAGACCGCATCCGGGCGATCTACGGCCACGCGATCCGTGAGGGGTACCGCTTCTTCAGCTACGGTGACAGTTCGCTGCTGATCCCGGACCCTTAGCGCGAAAACATGAACCCGTCCCAATCGCCCTGGTCCCGCCCGCGTGGCGCAAGGTCCAGCGTGGCGCGGTCGCAGGCCTGAAAGCCGCAGGCAAGCAGCAGCCGCTTCGAGGTCAGGTTCTGGGGATGCACGCGGGCGGTAAGCCTTGTGATATGCGGCTTGCGTACCGCCAACCGGCCAAGAAAGCGCTGCACCATCTGCCGCCCAAGGCCCTTGCCGCGATAGGCCGATCCGATCCAGTAACTCAGTTCACCAGTTTCGGGGTCCGCGCCGTATTCCAGGCGCACCTGACCCACCGGCTGCCCGCCCAATGTCGCAACCCGAACCTTGTGATGGGCGCCTTCCGTCGAAAGACCGATCAGCGCCCGGGCCGTGTCGTCATCCAGTGCTGCGGGCCTGTCCTCCAGCATCCAGGTCCAAAGACCCGGCTCGCTCATCAGCGCGCGGTAGATCGCCACGTCATCTTCTACCCAGACCGAAGGGTCAGCGTCTCGGGCCGGGTATAGACTGCGGTGCCGGGAACCTGCTTGTGCAGAGGTACACGGCCGACCTGCCAGAACAGAGGTGCCGCGGTGTCATCCTCGTGCTCGTCATGATGCACCCAGCCCTGCTGGAGCGGGCAATAGGCCAGCGGCTGGCCGGAAGCACGCGCATCGGCGATCTCCTGGGCATCCAGCACACCATCGAAACGGCCGCGCGAGATCCGGTCGTCCTGCTCGTCCATGGGGTGCTCCCTGTTCCGTTCGAGATACAGGTGGGAACCGGCGGGCCGATTTCAATCGATGTGCCCGATACAATTTTCAGGTCGCCCAGAAACAATCGGTCCGCTTGCCTTGGCAGGCAGATTCAGGCAGGCAGGCCAAAACCTTGTGCGGACAGGAAAGACGATGCTGAAGGTCCTTACCCAGTCCTGGCCGCTCTTGATGGGCGTCATGCTGCTGATGGTCGGCAATGGCATCCAGGGCACCCTTCTGGGCATCCGGGGCAACCTGGAAGGCTTTACCACCTACCAGCTCTCCTATGTCATGGCCGCCTACTTCCTTGGGTTCCTGTTCGGCTCCTGGGCCGCGCCGCGGATGATCCGCCGCGTCGGCCATGTTCGGGTCTTCGCCGCGCTCGGCTCGTTGATTTCAGCGATTCTCGTGATCTATCCGGTCTATCCAGACTGGGTGGTCTGGACGGTCCTGCGCGTCTTTGCCGGGTTCTGCTTTTCCGGCATCTACATCACCGCCGAAAGCTGGATCAACAACACCGCCTCGAACGACACCAGGGGGCAGGCGCTCTCGGCCTACATGATCGTCCAGATGATCGGCATCATCGCGTCCCAAGTTCTGCTCAACCTGCCCGACCCCTCGGGCTTTGCACTCTTCATCCTGCCTTCGGTTCTGGTGTCGCTCGCCTTCCTGCCGATCCTCCTTGCCCCGACACCCGCGCCCGCCTTCGACAGCGCCCGCCGTATCTCCTTCGGCCGCCTCTTCCGCATTTCTCCCTTGGGATGCGTCGGCATGCTGCTGACGGGTGGCATCTTCTCGGCCATGTTCGGCATGGCCTCGGTCTGGGGCGCGCAAGAGGGGCTGGACGTACGCCAGATCTCAATATTCGTCGGCGCGCTTTATGTCGGAGGCCTTGTGCTGCAATATCCGGTCGGCTGGGTCTCGGACCGGATGGACCGCCGGACCCTGATCATGGGCCTTTCGGCGGTGGCCACTGTCACGATGCTGGCCGCCGCCCTGCTGCCGCTGCCGTTCATCGCGCTGGTCGGCATCGCGATGGTCCTGGGCGGGATCACCAACCCGGTCTATGCGCTCCTCATCGCCTATACGAACGACTTCCTCGCCCGCGACCAGATGGCGGGGGCTTCGGCTGGCCTCATTTTCCTCAACGGCTTCGGTGCCGTCTTCGGCCCTACCGCCACCGGCTGGATGATGGAGACCGCCGGTCCTTCGGGCTTCTTTCTCTTCATCGGCATCCTTTACGCCGCACTGGCCGCCTATGCGCTTTACCGCATGACCCGCCGCGCGGCACCGACGGTTTCGGGCGCCTTCCGCGGCGTCACGCCCACGGCCTCGCCACTGGCCGTGGAAACCGTGCTGGAAGCAGCCGCGATGGACGACCCGACCCGCAAGGACACCGCCTGACATCTTCGGGTTGCGCGCCCCGCCGTTCCCTGCAAGGCTTTGCCAAAGCGAAAGAGGTGCGGATGTCGGACCCGGTCGAAGTGCTGGACTTCTGGATAGGCGAGATCGGCGCAAAGGGCTGGTTCAACGGCGGTGACGCCGTGGACGACGCCTGCCGCGACCGCTTCCTCGATCTGTGGCAGGCAGCCCATGATGGTGGCCTGGAACATTGGGTCGAAGGTCCCGCCGGGACGCTGGCCTACCTTATCCTCACCGACCAGTTCCCCCGCAACATGTTCCGCGGCGAGGCGCGCGCCTTCGCCACCGACGCCCGCGCCCGCGCCGCCGCCCGCCGCGCCGTGGCGCTAGGCTGGGACATCGCGGTGCCGGAACCCGAACGCACCTTCTTCTACCTGCCCTTCGAACATTCCGAGGATCTGTCGGACCAGGAATGGTCGGTCGAACTGTATTCGGCCCGGATGGTCGAGGATGCCGACTTCCTTCTGCACGCCCGCGCCCACCGCGAGATCATCGCCCGCTTCGGCCGCTTCCCCTTCCGCAATGCCGCCCTCGGGCGCACCACGACACCCGAGGAACAGGCCTTTCTCGACGCCGGGGCCTATCCGGCCCTGGTGAACCGCCTGAAGGCGGAGCAGGAAGAAAGCCATGCACCCGACGCATAGGCCTACAGCGGCACCAATGTTGCTTGGCTTGGTCAGATAGTTTAATGGCAAACTACTTTTTCTGGAGGAGGGAAAGATGGCTGCCCAAAGCTTCGACGTAATCGTGATCGGTGCCGGACCGGGGGGCTACGTCGCCGCGATCCGCGCAAGCCAGCTTGGCCTCAAGGTCGCCATCGTCGAGCGTGAACACCTGGGCGGCATCTGCCTGAACTGGGGCTGCATCCCCACGAAGGCCATGCTTCGCAGCGCCGAGGTTTTCCACCTGATGCACCGCGCCACGGACTTCGGTCTGGCCGCGACCGGCATTTCCTTCGACCTGCCCGCCGTCGTCGCCCGCTCGCGCGGTGTGGCCAAGCAGCTTTCCGGCGGCATCGGCCACCTGATGAAGAAGAACAAGGTCACCGTCTTCATGGGCGCCGCAACGCTGCCCGCCAAAGGCACGGTGTCGGTCAAGACCGACAAGGGCACGGAAGAACTGACCGCCAAGTCCATCGTCCTTGCCACCGGCGCGCGCGCCCGGGAGCTTCCGGGGCTTGAGGCGGACGGCGATCTCGTCTGGTCCTACCGCCATGCGCTGGTCGCGACCCGGATGCCGAAGAAGCTCCTCGTGATCGGCTCCGGCGCCATCGGCATCGAATTCGCCAGCTTCTTCAACACGCTGGGCTCCGACACCACGGTCGTCGAGGTGATGGACCGCATCCTGCCGGTGGAAGACGCCGAAATCTCCGCTTTCGCAAAGAAACAGTTCCTGAAGCAGGGTATGAAGATCCTTGAAAAGGCCGCAGTCAAGAAGCTGGACCGCAAGCCGGGGCAGGGCGTCACCGCGCATATCGAACAGGCGGGCCAAGTCACCGCGCAGGACTTCGACACCGTCATTTCCGCCGTTGGCATCGTCGGCAACGTCGAAAACCTGGGGCTAGAGGCCTTGGGCGTGAAGATCGACCGCACCCATGTCGTGACCGACGAATACTGCCGCACCGGGGTCGAAGGGCTTTACGCCATCGGTGACATCGCGGGCGCGCCATGGCTGGCGCACAAGGCCAGCCATGAAGGGGTCATGGTCGCCGAACTGATCGCCGGCAAGCACCCGCACCCGATCAAGCCGAACTCCATTGCCGGCTGCACCTACTGCCACCCGCAGGTCGCATCCGTCGGCCTGACCGAGGCAAAGGCGAAAGAGGCGGGTTATGACATCAAGGTCGGCCGCTTCCCCTTCATCGGCAACGGCAAGGCCATCGCCCTGGGCGAATCCGAAGGTCTGGTGAAAACCATCTTCGACGCCAAGACGGGTGAGCTTCTGGGGGCCCACATGATCGGGGCCGAAGTGACCGAGCTGATCCAGGGCTATGTCATCGGCCGCAGCTTGGAGACGACCGAGGAAGACCTGATGAACACCGTCTTCCCGCATCCCACTCTGTCGGAAATGATGCACGAAGCCGTGCTCGACGCCTACGGACGCGCACTGCACATCTGATGGCGTCGCTGAACCGGGTCGTGATGCAAAAGGAAACCCGGGACTGGATCACCAGTCTCGGCCCCGAGCGTCTTGACGTGGCCGAGCTGTCGGGCAAATGGGGCGAAAGGTTCGGCTTTCGCAGCTACCGCGCCTTGCAGTTCCGCAAGTTCGATCCCTGTCAGGGTCCCCTCCTGGACGACGCTGGGAAAGTCGTGCGCTTCGATCTGATTCTGGCCAATCAGGTCTGGGAGCATGTCGAACGGCCCAATGCCGCCACCCGCAACATCTACCGGATGCTGCGGTCAGGGGGCTGGTTCTGGCTGGCGGTGCCGTTTTTCGCGCCCTACCACGCCGTGCCGGTCGATTGCTCGCGCTGGACGGCGCGGGGGTTGAAGAACCTCTTGATCGAGGCGGGCTTTGATCCAGAGCGCGTGCAGTCTCACCAATGGGGCAACCGCCACGTCGCACAGCGAAATCTGGAAGTGCCCTGGCCGCCCGATTTGCGGGACGATGATGACCTGACCAACGACCCCGACTTTCCCGTGGTCTCTTGGGCGATGGCGCAAAAGGAATGACGCCTCCTCGTGCGCCTCCGGCTTCTCGTCGGAGACGTGCCACGGGGGGTCCAGAACGGGGGGCTATTGCCCCAGCGAGGAGCGACGAAGTCGACGACGAGCAGTCTTTCGGACATTAAAATTCCCCTAACGCCCGCGATCAAGTCATTGAAAAGTCATAAGGACCGGAGTTTGTCCACCGTGGGCACCCTCTGGCATCCCGCCCTCATTCCCGCTACCACTCCCCCATGCGCGCTGCTCCTCCCATGCTCCTCGTCCTCCTCCTCTGGTGCGCCGGCCTTGGTGCGGCCGCCCAGTTCGGCAAGATCTCGATCCTGTATGAGACGCTGCGGGCAAGTTACGGCGGGCATGGCGAAGTCGCCCTCGGCCTCGTCGTCTCCATCGTGGGCATGGTCGGCCTGATCTTCGGCACCACCGCCGGGCTCCTCGTCGCCCGCATCGGCCCCCGCCGCGCCATCGTCGCCGCGCTGGCTGCCGGTGCCGCGATGTCGGCCCTCCAGTCCCTGATGCCCGCCTACCCCCTGATGCTGGCGAGCCGCATCATCGAGGGCGCCAGTCACCTCGCCATCGTCGTGGTCGGCCCGACGATGATTGCGACGCTTGCCCCCGAACACCGCCGCCCCCTGGCCATGACCCTCTGGTCCAGCTTCTTCGGGGTAACCTACACCATCCTCGCCCTCATCGGCCCGCACGCAACCCCGACGGGCCTTTTCCTCGGCCACGCCACCTACATGGCCGCGCTCGCCGCGATCCTGGCCCTGACCCTGCCGCCCGACCCCCGCGGTGTCGCGCTGCCGATGGGCAACCTCCTGGCCCAGCACTCCGCCATCTACGCCTCGCCCCGCCTGGCCGCCCCGGCGATGGGGTTCTGCTGCTACACCTTCCTCTACGTCGCCGTCCTGACCCTCCTGCCGCCCGAGACACCCGAAACCCACCGTGCCCTGATTGCCGCAGGGATGCCCCTGGTCTCCATCGCAGTGTCGCTGACCCTGGGGGTCCGGCTTCTGGGTCGGATGTCCGCGGTCCGGCTGGTGCAGGGCGGATACCTGGTTGCGATCCCGGGCTTCCTTCTGCTGTGGCTTTTCTGGGGGCAGGGGCTGGGCATGGTGGCCGGCGGTTTCCTTTTGTCCGGCGCGCTTGGCATCGTCCAGGGCGCCAGTTTCGCCTCGATCCCCGAGCTGAATGCCTCCCCCGGGGACCGCGCCCGCGCGGCTGGGGCGGTGGCGCAACTCGGAAACCTGGGCACCACGACTGGCACACCTGTTCTGGCCGCGCTTCTCGCCGCGGCTGGCCCGCCCGGACTGACCATCGCCGCGATCATCCTGTGCGGCGCTGGAATCGCGGTTCACCGCCTTCAGGCACGACGGCGGACAATCCACCCGGATTGACCTCCGTTCTCATTTCGTTCACAAGTTCTGGTTGGAGACTCAGTCAACCCGCACTATCTGTTGGCCGCGAGCCCGGAGGTTAACATGGCGGAACAGAAGTTCATCGAAGTGCGCGGCGCGCGCGAGCATAACCTCAAGGGCGTCGACGTCTCGATTCCACGCGACCGGCTGGTAGTGATCACCGGGTTATCCGGCTCGGGCAAGTCCTCACTCGCCTTCGACACGATCTATGCCGAGGGTCAGCGCCGCTATGTGGAATCGCTGTCGGCCTACGCCCGGCAGTTCCTGGACATGATGGGCAAGCCGGACGTTGACCATATCTCGGGCCTCTCGCCCGCGATTTCGATCGAGCAGAAGACGACCTCGAAGAACCCGCGCTCCACTGTCGGTACGGTGACCGAGATCTACGATTATCTGCGCCTGCTGTTCGCGCGGGTGGGGACACCGTTCAGCCCCGCGACCGGCCTGCCGATCACTGCGATGCAGGTTCAGGACATGGTCGACGCCGTCATGGCGATGCCGGAAGGCACCCGCGCCTATCTGCTGGCGCCGATCATCCGGGACCGGAAGGGCGAGTACAAAAAGGAATTCCTGGATCTGCGCAAGCAGGGTTTTCAACGGGTCAAGGTCAATGGTGCCTTTCACGAGTTGGAGGACCCGCCGACCCTCGACAAGAAATTCCGCCACAACATCGACGTCGTGGTCGACCGGATCGTCGTGAAGCAGGGGATCGAGACCCGCCTTGCCGACAGTTTCCGCACCGCGCTGAACCTGGCCGACGGAATCGCCGTGGTCGAACTGGCCGACGCCAAGGAAGGCGAAGAGCCGCAGCGCATCACCTATTCCGAGAAATTCGCCTGTCCGGTCAGCGGCTTCACCATCGCCGAGATCGAGCCCCGGCTGTTCAGCTTCAACGCCCCTTTCGGTGCCTGCCCGATCTGCGACGGCCTCGGCATGGAGCTTTTCTTCGACGAACGCCTCGTGGTGCCGGATCAGAACCTGACCCTCATGCAAGGCGCCATCGCGCCGTGGGCAAAGTCGAAATCCCCCTATCTGACTCAGACGATGGAGGCCCTGTCCAAGCACTACGGCTTCAACCTTAAAGCCAAATGGAAGGACCTGCCCGACACGGTCAAGGAGCTGTTTCTGCAGGGCTCCAAAGGCCAGGAAATCGAGTTCCGCTATGATGAGGGCGGGCGGGTCTATCAGGTGAAGCGCGTCTATGAGGGGATCATCCCCAACATGGAACGCCGCTACCGCGAAACCGACAGCGCCTGGTCGCGAGAGGAAATGGAGCGTTACCAGTCCAACCGCGCCTGCGGGGCCTGTGGTGGCTACCGGCTGAAGCCCGAGGCGCTGGCGGTCAAGATTGCCAAGCTGCACATCGGCCAGGTGGTGCGGATGTCCATCACCGAAGCCTTTGCCTGGATCGAAGGCGTGGCCGAAACCCTGACCAAGCAGCAGAACGAGATTGCGAAGGCGATCCTGAAGGAAATCCGCGAACGTCTTGGATTTCTTGTAAATGTCGGGCTGAACTACCTGACGATGAGCCGCGCTGCGGGCACTTTGTCCGGCGGGGAATCGCAACGTATCCGTCTTGCGTCGCAGATCGGCTCGGGCCTGACCGGGGTGCTTTATGTGCTGGACGAGCCGTCCATCGGTCTGCACCAGCGCGACAATGATCGGCTTCTAACCACGCTGAAGAACCTGCGCGATGCGGGAAATACTGTGCTGGTGGTCGAGCACGACGAGGATGCGATCCGTGAGGCGGATTACGTTTTCGACATGGGGCCGGGGGCGGGGGTGCATGGCGGGCAGGTGGTCAGCCATGGCACGCCCGCCGAAGTGGCCGCCGACCCGGCCAGCCTGACAGGCCAGTATCTGTCCGGCGCACGGGAGATCGCGGTGCCGAAAGTGCGCCGCAAAGGGAGCGGCAAGACGCTGACCGTGGTCGGTGCGACGGGCAACAACCTCAAGAACGTCACCGCCGAGTTCCCCTTGGGCAAGTTCGTCTGCGTGACGGGCGTCTCGGGCGGCGGCAAGTCCTCACTGACCATCGAAACCCTGTTCAAGACCGCTGCGATGCGCCTGAACGGTGCGCATGAAACGCCTGCACCCTGCGAGACGATCAAGGGTTTCGAGCATCTGGACAAGGTGATCGACATCGACCAGCGCGCCATCGGGCGGACTCCACGCTCCAACCCCGCGACCTACACCGGCGCCTTCACCCCGATCCGCGACTGGTTCGCGGGCCTGCCCGAATCCAAGGCGCGGGGCTACGGGCCGGGGCGGTTCAGCTTCAACGTCAAGGGTGGCCGGTGCGAGGCTTGCCAGGGCGACGGCGTTCTGAAAATCGAGATGAACTTCCTGCCCGACGTCTATGTCACCTGCGAGACCTGCAAGGGCCAGCGCTACAACCGCGAAACCTTGGAAGTTAAGTTCAAGAACAAGAGCATAGCCGACGTTCTTGACATGACATGTGAAGATGCCAAGGACTTCTTCCAGGCCGTCCCGTCGATCCGCGAGAAGATGGATGCGCTGGTGGAGGTGGGCCTCGGCTACATCAAGGTCGGTCAGCAGGCGACCACCTTGTCAGGCGGTGAGGCGCAGCGGGTGAAGCTGTCGAAGGAACTCAGCCGCCGCGCCACCGGCCGGACGCTGTACATTCTGGACGAACCGACCACCGGCCTGCATTTCGAAGATGTGAGAAAACTCCTCGAAGTCCTTCACTCGCTTGTCGATCAAGGCAACACGGTCGTGGTCATCGAACACAACCTCGACGTGGTCAAGACCGCCGACTGGGTCATCGACATCGGGCCAGAAGGGGGCGACGGCGGTGGTGAAATCGTGGCCACCGGCACGCCCGAGGATATCGTCAAGGTAGAGGCCAGCTATACGGGACACTACCTCAAGGACTTGCTGAAACCCCGGCGCATCGCGGCCGAGTAGGCGGGCAGTTCAGCGCAGATGCGCGGTGCTGCGGCTGCGGATCACTTCCAGCACCAGGCCCGAGGCGTTCTCAATCCGGTAGACCACTCCCGCCAGCGCGTAATAGCGCCAGGTGCCGTCTGACGGTTTCAGGCCATAGCGCGTGGGGTTCATCAGCAGCGACCGGCCTTCGACCGGGAACTGGTCGCCTACGACATAGGGGGTGACGGTCGGCGCAACCTTCAGCACCTTGCGGGAGGGGGCAAGCTCATCCAGCGCCATCACGCAGACCGAGGGCACGATTGACCCGCACTCGGCGGCCTGTGCGGGCACCGCGGAACAAAGCAGAAGCAGGGACAGGATCAGGGGACGCATTCTCGCCTCGCCTAGGGGTCGGCAAGGGAACGCGGGAGAGGGGGGCGCGGTTCCGGCGGAACCCGCGCCCCGCAGGGTCAGTCCAGCGCCTTGAAGTTCAGG
>JANOCQ010000015.1:0-6108 GCA_031412255.1 Paracoccaceae bacterium | reverse complement strand
ATCTCGGCCGCGAGAGCCTGGTCGATTTCGCGATGGACTTCGAGGGTGCCAAGCTGACCGCCAGCGTGCCGGGGGTGTTCCTGCCCAAGCCCGGAACGGTACTGTGGCTGATGATCCGTCGCGACCGGTGCTTCGTCTTCGGGCTCTAGGCACTGTGCAACCGCCGCCAGTCTGCCAGTGTCCTCTTCGGGTCCCGGACTTACCCCTCCGCCTCGATCCCCGATTGCGGCAGCAGCGTTGCGACCTTGTACAGCAGACTCCGCGCCGCCTTCGCCCGCGGGTTGCCCTCTTGACCCACGTGCCGAAGCCCCTCGACCAGCGCCTCCAGCTCCTCCGGCGTCAGCATCGTCGGCGGCAGCATCAGGGGGGAGCGCAGGATGTAGCCCAGCCCCCGTTCGCCCTCGACCGGCAGTCCGGTCGCCGCCAGCATTTCCATGTCGCGCCAGATCGTCCGGGTCGACACCCCGAGTCGCGCGGCCAGTTCCGAGGCCGTGTGCAGCCGCCCGTCACGCAGGGATTGGACGATGTCGTAGAGCCGCGCGTCGCGTTTCATGGCCGGTTCCGGGGAAAGGGGAGTACTTACTGACAAAATACTGTCAGTTGAGTGCCCCGCGCAAGCCGCTTTGGCCTTGGAGCCGACGGGTCAACGGACATATTGAATGCACCAGACCCGGATTTACGCCCGCCTTTGCGGGTTATCACAGGAGAAAACCATGCACGCTCCCGGACCCATGCAGCTTCTGCTGATCGCCATCGTCCTTCTCGTCCTCTTCGGCCGCGGCAAGATCGCCAACATGATGGGCGAAGTCGGCAAGGGCATCACTGCCTTCAAGAAGGGCGTCAAGGACGGCAACGACGAGATTGAAAAAGCCGCCGCCGACACTGCCAAGGACGTGACCCCCGAGAAGGACAAGGTCTGATCCTGCCGATCCTTCGGGAGATAGAAGATGGACTTCAGCTGGTCCGAGATGCTGCTGGTCGGGATTGTCGCGTTGATCGTGATCGGTCCCAAGGACCTTCCCGGCATGTTCCGCGAACTTGGACGGGTCACCGCCAAGATCCGCTCGATGGGACGCGAATTCAGCCGTGCGATGGAACAGGCGGCCAAGGAATCCGGCGTCAAAGAGGCGGCCGACGGGCTGAAGGCCGTATCAAATCCGGTCGGGACCGGCCTTGATGCGGTGAAATCCGCGGCGGATCGGTTCGAAAAATGGGACCCGATCAAGAACGCCGCCGTGCCGACCAAGCCCCTGACCCCGCCGCCCATGCCTGCGACGGCTGCCACCGTGGCGGCGCCGGCACCAGCCGCCCCTGCTGCAACGCCGGGCGCTCCGGTCGGGCCGGCCACGGCGGCGCTTTATGAACAGAAGGCGGCGCGCAAGGCGGTGGTGGACGAGGCAGCGGCGAAGCTGCGCACGCTAAGCCCCGCGGTCGGCGAAGCTACCGCCGATGCCGCTCCTGTCGCGCGTGCGCCGGGACGGCGCCGCAAGAAACCCGACAGCACCGCTGGGGACCCGGAATGACCACCAAGGACGAGATCGACGACAGCTCTGCCCCGCTGGTCGAACACCTGGCCGAGCTGCGCAACCGGCTGATCTGGTCGGTCGGTGCCTTCATGGTCGGCATGATCCTGTGCTTCATCGTGGCCGAGCCGATTCTCGACTTCATGCTGCACCCGATCGAGGAAGCCATGCGCGACCTCGGCAACCCGAACCCGGTGATGCAGTATACGGCGCCGCAGGAATACTTCTTCACCTTGATGCACATCGCGATGGTGGGCGGGCTGATGATCAGCTTTCCGGTCATCGCCTATCAGCTTTGGCGCTTTGTGGCGCCCGGACTGTACCGCAACGAAAAGCAGGCCTTCCTGCCGTTCCTGATCGCCTCGCCGGTCTTGTTCCTGGTTGGCGGCGCCTTCGCCCATTTCGTCGTGACGCCGATGGCGATGCAGTTCTTCCTGGGCTATGCGGACAGCGCCTCGATCCTCGCGGCCCTGGTGCCGAACTTCGGCGAGGTGCCGGGTGATGCGCTTCTGACCGCTCCGGTGGAGGCCTCGGAGGGAATCGACATCGTCTTTCAGGGCAAGGTGAACGAGACGCTGGATATCAGCCTGAAGCTGATCCTGGCTTTCGGTCTTTGCTTCCAGCTACCGGTCCTTCTGACCCTGATGGGCAAGGCGGGGCTCGCCACCGCAGACGGTCTTGCGCGGATGCGGCGCTACGCGATCGTGATCATCCTTTTCGTTGCCGCCCTGGTGACGCCACCCGACATCATGAGCCAGCTGATCCTTTTTGCCTGCGTCTATCCGCTATACGAGGTGTCGATCCTTCTGGTCCGCCGGATCGAGAAGACGCGTGAGGCTGAACTGCGCGCGGCTGGTCTCTGGGATGAGGACATCGACGGCGAAGAGTCTGAAAGCCCGCCGGAGACCAAGGCGTGACCGACCCGCTTGACCGGATCGCCGCGGCGCTGGAGCGACTTGCCCCAGCGCCGGTGCCTGCCCCCGACTTCACCGCCGAGGCTTTCGTCTGGCACACGGGCCCGGACCGGCTGGAGCCGGTAACCCACGTCAGTCGCGTTGACCTCGAGCTGCTGATCGGCGTCAACCGGTCGCGCGATACGCTTTTGGAGAACACCCGCCACTTCGCGGCCGGTCTGCCGGCGAACAACGCGCTTTTGTGGGGCGCCCGGGGGATGGGGAAATCAAGCTTGGTCAAGGCGGTCCACGCCCAGATCCGGGCCGAAGGGCATGACTTGAAGATCGTCGAACTCAGCCGCGAGGACCTGCCGTCGGTCCAGCGACTGCTCGCACACCTCCGTGCAGCGCCCTACCAGTTCCTCCTGTTTTGTGACGACCTGTCGTTCAGTCACGACGACCAGCACTACAAGTCGCTGAAGGCCGTCCTGGATGGCGGGATCGAGGGGCGGCCGGAAAACGTGCTGTTCTACGCCACCTCGAACCGCCGGCACCTGATGCCGCGCGACATGATCGAGAACGAACGTTCGACGGCGATCAACCCCGGCGAGGCGGTGGAAGAGAAAGTCTCGCTGTCGGACCGCTTCGGTTTGTGGCTGGGCTTTCATCCCTGCAGCCAGGACGACTACCTGGAAATGATCCGCGGCTATTGCGCCGCGCATGGGGTGCAGGTGCCCGACGACCGGCTTCACGCCGAGGCAATCGAGTGGCAGGCAACGCGCGGCGGGCGGTCCGGCCGGGTGGCGTGGCAGTTCTTCTGCGACCTCGCGGCGCGCGAAGGCATGCGCATTCGGGCGTGATACGCGCTCATTGCTTGCACAAACAGGCCGTTCGTCTTACGCGATAAGGATCATGATCACCGAAATTCTCGTTATCGCGGCCCTTATTGTTCTAAACGGCGTCCTTGCGATGTCCGAACTGGCAATTGTAAGCGCAAGGCCGGGCCGTCTGAAGACGCTTGAGGCGAAAAGCCGCGGCGCGCGCATGGCGCTCCGTCTGGCCGAGCATCCGGGGCGATTTCTTTCCACGGTCCAGATTGGCATCACTGCGGTAGGTGTCCTGTCCGGGGCATTGTCCGGCGCGACGCTGGGCCTGCGCTTGCAGACCTGGTTGACGGCCCGGGGGATGGACCCCGACTGGGCCTCGACCCTTGGCGTGGGTGGCGTGGTCGTGGCGATCACCTATTTCAGCCTGATCGTGGGGGAACTGGTGCCAAAGCAGTTGGCGCTGCGCAACCCCGAGGGTGTGGCGATCCGCATGGCCCCGGCGATGACCTTCCTGTCGGTGATCGGCGCGCCGCTGGTCTGGCTGCTGGAACGGTCTGGCCGGGTGTTGCTCTGGCTTCTCGGTCAAAGGGGCGAAAGCGAAAACCGGGTGACCGAGGAAGAGGTCCATGTCCTGCTTGCCGAAGCCCATGAGGGCGGCGTGCTTGAAACCGAAGAACGCGAAATGATCACCGGCGTCATGCGCCTGTCTGATCGGACCGCCAGCGCGCTGATGACCCCGCGGCACGAGGTCGAGATGCTGCCCCTGGATGCGACCGGCTCCGAAGCGGTCGCAGCAATCCGCAGGGTCGCGCGCCCGCGGATGCCCGTGGCCAATGCCGATGGCGAAGTGGTGGGCATCGTCCTTTTGACCGAGGCATTCCAGACCGTCTCGCGTCGCGAAACCCTGTCGATAAGGGCATTGGTACACGAGGTCCCCGTCGTCTCTGACCGGGCCGAGGCGCTGGACGTGCTGGAGATACTGCAGCGGTCCGAGCATCGCTTCGCCCTGGTCTATGACGAATACGGCCATTTCGAGGGCATCCTGACCACCGGCGATGTGCTTGAAGCGATCACCGGCGCGGTCGCGGCCTCCGAAGCGGATGAACCCGCCATGGTAACCCGCGCAGACGGCAGCTTCCTCGTCGCGGGCTGGATGCCAGTTGACGAATTCTGCGACCGCTTGGGCCTCCCGCGAGAGCTTGCCGGCGAATACGACACCGTGGCAGGTCTGGTCCTGCACCAGATGGGGCAGATCCCCGATCTCGGGGCGCATATCACGGTCGAGGGCTACCGGTTCGAGGTTATCGACCTGGACGGCCGCCGGATCGACAAGGTGCTGGTGGCACAGGTGACCGACTGACGACCGGCCGCCGTCGTTCGGCACGATCCCCCCTTTGGCAGGCCCGGCCGGTCAGGCTTGCACGAAATGGGTCGACGATCCGCCTGGTCCGTTACTGCAGGTAGCCCACGGGGTCAAAGCTTTGCTTGGAGGTGTTGCGCACCTCGAAATGCACAAAGGCCGGATCGCCGGGCGCGACCTTACCGATTTCCTGGCCGCGCTTCACCTTGTCGCCCTTCTTCACCACCATGCCACTGACCCCGACATAGACGGTCAGCAGGTCCCCGGCGTGCCGGATGATCACGATGCCCTTGCCGCTGGTGTCCGAAGACAGCACCGTCACCGTCCCCGCATCGGCCGCCTTCACCGAACTCCCCGCAGCAGCCGCGATGTCGATGCCCTGGTTCTTCTTCGCGTCGTAGCCGCGGATGATCTTGCCCGACACCGGCATCGCCATCTTCGACGACGTGGTCTTCTCGGCACCAAGGTCGGGTGAGGGCGGGGTGGCCTTGGGCTTTGTCGCCGCTGCCTCGGTCTTTTCGTCCGGCAGGGGCTGCTTGGCCGAGGGGGGCTCGGGGGTGGGCGAGCCTGCGCCCGGCGGGGTCGGCACCGGCTCTGGGTTCGGTGCCGCGGCGGTGGCGATCGGAATGATCAGGGTCTGGCCTTCGCGCACGGCCATGTCCGCGCCCAACTGGTTCCAGTCTGCCAGCGCCTTGGCCGACACATTGTAGCTCCGGGCGATGGTGAAGGCCGTCTCGCCCCGCGCGACGCGGTGGGTCAGGGGCTGGCCCGACACCGGCTTCGACGCGGCCGGAGAGCTGGCGACCGGAGTCGGCCCAGCCTCGTCCAGCGCGGTGGTGGCGATCGAGGTGATGTCCACCCCCCCACCCGACGGCAGGGTCGATCCACCGATGACCGCCGGCTGGGGGGCAGCCGCGACGCGCTTGGGCAGAAGCAGCATCTCGCCCTCGCGCAGGGGATCGGTCGGACGCAGGGCATTGCTGCGCGCCAGCTCTTCCGGGTTGATGCCCAGGCGGCCCGCCATGCTGGCGACACTTTCGCCGCGACGGGCGGTGGCCATCTGGTAGTCGGGGTAAGAGAAGATCCCGTTCTGGTCCGGCAGTGGCGCCGCCGCCGTGGCCTGACGCGCGGCCTCGGAGGTATCGCCCCGACCGGATCGCAGGTCCCAATCGAGGTTTCCGGTGTCCACACACCCCACCAGCGCAAGCGCGTTTGCGCCCATGACCAGGGTTGCGCGAAGTCTGCCCATTATTGCCATGTCGTCCCGCCTGATAATCGCCTGTCCCGGTTCAGCCCGGTTTCTCGCGCCGCAGTCTACTCGGACCCGAGGCCTTCGACCAGTGGGACAAAGCGCACTGGGCGAAGTTCTTCGTAATCGAAACCGCTTTGAGTCCGCGTTACCTTGATCAGAGCCTGCACCGCGTCCGACTGTCCGACCGGTACCACCATGATCCCGCCGGGCTTCAGTTGCTCCAGCAGGGGACCGGGCGGGTCCTCGGCCGCCG
>JANOCQ010000014.1:0-2003 GCA_031412255.1 Paracoccaceae bacterium | reverse complement strand
GGCCTGCGGGATCATCGCGGGAGTGGACATGGCGAAACCTCAGAGATAGTCGGCAAGTCGGGAACGGTACCAATCCAGCGTCAAGCGCAGACCCTGGTCCAGATCTGGCAGCCCGTGGCGGTCACCAACGGCACTTCGAGTTGCCATGGCTGGCCGGTGCGCATGCCCTCGTCCACTGCCTGGCTCACCTGTTCCCGCGCCCCCGGCGGGTAGAAGGACAAGGCATCCTCCATACTGGGCGTGTAGTCGGGACCAACGCCGTGCAGGCTGCGGGTCAGACTGCTCCAATACAGTTCCTGTCGGTCGAGACTGACCAGCCAGGTGCCGATCCCCGCGGCCGCAAGAGCATCTTCGATGAGGGGCTTCAGGTCAGCGTCTTCGAGCGTCATCGGATTGCGCTCCCCTGGAGCGGCAGGCGGTTGTCCTGCCGGACCTCGCCTTGGGCGATCCTCGGCGGCGGCGGTGCCTCACGCATCGCGGTCTGGGCCAGCAGCAACAGGGCCTGTTGATAGTACCCCCGGCCGGAGGGTGGCCTGGACCGTGGGGCGGCAAGGGGATCCTGCTGGCTGATGAAACGATAAATGGCAGCCACCCCGGCGCCGGCCGCGTAAGGGGCAAGGGCTCCGTCGGAGAGCCGCACCCAAGCCGGAAGCTGCGGTGTACTGTTTGCTTGCCAGAAGGCACGGGCGGCGATGACCGAACCGGCGTGCCAGCGCCCCGACCATGCAAGGTAGAGCGGTGCTCGCAAAGCATCGTATCCGAAGCGATCGCCGCGTCCGCGCTGAGGCTCGGGCAGGAGGGCAGGGCCGCGCAGGGTGACCCAGTCCGCCGGGAGCTGCCAGCGACCAAAGCGTGTCCGTTCCAGCAGCTGCTCGCCATGCCCGATCACGGCCGCCCAGGCGGGGTGGGGAAAGGCATCCCGCAAGGCGTCGAGAGCAGGGAAGACGTAATAGGAGGGGTTGATGATCGTCTGTTCGGTCGTGACGAAGCCCTGCGGGCCCGGCAGCAGCAGGACGCGATCACCTACCATCCGAACACACAGTCTGAGCACGTCGAAAGCAATCCGGCGCGCCTTTTCCGCAAAGCCCCGATCGGGCCAACGTTGTGACGCGCGCAGCAGGGCCCAGGCATGACAGAGATCCGCATCGGTCGCGGCGTTGGTGTCATCCACCCCCCGGGTTGGCGAAGTACGGAATCGCCAAGCCAGGAGCGCATCGCCGCGAATGGCCAGATGCGTATCCGTCCAAGACTTGATTCGGTTAAAGGCAACCTCATCCTGATGGATGGCTGCGAGGAGCATTCCCCATGCCTGTCCCTCTGAATGGGTAATATTGTCATTTTCGGGATCAACAATGCGGCCGTCGGGCGCGAGATAGTTGTCCCTAAAGGTTGCCCAGCCGGATTCCTGACAACCTGAGATAACCTTACCAACCAGATAGGGTACCTGTCTGCGCCCGAAGGGCGCGAAGCGAGACGTGAATTCAACCGCCGCGTTTAAAACATCCATAATAAGGATACGCGCTTGAGTGGGTGTAGGACGCTTCAATACGCTTAAGTGATTGCGCGAGGCTGGACCTATGATTCTAAATGTAATCTGTAATTCGATTATCCAAGTTCATCGAAAAAAGGCCTTGCTATTCCTTTAGATAAGGGAGCGAGGAGCGATTCTCTCGGGCGAAAGCGAGGCTTCAAACTTAGACAAGTATTATTTTTGGGGCGTCTGACGCACAAGCTTCGAGAGACATGTTTGGCCGGAGAGGTCTCCGGCCAAACATGTCGCTCTTCAGGTGGCTGCCGCCGCCCTCTCCTGTGCCTTCTTCTTCGGGAGCGACTGCTTGGGCTGCTCGCGGAACTCAGGCATCGGCGCCAGGCCGGCCTTGCCCAGGAACTTGGCGACGCGGTCGGTCGCCAGCGCGCCCTCCATCAGCCAATGGCTGATACGGTCTTCCTTCAGCCGAACGCGGTCAGCGTGGTCGGAGGGCAGCATCGGATTATAGCTGCCC
>JANOCQ010000013.1:0-3296 GCA_031412255.1 Paracoccaceae bacterium | reverse complement strand
CGTGGCGATGTCCTTGAAATCCTTGATGCCAAGGGCGGCACCGGCCTCGTTGGTCGCCAGGGTGTATTTGGCGCCTTCGAGGTTGGTTCGGACGGTATCTACGGTGCCCGCCTCGCGGTAGGGCGCGATGTCGGCCTCCATCGTGGGCATCCAGTTGCCGAGGAATACGTCGATGTCGCCCTCGGCAAGGCCGGTATAGGTCACGGGAACGGACAAGACCTTTGTCTCGGTCTCATATCCCAGGGCTTCAAGGACCACCGTGGTCGCGGCGGTCGTGGCTGTGATGTCGGTCCAGCCGACATCGGAGAAGACGACGGTGTCGCAGCCTTCGGCAAAGGCAGAGCCCGCCAAGGCGAACGTGACGGCCGTGGTCAGCAGTGTGGAACGGATGTTCATGGTTACCACCGTTTGTTGATTGACGCGTCAATAAACTTCGCGCTTAGTCGGGTTGGCAAGTGTTTTGTTGGGACCGCACCGATGCCTAAGCTTGGAATGGAGCCTATCCGCAAGGACGCGTTGGTGAAAGCCGCGATTGTAGAGATCGGTCGCATCGGTTCGCTGGACGTGACCGTGAGCCAGATCGCCAAGCGCGCGGGCATGTCCTCGGCCTTGGAGCACCACTATTCGGATCGAAGGAAGGCAACACCGCGGCAGAGATCGGCCGATGGATGTTCTGCATCTGGTTGAGATCGGAAATGAGGTGCCCCTAGCTTCTGGTTTCCCGTGAAGTTTGCAGCAAAGCTTTTCTTTTAACAGAATACATAGTCGTGCCCATTTGAGTGAGAATGGAGCGGGCAAGGACGTTCAGTGTGATCGCTCTTACAGAGCTATGCCACGGGCCCGAACCGCCCTTAATGCCTTCATAGTTGCGGCCAGCTGAAACGGGCGGGAACCGACTTGCTACCCTCGGCGTTGCTACCTTGGAACGCTTTAATCCGAGACTTGCAAGAACGAGCCGTTCCGATCCCGCCTCGCGGTGATCGGTCTCGAAATCTGTTTGTGCAATCACGACCTAACCGTAGATGGAGAAATACTTTGAAATTTTCGAAAATCGGAAAAAACCTTGCGGCATCCGCCCTGATCGTTGGCAGCATGTGGGCGGGTTCTGCCTATGCCCAGATGGCCGACTATCAAATGTTGGAAGCCCAGATCATGACTGACCTTGCCACAGTCGGCGTCAGCACGGCCGGCGTCGATCAACTCACGATGGCAGAAATGATCGAGCTATCGAGTGTTCTTGAAAGCAACGAACCCGATGCCGATAAGGCAATGGCCGCCAAAAAGCTGATCGGCGACGCAATGGCGATGCCGGCACGGGTCACCGCGAACGAAGGCCGGATGCAGCTTCAGCAGCAACTGATGGTCAAGCTGACCTCGCTTGGTCTGACCTTGCCCCCGGACATGGTTATGTCGCCCTCGCAGGTTGCCCGTTTGAGCGCCGTGTTTGATGGCGACAACACTGATGAGCAGCGCAAACAGCGCGCCGAGACGATTTTGGCCGAAACGATGCCTGCCGTCACAAAGTTCGGAAAGTCAGGCTACACACAGCTTGAAGCGGGACTGGTCGGCAAGTTTGCGGAACTCGGGTTGGACAAACCTGCCTTTGGCAGCCTGACATTGTCTCAAGTGGCTGAACTGCACGTGATCTTTGACAGCACGGACAGTGATGACACGAAAAAGCAACGTGCGATGAAAGTCATAAGCGGCACCTGACATGTAATTGAGTTGCGGTCCGGGCGGTGACGTTAAAAGCGTGGTCTGAGCCGTACTACTGTGTCGAACCAGGGCCCGCCATTCGTGGCGGGCCCTGGTTCGTTGCGGTACCTCAAGGTTGCGTCAAGCGGACTGAGCGGTGTTGTCAGGGGAACTTGGGTTGGCACGGGACCGGGGGGCAGGCTAGCCTCGCGGAATGACAAAATGCTCCCCTTTTCGGTACATCAAGACCAGCCCTAAGATCATCCGGCTGGCGGTGATGCTGTACATTCGCTTCCCGCTGTCGCTGCGGAACGTGGAGGATTGATCGACCCCACCGATCGGACGGCCCACGCGGATTGTCCATTAGCCGAGCTTTCCCCACGGCGGAAACGCGATCGACGAATGGCTTCTTGTGGCCCACATCGCGGAATGCAACTCCAGCCCGGTGAACCCTACCTTTACCAAGGTCGGCCACGCACCTATCCGCAACCTGGCGCAGGAGAGCAGTAATCTGTTTCTCACCTGAAACAGACTGTTTCCGCATAAACTTTTCATTATTATTGCTTATGGCGCATTAGCAAACTAGATACATCGCACGGTTGAGCGCTGACGTAAGCGCCTATGCTCTCCCGTAAAGACCACGCGTTCCTGAGGTCTGTGATCGGGAACCGCGATGATGCAAATGTTGTTTCCGCCATATCGCCACCCCTTCTCGTAGTTTTGCTTAATCAGTGAAAGAGTATCCAAGATGAAACGTTCAATCCTTGACACGCTGTTCCCCGTCTACTCGACGAGCGGCGGGGCAGAGGCAATGACTTTGGGTGGCTTCCAGCCCCGCCAGAAAAGCGCCTTTAGCCGTCCAGGCGCGTGGCATGGCGCCGAGACGTATGCAGTTCGATCGCGCGACAAATCGCACCTATATCGCCACGTCTTCAAGCGCGCGCTCGACGTGGCCTTGGTATTACTATCAGCCCCCGTGGTGGTGCCCATCATCCTTGTGCTCGCGCTGCTTGTAGCGCGAGAGGGCGGCCAGCCGTTCTACAGCCAGCGCCGCGTCGGAAAAGACGGTCATGCCTTCCGGATGTGGAAGTTGCGCACGATGGTGGTTGATGCGGATGCGCGAATTGCTGACCATCTTGCGGCAAGTCCCGACGCGAAAGCAGAATGGGATCGCGATCAGAAACTTCGGGCCGATCCGCGCATCACCCGGTTCGGTCGGCTCCTCCGCAAAAGTTCGCTTGATGAGCTGCCGCAACTTTTCAATGTGTTCATCGGCGACATGGCCCTCGTGGGTCCGCGGCCCATGATGTTGAACCAGCAGAGCCTATATCGGGGAACCGCCTACTCGCTAGTCCGTCCGGGGCTGACGGGGCTATGGCAGACGACGGACCGCAACCAGACTTCGTTTGAGGCACGGGCAGAGTACGATACGGTCTATGTCGATACGCTGTCGTTTGTGTCCGATGCACGGATCATTCTGAAAACCGTGCAGGTAGTGGCCAGAGGAACGGGTTGCTGAACTACAGGCCCCGGTCGCAGGGTCATTGGGGGCAGAACTGTCTGAAGTTTTGGTGTGGTGTTCATAGTAGGTGTGGTGATGA
>JANOCQ010000012.1:0-6661 GCA_031412255.1 Paracoccaceae bacterium | reverse complement strand
GCGCGGTGCTTCTCTCCGGTGGGGTCATAGCTCAGATGGGAGAGCGCTTGAATGGCATTCAAGAGGTCGGGAGTTCGATCCTCCCTGGCTCCACCAAAGAGAGACTGAAAGCGGGGCGGTTCACACCGCCCCTTTTCATTTTCCACGCCCCAGTCAGTGATCTGTGCGAGCCCATAGGGCGGCCCGAGGCAAGCCCTTGGGGACGCTGCATTAACCCGTCCCGTGACGGGACAACCGGCGTATGAAAAGCGTATGGCTTTGGTATGTATTCCTTGCATACGCGCCTATGCATCCCGGCGCGTCAACCATGGCGTGAGAATCGGATTGGCGTGGAAGGTGCGCTTTAGCACACCCGACGATTACTCCGCCGGTTGCGCCCGCCCGCGCACCTGCGGTGCCGAGCCTTTGCCATGCTTGGCATACCATTCCCGCCGCTTCTGACGCTGCCAGAACCAGGGCTTCGGGTTGTCGTCCCGGGTGACGAGCATCAGGAGCGACGGGATGATGATCAGCGTCAGGACTGTCGCGAAGGCCAGGCCATAAACGATGGCCGAGGACAGAGCGATCCACCATTGCGTAGACGGCGCGCCGATGGTGACCTCGTGGCTCAGAAGCTCCATGTTCAGGCCGAAGGCGATGGGCAGGACCCCGAGGATCGCGGTCAAGGCGGTCAGCACCACGGGGCGAGCGCGTTCGCGGCAGGTCTGCAGGATCGCCTCGATCTTCGGGCGACCCTCGCGCCGAAGGGTGTCGTAGGTGTCGATCAGCACGATGTTGTTGTTCACCACGACCCCCGCCAAAGCGATGATGCCGATCCCGGTCATCACCATCGTGAAGGGCTGACCCATGATCATCAGGCCGAGAAGCACTCCGATCGTGGACATCACGACGGCCGACAGCACCAGCCACACCGAGGTGAAGTTGTTGAACTGGGCCAGAAGCACAATGAAGATCAGGAAGATGGCCGCCAGGAATGCCTTGGACAGGAAGGCACCCGCCTCGGCCTGTTCGGCATCTTCGCCGGCCAGTTTCCAGCGGATGCCATACTGATCAAGGTTTGCTTCCTTCAGCGCAGCTGTCACCTGGGCGTAGATCGCGTCTGGCTGCACCCCCTCACGGATGCCGGCCTGCACGGTGACCGTGCGGGCGCTGTCCAGCCGGGTCAAAGTGCCGGTCGTGGGGGCGGCTTTGCGGGTCACGAAGTTCGAGATCGGAACCGATCCCTCTGCCGTCTGGATGCGCAACTGGTCCAGTGCCGAAATCGTGCGCTGGTCGGCAGGCAGGCGAAGGACAATGTCCACTGCATCGTCCGCCCCGGCCGGGCGATAGTCCGACAGCTTGAGGCCCCCGGTCACCAGCTGGACCATGCCGCCGACGGTCGATGGTGCAATGCCATAGCGCGAAGCGGCAGCGCGGTCGACCTGAAGCTCCCAGTCGACGCCGGGTGGCGGCAGGCCGTTCGAGATGTCGATCACATCAGGCACCGTCGCCAGCCGTGCGGCGACCTGCTGGGCGACGTCGTTCAGGTAGGTCGGGTCATCCGCCGACAACTGGATCTGGATCGCCTTGCCGGTGGGCGGCCCGGCCTGTGGAACCGAAACCTGGATATCCACCCCTGGAATTCCGACCATCGCCTGCCGCAGGTCGGCAAGGATGGCATTGGCATTCTTGCGTTCGCGCCAATCGACGAACTCATATTGAATCACGCCGATCACGTCGGCATCGACCTCCTGGCCCATGCCGCCACCAGCCCCGGTGCGAGTGTAGACCGTCTCGATCCCCGGCCAGCCCAGAATGCGGGCCTCGGCCTGGGCGACCAGAGCGTCCTTCTCGGCGATGGACAAGTTGCCGCGTGCTTTGACGTAGAGAAGTCCGAACTCCGGTTCCACATCCGGAAAGAAGATCACGCCCTTGCCATACTGAACATAGGCGTAGGGCACCGCGCCCAGCAGGCCCAATGCCAGGGTCAACATCATCCAAGGATGCCGCACAGCCTTGCCCACGACCCACATGTAGGCGCCGTCTTTCTGCTCGGGCGGGTGCTTGAACGGCTTTGCGATCAGAGCGCCCAGTGTGGGCACGAAGATCAGCGCATAGACCAGCGAAGCGGACAGCGTGACGATCAGGGTGATCGGCAGGTATTTCATGAACTCCCCGACAATCCCCGGCCAGAAGAGCAGAGGCGAAAAAGCCGCCACCCGCGTCATTGTCGCGGCGACCACCGGGCCGGTCATCTTGTGCGAGGCCATGGCAAAGGCTTCGCGCTTGTCCATACCCTCGGACATCCGGCGTTCGGCATATTCGGTGACGATTATGGCGTCATCGACCAGCATTCCCACCGCAAGGATCAAGGAGAAAAGGACGACGATGTTGACCGTGAAGCCCCACAGCGACAGAGCCAGCATTCCCATCAGGAAGGACGCCGGGATCGCCAGCCCGATCAGGATCGAGGCCCGGACGGAAAGGGCGTAAAGGATGACGATGAAGACCAGGATCACCGCGGTGAGGACCGAATTCTGCAGGTCGAACAGCAACTGGCGAATGTCCTTGGACTTGTCCTGACTGAAGGTGACCTCGGTCCCTTCGGGCAGGAGTTCCCGGAACGCCTCGGTGACGGCCTTCACTTCGTCGACCGTCTCGATCAGGTTGGCACCCGAGCGTTTCGAGACCTCGATCGCGATGGCCGGCGCGCCATTCAGGCGGGTCACGGTCTCGGGCTCTTTCAGCGTCGGCAGGATGCTCGCGATGTCGCGGACGCGGACCGTCGCCGTTCCCGTGGAGACAACCGGCAGGTTCGCCACGTCCTCGATGGTTTCCAGCAGCGAGGGCACCTTGATCGCATAGCGGCCCTCAGCCCCTTCAAGCGAGCCCGCCGCAACAAGCTGGTTTCCTGCGGCGAAACCGGCAATCAGGATGTCGGGTCGCAAACCGTAGGACGCCAGCTTGCCGGGGTCGATCACCACTTCGACCAGATCATCGCGCACGCCTTGCAATTCGGCGTTCAGGACGGGCGGCAGTTCCTCGATCCGGTCCCGCAGTTCACGCCCCACCTTCGCAAGAACGCGTTCCGGCACGTCACCTGACAAAGTGATCACCAGAATCGGAAACTCGGACAGATTGACCTCGTTGACCGTCGGCTCGTCTGCCCCGTCCGGCAGTTCCGGCCGGGCCGTATCGACCTTGTTGCGCACATCATCCAGCGCCTTTTTCAGGTCTGCCCCGGCCTGGAATTCGATCAGCACGTTGCCGCCGCCCTGATAAGCGGTCGACGTCATCTTCTTGATCCCGGTGATCGACTTCAGCGCGGTTTCCATCGGCCGCAACAAGAGCCGCTCGCTGTCCTCGGGCGAGATGCCGCTGTAGTGCATGCTCACATAAAGGATCGGGATCTGGATATCGGGTTCCGCCTCCTTGGGGATCGAGATATAGGCCATCGTACCGGCCAGCATCAGGAACAGCAGAACCGAGATCGTCAGCCGGGCATTGGCAATGGCGGTTTCGACAAGTTTCATTGGCCGACCCCAGAGACGACCTCGACGGTGTCGCCGTCCCGCACCAGATCCTGCCCGGCGGTCACGATCCGGACACCTTCTGGAACACCTGTCACGACCAGGCCCTCGGCGGTGTCGTCGATCATCTGCACGGCAGCGAACTGCGCCACGTTGTCCGGTCCCACGATCCGAAGCCCCAACTCGCCGGTGTCCGACAGCGTGATGATCGACCGCGGGACGACCACAGCCCGGACCGGTTGCGCGTAAAGCGAGACCTCGGCGCTCATCCCTGATGGCAAGGACATCCGAGGATTGGGCAGAGCGATCTCCACCGGAAAGGTCCGCGTCTGGGCCGACGCCTCGCGTGCAACCATGCGGATGGTGCCATCCATCTCGGTCCCATTGACCAGGCGGACCTTGGCCGTCGAGCCGACGGCGACGGCGGCCAGGTCGACCTCGCTCACTTCAGCTTTCACCAGGATCGGGTCCAGCGACAGGATCGTCGCGACGGGGGTCCCGGTCTGAACCCACTCGCCCAGTTCGACCGTGACGGTATCGACCACACCCGCGAAGGGCGCCTTCAACCGCAGTCGATCGGCCGTCGCCTGTGCACGGGCAAGCTCGGCCGCAGCGGCGTCGCGTGCCGACCGAGCGTTCGTCAGGTTGCTCTCGGACGTGCTGCCGCCTTCGAACAGCTTTTGCGCGACCTCCAGATCCCGCTCCTTCTGGTCCAGCGCGATGCGGGCGATCTGTTCCTGGGCCACGGCCTCGGGACCTTCCAGTGTCATCACTTCAGACCCGGCACCGACCATGCCGCCCTTCGTCATGGCAAGCGACGCGATCACCCCGTCTGCCCGCGCCGCAAGTTCAACGCGCTTGTCTGCCTCGGTGATGCCTGACAGCCGGATTGCGCGGGCGTGGTCGATGAACACCGGCTCGACCGCCGAAACCGCGCGGATAAGCGGCCCCTTCGCTGCCACCGGCGCCTCCGGCGTCGGGGATTCCTTACCCTCTGCGGTCTGCGCGCTGCCCACCGACGAAAACTCGCCGGTCGCGATCCATGCGACGGCACCGGCCATGACACAGAAGGCAGCAATTCGATGGAACTTCGGCATGACGGGCAAAAACCTGGATAAGTAGTTGATCGGAAAAGACTTCGTCCATCAAAGACCGTAAGCAGGCCCGGCGGCCGAAGCGTGAACAAGACTCTCTACGCGGATGCGCGGAGTCATACGCCTGCGGGGAAACAAGGTCCAGCCTGCTGTTGCAACCGCTTTGGCTTGACTTCAGAGTCGAAAGCCCCCATGTCCCCCCTGTCCGAAGCCCGTGCCGCGTGAGCACCGAAAGGCCCGGACGCTCTGGTTCCCATTAGTCACGCAGGGGCGCCGCTTGCGGCACGGTCACGGACAATGGTCCGTGGCGAGGGTCGCAGGCCCTCTGAACGACGGGACCATTCTCATGGCCACTTTTGCCGATCTCGGCCTTTCGCCGAAAATTCTCAAGGCGCTGGAAAAGACCACGCTCAAGACGCCTACTCCGATCCAGGAGCAGGCGATCCCCCATATCATGCAGGGCCGTGACCTGATGGGTCTGGCCCAGACCGGCACCGGCAAGACCGCCGCCTTCGGCCTGCCGCTTCTGCACCGCCTTCTGGACATCGGCCACCCGCCGGGTCCGAAGAACGTCCGCGCCCTGATCCTTGCGCCGACGCGCGAGTTGATCGCCCAGATCAAGGACAACTTCGAGGTCTTCACCAAGGGCACCGCAGTCAAGATCACCATGGTGGTCGGGGGTGCCTCGCTTTTCAAGCAGGCGCAGGCCCTTTCCAAGGGCACTGACGTTCTGGTGGCAACGCCCGGCCGTCTGATCGACCTTCTGGAACGCGGCGATGTCAAGCTGGACCAGTGTGCCTATCTGGTCCTGGACGAGGCCGACCACATGCTGGACATGGGTTTCATCCATTCGTTGCGGAAGATCGCCAAGCACATCCCGCTGAAGCGCCAGACGCTGCTGTTCAGTGCGACCATGCCAAAGGACATCTCGGAAATCGCGGATACCTACCTCCGCGATCCGATCAAGGTGCAGGTGGCGCCGCCCGGAAAGCCGGTGGAACGCGTCAGCCAGGGCATCCACTTCATCCCGAACGGCGACAAGGCCCGCGTGCTGGAAGAGTATCTGAAGAAGCATCCGGGCGAACAGGCCCTGGTATTCGGCCGCACCAAGCACGGCTCGGAGAAGCTGTCCAAGCTTTTGGCAGTCTGGGGTTTCAAGGTTGGGTCGATCCACGGCAACAAGAGCCAGAACCAGCGCGACCGGACTCTGGGCGAGTTCCGGGCCGGCGAGCTTGATGTGCTGGTCGCCACCGACGTCGCGGCACGCGGGATCGACATCCCGACCGTGCGCCATGTCTACAACTTTGACCTGCCGAACGTGCCGGAAAATTACGTCCACCGCATCGGCCGCACCGCGCGAGCGGGGGCCGAAGGGTCTTCGATCAGCTTCTGCGCACCGGCCGAGATGGGCGAGTTGCAGGCGATAGAGAAGATGCTGAAGAAGCCGCTGCCGATCGTGGGCGGCGCACCATGGGCGGCGGATGTGGTCGCGGCGGCGCCAAAACCCGGCGCGAACCGTGGCCAGCGCCAGGGAACCGGCGGGCGCCAGGGCCAGAAGCTGACCGCAAAGCCGCAAGGCCAGCGTGCCGGCAGCTCGGGCAAACCTTCGGGTCAGGGACGTCCTGCGGGTCAGGGCAAGCCAGCCGGTCAGCGTCCGCAGCAAAGCAAACCGCAGGGCGGCAGTTTTGCGCCGCGCCGCGACGCGCGCTAGAACAACTGGACGGGGTCGGTCCGGCCGGCCCCGTCAGCTTGCCTCTTCTTCCAGGTTCAGCTTCATCTCCAGCAGAACCTGCTGGATCGCCAGCGTCTCGCGCAGCAGGCGCTTGGCTTCATTGACCGAGATCTTCCCGTCTCCGATGGCCTGGTTGTATTCCGCCATCAGCATTCCGAACCGCTGCGCCAGTGCAACCACGTCCTGATTGACCCCCGAAGACGAGGCGTTCCGCTTCTCGCCGTCATAGGACAGCGTGATGCCCCGCAAGTCGGCCAGTGCGGCAGTGACATGGGGAAAGCAGCTTGCTCCCTCCAGCCCTGCCACCACGTCGATCGGCATGAAGC
>JANOCQ010000011.1:0-5577 GCA_031412255.1 Paracoccaceae bacterium | reverse complement strand
AGCCGCGAGCTTTGCCTTGACCGAGGTGTCGATCATGGTCGAGCCGAGCTTGACGACAAGACCGCCGATGAGGGATTCATCGACGGTCGTTTTCAGTTTCACGGTCTTGCCGACGCGGGCTTTCAGCGTCTCGGCAAGCTTGTTCGATTGTGCGGCCGACAGGGCACGGGCTGCGGTGACCTCGGCGGTCACTTCGCCCTTTTCGGTCGCGATCATCTCGGTCAGCGAGGACAGAAGCTGCGGCAGAACGAACAGGCGGCGCTTGTCGGCCATCAGCGACAAGGTGTTCGCCATTAGGGCGCTCAGACCCATCTTCGCGGCGATCGCCCGAATGGCGTTGGCCTGATCATCGCGGCTGACCATCGGCGAAGCGATGGCGCTGCGCAGGTCCGCGCTGCCGGCAAGAGCCTCGGTCAGGGCCGATGTATCGGATTCAAGTGCTTTCAGCGCACCGTCTTCTTTCGCCAGCTCAAACAGGGCCGACGCGTAACGCGACGCAATGCCAAGAGAGATCGAAGCAGATTCTGACACGTCAACCCTTCCGCTGTCCTGTGCCCCGGGCTCTTGCGAACCGGGCGTCCCTTTGGCGCATACCTCGACAATCGTCTGGGCCGCACCATCCGTCGCGGGGTCCTTAGCAGAGGCTTTCCCACCCCGCAACCGGGTTGCTCGCCGTTTCGTGAGGGATTCCGGCAATGGCGCTTGGTCACTTTGTCGCTGTCGGCTGCCTGCTTCAGGATCGGAGGGCCAGGCGACCGGCCCAAGGGACGCTGGCAGTGGCCGGTTGCCGATGCACAGCAGGGGGATTTTCAGCAGGTTCAACGCGGTTTTCGCCAGTCGGATTGCCCTGGCTTGCCCGGCGTTCCGCCTAATTCAGCTTACCGTCACGCCTGGTCACATACCTGTCAAACCCGCCTCTGGCCGATTGACCTCAGTGCCGCAAAGCGAAACCTTTGCGCTGAAAAGCAAAAAGCAGACCGCAGGAAGATCATGACCCTTACCCGCCGCTCCGCTCTGGGCCTTGCCCTTGGCGCAACCTTCGCCCCCGCCCTCGCTCGCGCCGCCGATCCTGAAACGGACTCCGCTTCGGTGCGCAACAACGTCTCCAGCTTCAAGATGCAGGACTGGCGCGACCATTTCGACACCTTGGGCCGCGCGACCATCGTCGCCGACACCACCTCGCGCGCTCTGCATTTCTGGAGCGCGGATGGTGCGGACTATCGCATCTTCCCGACGTCGGTCCCGATTTCGGACGAGCTGACAAAGCGCGGCTACACCGAGATCGTCCGCAAGAAGGTCGGACCCAGCTGGACGCCCACGGCGTCTCAGATGGAGCGTTACCCAGACTGGAAACCGATTCCCCCCGGACCGGAGAATCCCTTGGGCACCCACGCGATGTATCTCGGTTGGCCCGCCTACATCATCCACGGCACCCACGACACCCGGAAGATCGGCCGTCGATCCTCGGACGGCTGCATCGGTCTTTTCAACGAGAACATCGCGCAGTTGTTCGACCTTTGCCCCATCGGCACCCAGGTCCGCGTGATCTGAGAGTGGGCGGCTCGCCCGCCCTACCCCCGCGACCCTGACTGTCTGCCTGCGCTTCCGGCCACCCTCACGGAAAGTTCCACCCTCTCGTCAGTCGGCAACCCCGCGCTTTTCCCGGTTCAACGCCGGCTTAGCGCTGCCCACCCCCTCCAGCACCCGCAACGGCTTCTTCACCGCCGCCCGCAACCCGCCTTGCGTCGGCGCATAGACCTGTTTCGACGCTTCGACCATCAGCACGCCGCCCGCCAACCAGGGCATCCGCCGCCCGAACGCCTCCCAGAAATCGGCGGACCGCAGCCAGAACCGCGTACTGGACGGCGGCGCGAACAGGACCGAGCAGCTGCGTTCCGGCGTGAAGCCGTGCCGTTTCAGCTGCGCCTCCAGCTGCGCCACCGAATAGGGCCGCCCAAAGCCGAAAGGCGTCGCATCGCGCCGGGACCACAGTCCGGACCGGTTCGGCACGATGAACAGCGCCCGTCCCCCCGGCCCCAGAACGCGCACGGACTCCTCCAGCACTGCCGAAGGGTTCTCGGAGGTCTCCAGACCGTGCATCAGCACCAGCCGGTCCACCAGCCCCGTCGGCACGGGCCAGGCCGTGTCCTCGCACAGGACGCTGACGTTCTCCATCCCCGCGGGCCAGGGCATCACCCCTTGCGGGCCCGGCATCAGCCCTACCACGCGCCGCGATTCGGACAGATACGGACGCAAAAGCGGCACCGCAAAGCCGAAACCCACCACCGTCTCGCCTGACTTCTGAGGCCACAGCCGCAGGACCTGATCCCGGATCGCCCGCTGCGCCACACGGCCCAACTGGGTGCGGTAATAGAAATTCCTCAGGTCCAGCACATCAAGATGCATTGCGGCGGGTCCCTCCTCGGGGCAATCCTGTCCATCATACCCGCGAGAAGGTCAAAGGCCATGCCGCTTGAACTGGTGACGATCCCCTGTCTGGCGGATAACTACGCCTACCTGATCCACGACCCCGACACCAGCCAGACCGCCGTCATCGACGTGCCCGAAGCCGGGCCCATCCTTGCCGCGCTGGATGCCCGTCAGTGGCGGCTGACCCACATCCTCATCACTCACCACCACGACGACCATATCCAGGGCGTCGACACCCTGCGCGCCCGGACCGGAGCGATGGTGCTGGGAGCCAGCGCCGATGCGCACCGCCTGCCGCGTCTCGACCTTGCCCTGACCGAGGCCGACAGTTTCTCCGTGGGGACCGAGATTGCCCGGGTGATCGAGGTCCCCGGCCATACCATCGGCCACATCGCCTTTCACTTTCCCGAAAGCCACCTTCTCTTTACCGCAGACAGCCTGATGGCCGGCGGCTGTGGTCGGCTCTTCGAAGGCACGCCCCGCCAGATGCACGCCTCGCTGCAAAAACTTGCCCTGCTCCCCCTGGAAACGCTGGTCTGCTCGGGTCACGAATACACCGCCTCGAACCTGCGCTTCGCTTTGACCCTTGAACCCGACAATCCGCAGCTTATCTCTCGTTCTGCCGAAGTCGCGTCCCTGCGCACCCAAGGCCGTCCCACCGTGCCTTCATCGCTTGCGACAGAGCTGGCGACGAACCCCTATCTGCGGGCGAACCTGCCCGCGCTCAAGACTGCGGTCGGCCTGCCAGATGCCGATGATGTCACCGTATTCGCCGAAATTCGGGCCAGAAAAGACAAGTTCTGACTCTCTCATATCACAATCGGCGTGATGTTCTGGGGGAAACCCCTAAATCTGGAAAATTGCGCTTGAAGTGCGGTGAATAAAACCGAACTTTAAGCTTATGAGGCCACGGTCGGTATCGGGCCCCGGCGCCCGGCTGACCTGCAGGACAGGAGCACTGAAGTGCCATCGTTTTCGACCACGCTTGAACAGGCAATCCACAGCGCCCTGGCCCTGGCCAACTCGCGCCGCCATGAACTCGCCACGCTGGAGCATCTCCTGCTGGCCCTGATCGACGAACCCGACGCAGCCCGCGTGATGAAGGCCTGCGCCGTCAATCTTGACGACCTTCGCAAGACCCGGACCGACTTCATCGACGACGATCTGTCGACGCTCGTCACCGACGTCGAAGGCAGCGAGGCCGTCCCCACCGCCGCCTTCCAGCGCGTCATCCAGCGCGCGGCGATCCACGTCCAGTCCTCCGGTCGCACCGAAGTGACGGGCGCGAACGTTCTGGTCGCGATCTTCGCCGAACGCGAATCCAACGCCGCCTACTTCCTGCAAGAGCAGGACATGACCCGCTACGACGCGGTCAACTTCATCGCGCATGGCGTGGCAAAGGACCCGTCCTACGGCGAGGCACGCCCCGTCCAAGGCGCCGATGAACCGCATGAAACCCCCAAGGCCGAGGCAGGCGAAGCCAAGGAATCCGCGCTGTCGAAATACTGCGTCGATCTGAACGTCAAGGCCCGCAAGGGCGACGTCGACCCCCTCATCGGGCGCGAACTCGAGGTGGAGCGTGCGATTCAGGTCCTGTGCCGCCGCCGCAAGAACAACCCGCTTCTCGTCGGTGACCCCGGCGTGGGCAAGACCGCCATCGCCGAGGGCCTGGCCCGCAAGATCGTCAACGGCGAGACGCCGGAAGTGCTGGCCAAGGCTACCATCTTCAGCCTCGATATGGGCGCGCTTCTTGCAGGCACCCGCTATCGGGGTGACTTCGAAGAGCGGCTGAAGCAGGTCGTCAAGGAACTGGAAGATCACCCCGACGCGATCCTCTTCATCGACGAGATTCACACCGTGATCGGCGCCGGCGCGACCTCCGGCGGCGCGATGGATGCGTCGAACCTGTTGAAACCGGCATTGCAGGGCGGGAAGCTGCGCTGCATGGGCTCGACCACCTACAAGGAATTCCGTCAGCACTTTGAAAAGGACCGTGCACTGTCGCGGCGCTTCCAGAAGATCGACGTGAACGAACCTTCGGTGCCCGACACCATCAAGATCCTGATGGGCCTCAAACCTCACTTCGAGGAACACCACGACCTGAAGTATACCAACGATGCCATCAAATCGGCCGTGGAACTTGCCGCGCGCTACATCCACGACCGCAAATTGCCGGACTCGGCCATCGACGTGATCGACGAGGCCGGCGCCGCGCAGCACCTGCTGTCGGGCCTCAAGCGTCGCAAATCGCTTGGCGTGAAAGAGATCGAGGCTGTCGTGGCCAAGATCGCCCGCATCCCGCCGAAAACCGTTTCAAAGGATGATGCCGAAACACTCCGTGACCTGGAAAAGACGCTGAAGCGGGTGGTTTTCGGTCAGGACAAGGCCGTCACTGCACTTTGCTCCGCGATCAAACTCGCGCGTGCGGGGCTGCGCGAACCCGAAAAGCCCATCGGCAACTACCTCTTCGCCGGGCCGACCGGTGTCGGGAAAACCGAGGTGGCGAAGCAGCTTGCTTCCAGCCTTGGCGTGGAACTGATCCGCTTCGACATGTCGGAATACATGGAAAAGCACGCGGTTTCCCGCCTGATCGGCGCGCCTCCGGGCTATGTCGGCTTTGACCAGGGCGGCATGCTGACGGACGGCGTCGACCAGCACCCGCATTGCGTGCTGCTGCTGGACGAAATGGAAAAGGCGCACCCGGATGTCTACAACATCCTTCTGCAGGTGATGGATCACGGCAAGCTGACCGACCACAACGGCCGGACGGTGGATTTCCGCAACGTGATCCTGATCATGACGTCAAACGCCGGCGCGCGTGAGCAAAGCCAATCCGCCATCGGCTTTGGCCGCGAACGCCGCACGGGCGAGGATACCGCCGCGATCGAACGCACGTTCACGCCGGAATTCCGCAACCGTCTGGACGCGGTGATCAACTTTGCGCCACTTGGCCGCGAAGTCATCCTGCAGGTGGTCGAGAAGTTCGTGCTGCAACTCGAAGCACAACTTCTGGACCGTGGCGTGCATATCGAGCTGACGCCAGAGGCCGCGGCCTGGCTTGGCGAGAAGGGCTATGACGACAAGATGGGCGCGCGGCCCCTGGGGCGCGTGATTCAGGAGCACATCAAGAAGCCGCTCGCCGAGGAA
>JANOCQ010000010.1:0-6180 GCA_031412255.1 Paracoccaceae bacterium | reverse complement strand
CCGCCAGCCTTCAGGCCAGCTTCCAGGGCGAGCATGAGGCGTTGGGCAAGGATGCCCCTGGCGGTTGCGAATGCCTCGATCATCGCCATCGGGACAAGTTCCCCGGCCAGCAGGTTCCCCCCCGCGGCGCAATCCGCGGCCTGCGCCTCGGCCCAGATGCCCAGCACCTGGCCACCGGAATGGATTGCCGTCCGTCCCTTCCGGTCGACCACCAGAAGTTGCCGGTAGTCGATGTGGGCGCGGTCGCGGGTGATGGCCGCAAGAGCCGCGTCCGCCGAAAGACCCGCTTCCAGCTGGTCCAAAACCAGAGGGCCAAGGGTGGGATCGGTGATGTTCTGGCTGGCGACCGCCCCAACCCCTGCCCGGACATGCGCGCACCGCGCTGCGACGGCGGGGGAGGACGACGAGATCGCCATCCCGACCTGCCCGGTCCGGGCACAGCGCGCGACGATGGAGAATGTCATTTCTCGTCGTCCGGAATCACTGCGGTTCCGTCGATCTCGACCAGCCAGCTTGGCCGGGCCAGCGCCGTGACAACGACCCCGGTCGAGACGGGATGCACGCCTTTGATGTATTCGCCCATCGTGCGGTAGACCGCCTCGCGGTGGCGAACGTCGGTGAGGTAGACCACGACCTTGCAGAGATGCTCCATGCGGCCGCCGCACTCCTCCAGCAGCTGCCGGATGTTCTGCATCACCTTGTGCGTCTGTTCCACGGGATCATGGCTGCCGATGTCCGCGGCTGTGTCCAGGTCCTGCGGGCACTGACCGCGGAGAAACACGATCCGCCCCCGCGCGACGACGGCCTGGGCAAGGTCGTTGTCCAGCTTCTGCTCGGGGTAGGTATCCTTGGTGTTGAACTTGCGATGGCGGAAGTGGGTCATGCTCGGGTCCGTTCGGTAAGGGTGGCTTTTTGATAGAACGCGGTCCGCGCGAGCCTTTTGTCGCGGGCCTGGCCGGGATAGGTGCAGACAGAAAATGCCGGGGCGCGGATCATGGCAAGAGCGAAACGCCTGGTTCAGGCGTGGCGATCTCGCGGCGGAATGACAGGGCGTCGCCGGGATCCTGCTGATCGAGGCCTTCTGCCCAGGCCCGTCCGGCGTAAGTCGCCCAGGCGATCGGGCCGGGAGCGGCGGCGTCGCCGATCAGTGTCACGGATTTGATGCCCCGAGACCGCCAATCAAGCGCTTTTGCGGTATGGTAGAGTTGAGCCTTCGGTGTGCGGGAGGTGACGTAGACCACAGCCTCGGACGGAAGGCTGGTTTGGCGGCCGGTCCAGGTGCAGCCGAGGATTACCTCTTTCGGTCGAATGGCTTCAGGGGATTTGTTGAAGTGAAATGTGAGGTCCAGATCGAGCAGGCGACGCATGATTGTGCCCTGCTCGAGCGTATTGTCCGTCCATTCCGCGACCTTGACGGCAGGGGTGACGAAATGGACGCGGTTTCCCTTTGCGACGACAAGTTCGGCAAGGACGGAGCCCATGTAGAAGTGGTCGTCGTCGTAAATCGTGACGGTCTGGCCTTGGGGGCATTTGCCGGCCATCAGGTCGTCGGGGGTGTAGATCGGCATGGACGGATCGGTTGGAATGTCGTGCAGATGCAGCCGCGCGACAGCATCCCTGCGCCAGGTGGACCCGGTTGCGATGGCGACGTGGTCGGCGCCCATCAACAGCAAATCTTCCGCTGACAGGGCGCTGTCGCGGTAGATCTCGACATTCGGCATGGGCCGAAGCTGGCCGGTGCGGTATTCGGCGACGCGACCCCAGGCGGAAAGGCCGGGAAGAAGACGCTCTTTGGCCACGCGGCCGCCGAGGGTGCTGGTGGCCTCGGCCAAGGTCACCTTGTAGCCGCGTCGAGCCGCTTGCAGCGCGGCTTCAAGACCGGCTGGCCCAGCACCAACGACCAGAACGCTTTCCGAGGAACCCTTCGGGCGGGCGCGGTCGGGGTGCCAGCCTTTGCGCCATTCCTCCATGAAGGCGGTGTTCTGGGTGCAGCGGCTGATCCCGCCCGTCATGTCGCCAGACACACAGATGTTGCAGCCGATACATTCGCGGATGTCTTCGTAGCGGCCCTGTTCGACTTTCCGGGGCAGGAAGGGATCGGCGATGGAAGGTCGTGCCGCCCCGATGAAGTCGAGGTTCCCGGCCTTGATCTGACGGACCATAGCATCGGGAGAGGTGAACCGGCCAACACCCACGACGGGTTTGGAGGTGAGTTGCTTGATGCCTTTGACAAGGTCCTCCTGCGCTGCTTCGGGGGTGAAGCGCGAGGTGCCGGAGCAGGCCTCCCATGTGCCATGGGCCAGGTCCCAAAGGTCCGGAAGGTCGGGATGCATGGCGATGAAGTCGCGGAGTTCCGCGTTGGAAAACCCGTGTGATCCGGCCTCGTGAAGCGACATGCGAAGGGTGATGCCAAGCTCACCCTTGGTGGTTTCCCTTGCGTCTTCAACGAGTTCGCGGACGAACCTTGACCGGTTTTCAAGGCTGCCGCCATATTCGTCGGTCCGGTGGTTGGTGGCGCGGGAGAGGAAGTGTTGCAAAATCCCGAAACCATGTGCGCCGTAAAGGCAGATGAGATCGAAGCCTGCCTGCTGGCTGCGGCGAAAGGCGTTGCGGAACCAGCGGCGGAGGTTCCGGATGTCCTCCTTGTCCATCGTGCGGGCCTGTACGGGGTCTGCGGTAAAGGTCAGGATCGGGCCGCCGGTAACGGCAAGCGGTACCTCGCGCGAGTAGAGGTTCGGTCCGTTGATGCCACTGTAGGCCAGCTGGATGCCGGCCAGGGCCCCGTGGGATTTCATCGCCTGGGCCATGGCAGCAAGCGCGGGGATGTCCTTGTCCTCCCACAGATGCTGTTCGATGAAGGGGGTGATTTCGCTGGTCGGGTGGATTTCGGTCTGCTCGGTGAAGATCACGCCCCAGCCGCCCTCGGCCTTGGTGCGGCGCATTTCGGTCACGGCGGAGGGATCGCGGTAGCCGCCGCCGTTGCAGTGCGGCACCTGGTAGAAGCGATTCTTCGCGGTCTTTGGACCGATACGGAGAGGTTCGAACAGGATGTCGTGTCGGGGATCGCGCATCAGAGGGTCCGAAAATCGACAGCTTGCGTGGAAAGGCGAAAGGGGTCGCGGGGCGGGATCTCGGCGATGAGGAGGGTGGGCGTTTCGCCAGCCTGGGCCAGGATTTCTCCGTGGGGGCCGGCGATGACCGAATTGCCGATGTAGGTGAGGTTGCCCTCGGAACCGCAGTAGTTGGCATAGGCGATGGTGATGCCATGGTTGGCCGCCATTGCGGGAACGGTGGCGCGCGGAACGTGCGTGAAGGGGGCCATGTTCGCGGTGGGGACCAGGATCAGCGTTGTGCCACGGCTGGCCAGGGCGGTTACATGTGGTGCGAACTCCACGTCGTAACATATTAGGATCGCAGCGGTTTCCGCTCCAAGATGAAATGTCGGAAGCGTCTCGCCCGGTGTGTAAAGTGCAGCCTCGCTCGGGCCGTAGAGCTGGACCTTGCGGTAGTTGCAAAGGAGCGTCCCATCGGGGCCAAAGCAGGCGGCGGAGTTGTAAACGAGGTCACCGTCGCGTTCGGCGTAGCCGACGACGAGGGCGGTGCGGTGGGCCTTGGCAGCGGCGGCGAGACGGCGAAGGGGCGGGCTGTCCAGGGGCAGTGCCTGGGCGGGAATATCCGGTTGATTGTAGCCCGGAAGCCAGACCTCGGGAAGGACCAGGGCGGCCGCCCCCAAAGCGCCTGCCGCTGCCAGGGCGGCTTCGGCCTGGGTGCAGGCGGCGTTCAGATCGGACGCGGGGGACGCGCCCTGCCAGAGTGCGATTTTCATGCGGCCTCCCTGGGGAATCATACCCCTGCTCCTGCCAGTTTATCGTATGTTGCCCTGGGCGGAGGGGTATATACCCCCAGCGAGGTATGGATGGCGGACGGGGGTTTGGAAAAGCATATTGCGGCGGCGATTGCCGGGTTGCACCAGGAGGTGTTTCCCGAAGCGCTGTGGCGGATCTGCGGAGCGCTGGCGGCTCCGGACAACTTGATCGCGATGGCGTACCGCGACACGGGGCCTCCGGTGGTTCTGCTGACGCGGGCCGAGAACTCCAGGGTCTTCGCGCGGCTGGAGACGGGCTATCTGGCGGGTGCGTACCGGCTGGACCCCTATTTCGAGCTGCACCTGACCCGGGCCGGCGAAGGGGCTTATCGCATCCGGGACATTGCGCCCGATGCCTTTCAGCGCAGCCGGTATTTTGTCGAATATTTCGCGGCGACGACATTGATCGACGAGATCGCTGTCGTGGCACCCATGGCCGGTGGCGTTTCGTTGAACCTGTGTCTGGGTCGGGACGCCCGGTCGGGAAGGCCGTTCAGTGCCGGTGAAGTGGCGGCCTGTGAGCGGATGGCGCCGGTGCTGGCGGCCCTGGCGCGGGCAGAGTGGCGCGGGCTGCGGAGTGACGCGGGGGAGGTCGAGGATACCAAGGCGCTTCTGATCCAGGCAGCGCGCCGGCAGGGCATGCAGCTTTCGCCCCGGCAGGGGGAGGTGGCGCTCCTGATTTTGCGCGGGCACTCCACCGCGTCGATCGGCCTGCGTCTGGGGGTGTCGCCGCAGACCGTCAAGGTCTTCCGAAAGCAGCTTTACCAACGCTGCGGGATATCGTCGCAGGCGGAGCTGTTCTCGCTCCTCCTGCCGCTTTTGACGTGACTACCAACGCCGTTCGAACCGGCGGCGGAGCAGGATGGCGGCAACATTCATGACGACGAGGAACACCAAAAGCACGATGATCGCCCCGTTCGAGCGTTCGATGAAGGCCGGGTCGGCGCGGCTGGCCCAGGAGTAGACCTGCACCGGCAGAGCGGTGGCCGGGTCAAGGAAGCCTTCCGGTGGGGCGGCAGGGTAGTTGTCGACGAAGGCGACCATGCCGATCAAGAGAAGCGGTGCCGTCTCTCCCAGCGCACTGGCCAGACCCAGAATCGTGCCGGTGAGGATGCCGGGCATGGCCAAGGGCAGGACGTGGTGGAAGACCGTCTGCATCTTCGACGCGCCGACGCCCAAAGCGGCATCGCGGATCGAGGGCGGCACGGCCCGGATAGCGGCGCGGGTGGCGATGATGATCGTTGGAAGCGTCATCAGGCTGATGACCAGCGCGCCGACAACCGATGAAGACTGCGGCAGGCCGGCGAAGTTGATGAAGACGGCAAGGCCGAGGATGCCGAAGACAATCGACGGGACGGCGGCGAGGTTCGAGATATTGACCTCGATCGCGTCGGTACAGCGGTTCTTCGGAGCGAACTCTTCCAGGTAGATCGAGGCCGCGACACCGACTGGAACGCACATCACCAGCACCATCAGCATCATGTAGGCCGAGCCGAGAAGTGCGACGCCCAGGCCTGCTGCCTCGGGGCGCTGGTCGGACGCGTCGGGATTGGTGAAGAAGGTCCAATTGAAGCTGGAGGCGACAATGCCCGCCGCTTTCAGTTTTTCGACGAGACGCAGCTGGTCCGGTGTGATCTGGCCGTCGCGTTCGGCGGACTTCAGCGTGACGCGGCCTTTCAGAAAACCATCCACCCGCCCTGCGGCCAGCACGGTTGCGGAAATGGTGCTGCCGATCATGTCGGGGTTGGCCAGGACCTCTGCCCGAAGGGTGCCTGCAGCATCCTTCGAGATCAGTTCGCCGATCTCTTTGTCCGAGACTCCGTCCTGGGCCAGGCCCTGCGTTTCAAGATGTGCCAGAAGGGCGCGGGAAATCACCTTCTGATAGCCGACCGTCGTGACCATAGACATTTCCGCGTGGTCTCGATTGCCCTTGGGGTCCAGCGTGTCGGAAGACAGCTCCATCGGGAAGGTCAGTGTCGCCTGATGGAAGGACGACACGCCATCGCGGAAGATGGTGAAAAGCATGATGGCAAGCGTTGCCAGCGAGATGGTGATGGCAATGATCCCGTAGACCCTGAAACGGATCTCTGCGGCATTGCGGCGCTTCATCTCGGCGCTGGGTGTCAGGATGGACTGCTTGCGGCGAGGAAGCCCGGCGGCGGAAATGTCGGTCATTCGTATTGCTCCCGGTATTTCCGGACAACCCAGAGGGCGAAGATGTTCAAGCCCAGGGTGATGACGAAAAGGGTCATGCCAAGCGCAAAGGCGACCAGCGTTTCCGGCGCGGCAAAGTCGGTGTCGCCGGTCAGCTGGCC
>JANOCQ010000009.1:0-6258 GCA_031412255.1 Paracoccaceae bacterium | reverse complement strand
GCCACGACTGGCCGCAAGGACGCCGAGAATGACCGAGCCCACCGTTTCGCTTGCCGATCTAACCCGGACTTTCGCAAAGATCGGCTGCCTTTCTTTCGGCGGGCCAGCTGCGCAGATCGCGCTGATGCACCGCGAGATCCTGGACGACCGGAAATGGGTCAGCGAGCCCGACTATCTGCGCGCCCTGTCGTTCTGTATGCTGCTGCCTGGCCCCGAAGCGATGCAGCTTGCCACCTGGATCGGCTGGCGGCTGCACGGGGTGACCGGGGGACTTATTTCCGGAGGGCTCTTCGTCCTGCCGGGCGCGCTGGTCGTATTGGTGCTTTCGCTCATTTACGCGACCTTTGGCCAAGTTCCGGTGGTCGCCGCCCTTTTCACCGGAATCCAGGCCGCCGTGATTGCCATCGTCGTCGAAGCGCTGATCCGCGTCTCGCGCCGCGCCCTGAAATCGCGTGAGGCCTATGTCATTGCGGTTGCGGCTTTCCTGGGAATCTTCGTTCTGAACCTGCCTTTTCCAGTCATCATCCTTGCCGCCGGTTTCTGGGGCTTCTTCCGCACGCCGGGAACCTCGGTGCCAAGGCCTGCGCCGCCCAAGGCCCTGGCCCGGTCGCTACGTGCCGCAGTCACCTGGGGTGCGATCTGGCTTGTCCCACTTGGACTTCTGGTCCTGGCGGCCCCGCAGCGGCTTGCCGAGATCGGCGTCTTCTTTTCCAAGCTCGCTGTCCTGACCTTCGGCGGCGCCTATGCCGTTCTGGCCTGGATGGCCCAGGATGTAGTCGAAACCAAGGGCTGGCTCACCCTGCAGCAGATGATCGACGGGCTTGGTCTGGCCGAGACGACGCCCGGTCCGCTGATCTTGGTGAACGAGTTCGTCGGCTTCATGGCCGCGCACCAGGTCGGAGGCTGGCAACTGGGCCTGGCCGGAGCTGGCGTCGCCGTCTGGATGACCTTCATCCCCTCGTTCCTTTTCATCTTCACCGGAGCGCCGTTCATCGAACGCCTGACCCACATGCCGCGACTGTCCGGCGCCCTTGCCGCCATAACCGCTGCCGTGGTGGGGGTGATTGCGAACCTGTCGCTTTGGTTCGCGCTGCATGTCCTTTTTGCGAACGTGCCCGAGATCAGCTTTGGCCCGCTGTCCATTGCCCTGCCCGATCTGACCAGCCTCAGGCCGCTGCCGGCGCTGATCGCGGGCTTCGCGGCTTGGGCGCTTCTGGTCCGGCACTGGCCGCTGCTTGCCGTTCTGGCGATTTCGGCGCTTGCCAGCGCGACGATGGCGGTTCTTTGACGCGCGCCGGGGAACGCATTCTTCCACCCCTTCCCTTGGCCCTCGAATCCCCTATGCTGCACCGCAACCGGGAAAGGACGGAGACAATGGCGCGCAGCATCGACTACGGCAATCTCATGCACCGCGCGATGCGGGGCCTGATCCAGTCGGTCCTGACCGATGTGTCCCAGCACGGATTGCCCGGGGCCCATCATTTCTTCATCACTTTCGACACCATGCACCCAGACGTGCAAATCGCCGATTGGTTGAAGGAACGCTATCCGACCGAAATGACCGTCGTGATCCAGCATTGGTATGAAAACCTAATCGTAACCGACGAAGGTTTCAGCATCACTCTGAATTTCGGAAACAATCCCGAACCGATGGTGATCCCCTTCGACGCGCTGCGGACCTTTGTCGACCCCTCGGTAGAATTCGGCCTGCGGTTTGAAACGCAAGAGCAGGATGAAGACGAAGACGACGAAGATCTGGAGATCGAGGTCGAGGAAGAGCCGGTTCGGCAGGACGCCGAGATCGTATCGCTCGACCAGTTCCGCAAACATTGATGTCAGACCTTGCGCTGTTCCGACGGCGGCTTCTCAAGAACCCCCGGCAGGTTTCGGCGATTGCTCCTTCCTCACGCACATTGGCGCGGGCGATGACGCTGGGACTTGGGCCAAAAAGCGGACCCGTTGTTGAATTCGGCCCTGGCACCGGCCGCTTCACAGAGGCGATCCTTGCGCGCGGCGTCCCACCGGAAAACGTGACACTCTTCGAGCTGGACGAGGAATTCGTCGATCATTTGCGCAGCAAGTTTCCCGGCGTCACCGTGCATCAGCTTCCGGCGCAAGAGGCCGCGCATCTGGTTCCGACCGGCGTCAACACCGTGATCTCGGGCCTGCCGCTGCTCTCCATGCCACCCGAAGTCCGGCAAGGCATCGTGTCCGCCGCCTTCGCCATCCTGGCACCCCGTGGCCACTATGTGCAATTCACCTACGGCAACCGACCGCCCCTTCCCGTCGAAACCATTGCCACTCTGGGGCTGAAGGTGAACAAGGGTCACAAGATCTGGGCGAACCTCCCGCCCGCGACCGTCTACCGCTTCCGCCGCAGTTGAGCTGCGGCATTTGCGGCGGGTCGACGGTATACCAATGTATGCCAATTGATTTCGCCCGCCTCTGGCGCTATGCGAAGCGCGTGAGCATATGGAGGCCCCGATGACCGCGACCCGTACCGAAACAGACAGCTTCGGCCCGCTGGATGTGCCAGCCGACAAGTACTGGGGCGCGCAGACCCAGCGGTCGATCATCAACTTCCCCATCGGCTGGGAACGCCAGCCTGTCCCGATCATCCGCGCCTTGGGCGTGATCAAGCAGGCCTGTGCACGGGTTAGCATGGCGCAGGGAGATCTGACTGCGGACCTAGGCAATGCCATCGTCGCAGCCGCGAGTGAGGTGATCGAGGGCCGCTTTGACGACAACTTCCCGCTGGTCGTGTGGCAGACTGGGTCCGGCACCCAGTCGAACATGAACGCGAACGAGGTGATTTCCAACCGCGCAATCGAAATGCTGGGCGGCGTGATGGGTTCGAAAAAGCCCGTTCACCCGAACGATCATGTGAACATGGGGCAATCCTCGAACGACACTTTCCCGACCGCGATGCATGTCGCTATCGGCATGCACACCCGCGATGTGCTGATCCCAGGACTGGAGAAGCTGGCCAAGGCTCTCTGGACCAAGTCGAACGAATTCAAGGACATCATCAAGATCGGCCGCACTCATACGCAGGATGCAACCCCCCTGACGCTTGGCCAGGAATTCTCTGGCTATGCGACCCAGGTCGACAAGGGCATCGCCCGGGTGAAATCCTGCCTGCCCGACATCTACGAGCTGGCCCAAGGCGGCACCGCCGTTGGCACCGGGCTGAACACCCGCGTCGGCTTTGATGTCCGCGTGGCGGCCGAGATCGCAAAGATCACCGGCCTGCCGTTCATAACCGCCCCGAACAAGTTCGAAGCCCTTGCCGCCCACGACGCGATGGTCATGTTCTCCGGCGCATTGAAGACCGTCGCCGGTTCGCTTTTCAAGATTGCCAACGACCTCCGCCTCCTCGGCTCCGGCCCCCGCTCGGGACTGGGCGAGTTGATCCTGCCGGAGAACGAACCCGGCAGTTCCATCATGCCCGGCAAGGTGAACCCGACACAGGCCGAAGCGCTGACGATGGTCTGCGCCCAAGTGATGGGCAACGACGCCGCCGTGGGCTTTGCCGGGTCGCAAGGGCACTTTGAACTCAACGTGTACAACCCGATGATGTCCTACAACGTGCTCCAGTCGATCCAGCTTCTGGGCGATGCGGCCTCCAGTTTCACGGACAACATGGTCGTAGGCACCCAAGCGAACATCCCGCGGATCGAAAAGCTGATGAAGGAATCGCTGATGCTGGTGACGGCACTGGCGCCCACCATCGGCTACGACAATGCCACGAAGGTCGCGAAGACCGCGCACAAGAACGGCACAACCCTGCGGGAAGAGGCGATTGCGCTTGGCTTCGTCGATGGCGAGACCTTCGACCGCATCGTGCGGCCCGAGGACATGATTGGCCCCAAGGGCTGATGGCCGAGATCGTCAACCTTCGCATGGTAAAGAAGCAGGCGGTCCGCAAGGCCGCCCGCGTCGAGGCTGACGTGAAAGCCGCAAAGCATGGTCGGACGAAGGCCGAGCGGGAACTGGAGAAAGCCAGGGCCGAAAAGGCCGCAAAGGCGCTGGACGGGCACAAGCGCGAGACCGAGTAACCTCTGGTTAACCCTGCTTTGGCAGGGTGACAGCAGGAGGTGCGCCGATGTCAGCCTTGCCGGAATTCCTGTCATCCGATCAGTGGATTTCTCACCTCTTTTCGTCGCAAGCGGCGCGCGAAGGTGGGGTAATTCGGCGGAAAGTCCGTGATGTCGAACGCTACGTCGGTCGTGAGCCGTTCCTGGACGAGATCAAGCGCCGTGGGTTTCCCGTCGTGGAGAACGCAGGCCAGTTCATAATCTTCTGCAACCGTGAGCCGATCCGTCGGGTCGCCTAGACGATTTCTTCAAAGAAATCGTGCCGGACCCTTTGAAGGGTCCGAACCGGAGTTTTCGAAAACTCCGGTGACAACGCCAACCGTTGCGCTACCGTCTCCCCCATGACCACCCGCCCTGCCAAACACTCACTCACCCTCCATGGCCACCGCACGTCGGTCTCGCTGGAGCCCGAGTTCTGGGACGCCTTCCGCGCGATCGCCGCCGAGAAGGACACGCCCCTCAACGCCCTTGCCGCCGAAATCGACACCGCGCGTCGAGGAGATGAGGGCCTTGCCTCCGCCATTCGCGTCTACTGCCTGGACCATTACCGGAGATCATGATGCGCGCCGCCGTCCTTCGCGCTTACCGCGAACCCCTCAGCCTGGAATCCGTCCCCGACCCGATCTGCGAAGCCGACGGCGTAGTCCTCAAGACCCTTGCCTGCGGTATTTGCCGCAGCGACTGGCACGGCTGGGTGGGTGAGCATCCAAAGGTGAAACCCGGCGACATCCTTGGCCACGAATACTGCGGCGAGGTGGTCGAGGTCGGCCCGCTGGCGAAATGGCGCAAAGGCGACCGCGTCATCGCCCCCTTCATCCTGGCCTGCGGCGACTGCCCCGAATGTCGGTCCGGTCAGACCACCACCTGCCGCGCCCAGCGCGTGCCGGGCTTCGGCGACCGGGGGGCCTATGCCGAATACGTCTCGGTGCCGCATGCCCACAACCTGACCCGCCTGCCCGAAAGCTTGTCCCCCACCCTCGCGGCAGGGCTCGGCTGCCGCGTGACAACTGCGTTCCACGCCCTGACCGGGCGGGCCGCCCTTCAAGCCGGGGAATGGCTTGCTGTCCACGGCACCGGCGGCATCGGGCTGTCTTGTCTTCTGATCGGAAAGGCGCTTGGCGCGCGGGTGATCGTGGTAGACGTGGTTCCCGAGAAGCTGGCACATGCCCGTGCCCTTGGAGCTGAAGCCGCACTTGATGCCCGCGACGGCGACGTGGCGGGTAAGATCGTGGAACTGACGCAAGGCGGGGCCCATGTCAGCGTCGAGGCATTGGGGACCCAAACCACGGCCAACAACTCGCTCAGGTGCCTCCGCCCGCTTGGCCGTCATGCCCAGGTCGGTCTGCCCACCGGCCACACTGCCAGCATGCAGATCGACATGAACACGCTTTACATGCGGCAGCTTTCCGTCTTCGGCACCCGCGGCATGCCCGCTTGGCGCTATCCGACACTTCTCAGCCTGATCGAGACCGGCCAGGTCGACGTGCGTCCCATTGTCGCCCGAACGGTCGCGCTCAGCCAGGTCACCCAGGAACTGCGCGCCTTCGACGGCCCCAGTGCCCCCGGCGTAGCGGTGATTGCCGACTTCGCAGGCTAACCCGCCACCCGCGACAAGGTCACCGCCAGATCGCCATATCCGGTGAACCGCCGCTCATAGGCCAGTCCCAGGCGTCGGGCGCAGTCCTCTGCCTTCGCATCCAGCGCGGGATCGTCCTTCTGCGCCTGGTAGACCAGTTTGGTGTAATTCCCGAAATACATGTCCCGCAACTCGGGATGGCGGTCCAGGCCCATCGGCTTCCAGACAAAGGCGTCGAACTGCCGCACCAGGAAATCGGTCAGGTAGAAGGCGGTGAATTCGTTCTCGGCCCGTTCGACAAAGCCTGCCGTCCCTTCGAAGAAGGCATAGCAATGCGGGCCTTCGACCATCTCGACACCCAGGGCGGCGCAACGGGCCTGCAGCAGGCCACCTGTGCCGCAATCGGCATAGACGACGAAAACCGAGTCATAGGCGTCGCGTTGTGCGGTGACGGCGGCTTCCACGGCATCGGGGATACGGTCCGGCCAGAGGTGCAGGTTCGCGGGAAGACATTGCAGATCAAGATGATCCCAGCCGTTCATGCGCTTGAGGGCGAGGATCTCATGCGCCAGCGCGCCGCAGGCG
>JANOCQ010000008.1:0-10866 GCA_031412255.1 Paracoccaceae bacterium | reverse complement strand
GGCATCTGCATCAAGGACAGCATCCCTTCCTGCATCCGCGCGCCACCGGAGGCGCTGAACAGAACGAGCGGCCGCTTCAACTTGACCGCCCTTTCGGCCGCCGCGATGATCGCATTTCCCACATACATTCCCATCGAGCCGGCCATGAAGCTGAAATCCTGCGCGGCAGCGACGATGGGGGTGCGGTTGATCTCACCCTCGGCGACCAGCATTGCATCCTTCTCGCCGGATGCCTTCTGCGCGGCCTTCAGCCGGTCGGTGTATTTCTTCTGGTCGCGGAAATGTAGAGGGTCAACGACCGCATCCGGAACCTTCACTTCGGTGAAGATTCCACCGTCAAACAGCGCGCCGAAGCGTTCGCGGGGGCTGATCGCCATGTGATGGTCGCAGGTGGTGCAGACGTTCAGATTCCCCGCAAGTTCGCGGTGGAACAGCATTGTCCCGCATTCCGGACACTTCGTCCAAAGGTTCTCGGGCACCTCGCGGCGCGAGAAGAGCGAGTTGATCTTCGGACGGACGTAGTTGGTGATCCAGTTCATGCGGCTTTGATCCTGCCCCCTTGGGTCAGCCTTCGAAATAAGCCGGGGGGCGAAGAATTGCAATCAGCGCTCATCCTGATCGGCAGGGTGAAACTTTCCCCGCTTCGCCTCCGTTCCTTCGGCGTGAAAGCGGAGGAATGTCATGCCCAAGGGGCCGCTCGTCTATCGTCAACGGTTGCTGACCCGGATCACCCATTGGATCTGGGCCGTCAGCCTGTTCTTCCTGATGCTGACGGGCCTGCAGATCTTCAACGCCCATCCCAGCCTGCATGTCGGGCTGGAGGCCGGGTTCCAGTATGACAATGCCATCCTGGAGATCGGCTCCCGAGAGAACGGTGAAACTCTGCGCGGCGTTACCCGCATCTTTGGTGTCGAGTTCGACACCACCGGCTTGCTTGGCGTTTCGAACGGAGAGGCGCGGGCCATTCCGGCGGCGCTGACGATACCGTCCTACCAAAGCCTGGCGACGGGCCGGGTGATCCATTTCTTCTTTGCCTGGGCGCTGGTCGGAACGCTGGCGCTGTGGCTGGTGGCATCGGCGCTGAACGGACATCTGCGGCAACTGGTTCCGACGCTGGCCGACCTGCGTGCCTTGCCGGGTGATCTGGCCGACCATGCACGGCTGCGATTTCATCACGGGGCCAGCTATAACGTGTTGCAGAAGCTCGCCTACGCTTCGGTCCTGTTCATCGCGCTGCCGCTGATGATCCTGACCGGGCTGTCGATGTCGCCCGGCTTCAACGCCGCCGCCCCGTGGCTGCTGGAAGTCTTTCAAGGCCGCCAGACTGCGCGGACGATCCACTTTCTGACCATGCTGGCACTTTTGGGCTTCTTTGCCGTCCACATGGCGATGATCCTCCTGGCAGGCCCGTTGAACGAGATGCGGTCGATCCTGACCGGCTGGTATCGCACCGATGGAGACAAGGAATGATCAACCGCCGCGAGCTTCTGCTTGGCAGCGCTGCCTTGGCACTTTCAGGTTGCAAGGTGCTTGACAGCGCCGGGGACAGCGACAGCGCCCTTCGCCGGCTGTTCGCCAGCCACGAGGGCCTGACCCACCGCGCCCAACGCGCCCTGATCGGCGAAAGGCTGGCCCCGGAATTTGCCGAGGCCGACATCCGGCAGGGCCAGCGCCCGAACGGTTCAATCAATCCCGACAGCACCGAATATCGGCGCATGGCCGACACAGGGTTCCGGGATTACCGGTTGACCGTCTCCGGTCTGGTTGATGCTCCGCAAAGCCTGACGCTGGCCGAACTGACCGCGCTGCCATCGCGCACCCAAATCACCCGGCATGACTGCGTCGAGGGTTGGAGTTGCATAGCCAAATGGCAGGGCGTTCCGCTGGCATCGGTCCTCCGGGCGGCGCAACCGAAACTTACCGCGCGCTACGCCGTCTTCCACTGCTTCGACGCCATCGAGCGGGGGCTGTCCGGCGAAGTCTTCTACTATGAAAGCCTGGACCTGATCGACGCGTTTCACCCCCAGACCATCCTCGCTTACGCGATGAACGGCGCGCCCTTGCCAGTGGCGAACGGCGCACCGCTGCGGCTGCGGGTGGAGCGGCAGCTTGGCTACAAGATGGCGAAATATGTCCACACGATCGAGTTGACCGACAGTCTGGTACATCTGGCCGCTGGCAAGGGAAGCTATTGGGCCGACCGCGGCTATGGGTGGTACGCCGGGATCTGAAGGCCCAAAGTTCTTGAGCCAGAAATCTGTCAGATCCCTGCTTGAGGATGTTGGTTCCCTAGCGCCAGGTTGGGTGGAACTTGCCTGCCGGGGAGAGGGTGAAGATCTCGCAGCCCGTGGCTGTGACGCCGACAGAATGCTCGAATTGCGCGGACAGAGACTTGTCGCGGGTCACGGCAGTCCAGTCATCGGCCAGCACTTTCGTCTCTGGTCGACCCAGATTCACCATCGGCTCGATGGTGAAGAACATGCCCTCTTCCAGGACCGGACCCGAGCCCGCGCGGCCGTAATGCAGCACGTTCGGCGGGGCGTGGAACACGCGGCCAAGACCGTGGCCGCAGAAGTCGCGGACGACGCTCATCCGCTGCGCCTCAACGTAGGACTGGATCGCCTGGCCGATGTCCCCGAAGGTGTTGCCGGGCTTCACCGCCGCAATGCCGCGCATCAGACCGTCGTGGGTCACCTCGATCAGCCGCTCGGCCTTGCGCCCCAGTTGACCCGCCACATACATCCGGCTCGTGTCGCCATACCAACCGTCGACGATCACGGTGACGTCGACGTTCAGGATGTCGCCGTCTACAAGGACCTTTGATCCGGGAATTCCGTGGCAAACCACATGGTTGACGCTGATGCACGAGGCGTGTTTGTAGCCTTTGTAGCCGATGGTGGCCGAAGTGACACCGCGGCGCTTGATCTCCTCGGTAATGAAATCGTCGATCACCGCCGTGGTTGTCCCCGGCATGACCAATGGCACCACCGCGTCCAAGATTTCGGCTGCGACCCGACCTGCCCTGCGCATCCCAGGGAAATCCGCATCCTCGTAGATGCGAATGCCGTCCTTGGTGATACGGGCGCGAACGTCGTCCAATGGGGCTCTCCTTCGCCTCTACATAAATATCTTGCGCAGAAATGGCCAGAGGCCGGGGTTTGAAACCCCGCGCGCCGGGGCTATACCCGACGCAACAAACCCTTTGCGGAGGCACCGATGACCAACCCGACAGCTGCAATCCTGGTGATCGGCGACGAAATCCTCTCGGGACGCACCCGCGATTCGAACCTTCATTTCCTGGCCGGAGAATTGACGCGGATAGGCATCACCTTGCGCGAAGCTCGCATCGTGGCCGACATCCACCCCGAAATCGTCGAAGCGGTCCGCTCCCTGTCGGCGCGCTATACCCATGTCTTCACATCCGGTGGCATCGGTCCCACCCATGACGACATCACCGCTGACGCCGTGGCCGAGGCGATGGGCGCACAGATCAGCCACCGCGCGGATGCGATGGCGCTCTTGCAGGCACATTACGACCGCTCCGGCCTGCCGTTCAACGAGGCGCGCCAGCGGATGGCCCGCATTCCAGACGGGGCCACGCTGATCGACAACCCGGTGTCGACCGCGCCAGGCTTCACCATCGGGAACGTTCATGTGATGGCCGGTGTCCCGAACATCTTCCAGGCGATGGTCGCATCAGTTCTGCCAAAGCTGACTGGCGGGCCGCCTCTGCTGTCGCAGTCCCTTCGGGTCGACCGGGGCGAAGGCGAGATCGCAGGCCCGTTCGGCACGCTTGCAGCCGAGTTTGCCGATCTGTCGATGGGGTCGTATCCGTTCCTCCAGAACGGCGCACACGGCACGAACCTGGTGATCCGTGGCACGGACGCCGCGAGACTTGATGAAGCGATGGTCAAGCTGACACGTCTTTTCGGATGAGCCCCGAGGCCCTGGCCATAGTAATGGAGGCAACCTGGCCCCCTGCCGGTCAGCGGACTCTCGGCCCGTTTACACTGCGGGACGGAGCAGGCGGGGGCAAGCGCGTCTCGGCAACCAGCCTGAACGGGACCTTCACCGAAGTCGACCTGGACGCAATTGAAGCGACGGTGGATCACCCTTTGATGCTGGTTCGCCCCGGCGAAACCAGGCTGGATGCAGCCCTGGATGCTCGGGGCTGGCGAATCGTCGATCCGGTCGTGGCCTATGCAGCCCCGGTCGACCAACTGACCGCCGACCTTCCGCGGTTGACCGCCTTCGCTCACTGGCCGCCCCTTGAAATTGCGCGCTCGATCTGGAGCGACGGCGGCATCGGTCCGGCCCGCATCGCAGTTATGGAGCGCGTCCTGGGTCCCAAGGCCGCCCTTCTTGGCCGGATTGACGACCGGTCGGCGGGTGTCGCCTTCATCGCCTGCCACGGGACAGAGGCGATGGCGCATGCGCTGGAGGTCCGGGAAAGCCACCGCCGCCAGGGCCTGGGAAAGAAGCTTCTCCATGCCGCGGCCAACTGGGCTGCGGAACAGAATGCAACGCGGCTTTCCCTGGTCGTCACCCGGCAGAATGCTGCCGCGCGCGCGCTCTACGCTCGCCTTGGCATGGAGGTTGTGGGAGAGTACCATTATCGAATGAAATGATCGCGGAAAGCGACCGGGCATTGCCTAAGGCTTACCTCCCTTTTGTGGTCTTCGCCGTTCTGGCCGACCCAGCCGCTGCCCTGAGCCTGGACCTTCCGGCAAAGGTCCTGAACGAGGAAACGCGATCCGAAATCCCTGGAAGTTACGCTTTGCCGACGGCTTCCTTTGACGGCAGTGGGGTACCTGCGCGCCAGGTCGAAGGGGCATTGGACCAGCGGGCGTTCAAACTGGATGCGCCGGGTATGACGACGCTTTCGCTTTACGGCCCGCTACGCGACCAGGTTAAGGGCGCCGGCTATGAGATCATCTTCGAGTGCGAGACACGGACCTGCGGCGGCTTCGACTTTCGCTTCAACACGGAGGTGATGCCGGAACCGGACATGCACGTCGATCTGGGGGACTTCCGATTCCTGTCGGCCCAGAAGGGCGCAGAAGCGGTGTCGATCCTGGTCAGCCGCAGCACCGGCGCGGCCTATGTCCAGATCACCCGGGTCAGCGAGGCCCCGGCTTCGGTCGTGTCCGTCGACACGGCAATCGATCTGGACGAACCCGTCGTCTCACGCGCGGTTGCGGATTCAACCGCTCCTTCGAACGTAGGTGCGGCTCTGGATGACGCCGGCGTGGCCGTCCTGGATGACCTTGTTTTCGCCAGCGGGGCGGCAACGCTCTCGGACGGTGAATACCCTTCGCTCGCTGCAGTCGCAGCCTGGTTGCAGGCCAACCCCGACGGAACCATCGCGCTGGTGGGCCATACAGATGCATCGGGAAGTCTTGCAGCCAACGTCGCCTTGTCGGAACGCCGCGCCGAAGCGGTCGCCGAGGCCGTGATCCAGACGTATGCCGCCGATCCCGCACGAGTCACAGCAAAGGGCGTCGGATATCTGTCCCCCCGTGCCACCAACCAGACCGAAGAAGGTCGGCAGAAAAACAGACGGGTCGAAGTGATCGTCACTTCGACCCGCTAGGGACGCCCTTAGAGGGGGAAGGGACGTCACCAGTTGTCAGGACCCTTGTCGGCATAGCGCCGCGCCAGGAAGTCGATGAAAGCGCGCACCTTGGGCTGGGTGAACCGCCCTGGCGGATAGACCGCGTAGATGCCCAGAACCTCGACCGGGAGACCCGGAATGGCTTCTTCCACCTGCCCTTGCCGCATCGCATCCGCATAAAGGAACGAGGGCAGGTAGGCGATGCCCAGGCCCGAGATCGCGGCATTCAGCAGGCTTTGCCCGTCGTTCACAGTCAGCCAGCCCACCGAGCGCACCTGCCGCTTCTCGCCCGAGGGCGCGGTGATCTTCCAGACGTTGCCGTTGGCCTGGTTGGAATAGTGCAGAAGCTTGTGGTCGTTCAGATCGTCGATCTTCTGCGGCCGCCCGAATTTCTGGAAATAGCCCGGTGCGCCGATCATGCGCTTGGTCGTTTCGGTCAGCTTGCGCGCCCTAAGCGAGCTGTCTTCCAGTTCGCCCACGCGGATCGCCATGTCGAAGCCTTCGCTGATCAGCTCGACGTAGCGGTTGTTCAGCACCATGTTCACGGTGATGTCGGGGTATTCCAGCAGGAAATCCCCCAGAATCGGTGACAGAAGGTTCACGCCGAAATCCGTCGCGACCGAAACACGCAGCAGGCCCGAAGGCGCCGATTGCATCGAGGTCACAAGGGCATCCGCCTCGCCAGCATCGTTCAGCACGCGGCGGGCGCGGTCGTAATAGGCCAGTCCGATTTCCGTAGGAGACACGCGGCGGGTGGTTCTGTTCAACAACCGGGCGCCGAGTCGGGCCTCCAGCGCAGACACATGTTTCGAGACAGCGGATTTGGAGATCCCCATCTTCTTGGCTGCATCGGTGAAGCCGCCCTGGTCCACCACCGTGGCAAAGGCCTCCATCTCTGTCAGTCGATCCATATTGTCCTCTTCGGGAGCGAGACACGCCGATTTTGTTACAAACACGTTTCGCCGGGAAATCGGGCAGGAAGGCGGCAATCAGGCGTCCGATCCGGGGTATTGTGGGGGATCGTTGATGGCAGCGAAACGCTTGCAGCTTCTCCAGCCTCGGCAGCACGACGCCGGAAAGTGGCGAACAGCTAGGCGGCGCAAGGAAACAACTCTGCGGTTAGGCGGGAAAACGTTCCTAAACTGTACGCGAAGTGGCGGTAATCCGTATGGATTCACTGGATTGTCATCAGACTATGGAATGTCCTTCCGCAGCCGGATAGCTCGACCCGGCGGCGGGAACCTTCGCGCCGCGCAATCGTGGATAGAAAAAGGAGACTTCCATGAAACGCTTTGCAATCGCACTTGCACCGCTTGCACTGGCCTCGGCCGCTTTCGCGCAGACCCTGCCGGACGTGCCCGACACCGACTCCAGTGGCAGCTGGTCGCTGGTCGAGCTTCAGGCGGTCTGGACGGATCTGACGGAAGAGACCTTCAAGACCATTGATATCAGTGCCGACGGAGCGGTCGATGCGACCGAGCTGCAGGCGGCGCTAGACAGCGGTGCAATCAAGGCTCCGGGCGACGCCGCCACCGAGGGCTGAAGCAGTCATGGCGGTCTGGCTTCGCGCCAGACCGCCATGCTTACAGTGCAGCGGCCAAGCGCGCGGCCTGATCAATCGCGCGCTTGGCATCCAGTTCGGCAGCGACATCCGCCCCGCCGATTCGGTGGTGCCGGATGCCGCGGCGCTCCAGTTCAGCGGACAGCCCTCGCTCCGGCTCCTGACCGGCGCACAGGACCACCGCGTCTACCGCCAGCAGTTCTTCCCCTTCGCGGTTTGGCCCGTGGCTGATGACCAGCCCGTCAGCCGTGATCCGCTCGTAGTTCACACCGCCCTGCATCTTCACCCGCTTCATCGCCAGGCTGGCCCGGTGGATCCAACCCGTCGTCTTGCCCAGGTGCCGACCGGGCTTTTCCGCCTTGCGTTGCAGCAGATACACCTCCCGCGCCGGGGGATGCGGTTGCGGTCCCGCCGGCTTCAGCCCGCCACGATCCTCCCAGGGGGCCGAGACGCCCCATTCGGCGCGCCAAAGGCCTGGGTCCAGCGTCGGGCTCACCCCATCCTGCACCAGCGTCTCGGCCACGTCGAAGCCGATCCCGCCTGCCCCCACCACGGCCACCCGATGCCCGATGGGCGCCCCTTTCAGCACGTCGATGTAGGATAGAACCGTCGCCCCGTCCTCCACCGGAATCACTGGATCGCGCGGGGCAACCCCAGTGGCAATCACCGCCTCGTCGAAACCTTCCAGGTCCGTTACGGTAGCTTCCCGCCCCAGACGCAACTCGATTCCCGGCGCGCGAAGCATGGTGGCGAACCAGTCGACCAGGCCGTGGAACTCTTCCTTGCCCGGCACCTGGCGCGCCAGGTTCAACTGGCCCCCGACCGCATCCGCCCGGTCGAACAGAGTGACCGCGTGACCCCTTTGGCTCGCGACGATCGCCATCATCATGCCCGCAGGGCCAGCCCCAACGACCGCGATCCGCTTTGGAGCGTCAGTGCTTGCGTATACAAGCTCGGTCTCATGGCAGGCGCGCGGGTTCACCAGACAGCTGGAAAGCTTGCCGCTGAAGGTGTGGTCGAGACAGGCCTGGTTGCAGGCGATGCAGGGCGCAATTTCGGCTGTGCGGCCTGACGCGGCCTTGGCGATGAAATCCTGATCTGCCAACCAGGGCCGGGCCATCGACACCATGTCTGCCGCACCCGAAGCCAGCAGCCCCTCGGCCACCTCCGGCGTATTGATCCGGTTCGAGGTAATCACCGGAATGGAAACCTCTGGCCGCAGGCGCGCCGTCAGATGCGCGAAACCCGCCCGGGGAACCGAGGTCGCAATCGTCGGCACCCGCGCCTCGTGCCAGCCGATTCCGGTGTTCAGCACAGAAGCCCCCGCCGCCTCGACCGCCTTTGCCAACTGGAGCACCTCGTCCCAGGTGGACCCCTCCGGCACAAGGTCGATCAACGAGATGCGGTAGACCAAAACTGCGCCCGGACCCATTGCCGCGCGCACCCGCCGGACAACCTCGACCGGAAGCCGAATCCGGTTCTCGTAAGCCCCGCCCCACGCGTCCGTGCGGCGGTTGGTGTGGGTGACCAGGAACTGGTTCAGGAAGTACCCTTCCGACCCCATCACCTCTACCCCGTCATACCCGGCCTCTACGGCCCGCGCTGCTGCCGTCGCGATGTCGGCGATCTGCTTTTCAATCCCCTCCTCGTCCAGTTCGCGCGGCGGGAAGGGAGAGATCGGCGACTTGATTGCAGACGGGGCCACACATTCCTTGCCATAGGCGTAGCGCCCCGCATGCAGGATCTGCATCGCGATATGCCCGCCCTCGGCATGGACGGCATCGGTCACCCGCCGGTGATTGACGATGTCCCGATCAGTGAACAGCCCCGCCGCTCCCGGAAACACCCCGCCCTCCCGGTTCGGAGCCATCCCGCCCGTGACGATCAGCCCCGCCCCGCCCTTTGCCCGCGCAGCATAGAAAGCCGCAACCCGACCCCAGTCGCCCGTCTCCTCCAACCCCGTGTGCATCGAACCCATCAGGCTGCGGTTGCGCAGGGTCACAGCGCCAAGTGTGATCGGCGACAGAAGATGCGGATAATGGTTCATGATGGTCTCCCTTGCGGGCGAAGAATGGCGAAGCCCGGGGGCGGCGTCACCACGAACGCCGCGTCACAGCACAACCACCTGCGCGGGGTCCAAGAGCCACGGCGCGATGATCCCGCAGGTATCGGCCAAGGGAAGCAGGCTTTCGGGCACATCCATTCCGATGACCCGCGTCATGAACTCCGCTCTCAAGGCACAACGCCGGGCCACATTCGGATGCTTTCGCTCCAGTTCCTCCCGAAGTCCCTCATCCGCGATCACATAGCCGTCCTCCATGCGGGTCGAGCCCCACTGCGGATGCGACGGAATGACATCCATCTGCATCGCCATGCCCGAGGCCAACGGAATCCCTGACTCTGGCATGATGGGCGATGACATCCATTCATCGAGGCCAATCAGGTGACCGGGGTTCAGTGTGATGCCGAAATCGGCAGGCAACCGGTCATGGATCATCGCCCAAACGGCGCCACCAGCGACCCCGGGCCGCATCATCCCGCACCAATCCGACATCGCCTGGGTGTAGGGATAGACGAATTCGTCCAGGTACCCCGCCGCCGATGTGGGTAGGTCCTCCGCTGCCCGCGCCATCCAGCCCGCGCGGCAGATGTTCGACCCCCAGTGTGCGATGTTGAAACTTGCGGGAACCCCGCGACTGATGCGGTCACCGATTGGGCCGGACAAGCCTGGAGTATCCCCCATCGCGAACGTCAGATGGCAGCCCAAGGGCAGGCCCCCGACCCGCGCGATCTCCAACGCCGCGAAGTCGGTCATTCCTTCGCGTAATCCGAATACCATCCGCCTGAGCGCGGCTGCCGCCATATGGTTTGAGAACTCCAACCGCGCAATTTCGTCCACCGTCACTCGCGCACGAAGTCCGGCACCAGGATGCATGAAAAGCGCGGTCGCGTTCTCCACCCGCCCTGCCCGCTGACGCAGCGGATCAGCTAGGAACGCTGGAATATCCAGTGCCAGCGCGGGGTCCTGGCCAGGTGCCAGTTCATCCGCACCATACCACTTCCACCCCACTGCCCCGACCTTCCCTCCCGATGGAACGACCTCTTCCAGCCACTCCCACAGCCGCCGGGAGTCCCTCGGCTGACTTGGCAAAGACAGCGAGGCGCACAACCCTGTTCGCACAATTCCCGCCGCGACCAGTGGAGAAACCACAGTATAGGCCAGACACTCGTTCCCGGCGATAAGCAGCGCATCGCTGTCGGTTATCACCAGCACCGCTTCCTCGAAGCGTGGATCGAAGCCGGTCAGCCAGTGCAGGTTGGCCGCATGCTCCCGGTCGGCATAGACGACCAGCGCCGCATAGTCTGCCCCCGCCATCGCCGCACGCGCAGCTCCCAAGCGCCCCTCGGCCTCGGCCAGCGCAAAGACGGGGGGCTGGTCCGGCGTTCCATGGTCCGGCCAGTCCAGGCGCTGCAATCTTGTCATCCGACCTCTCCCGTTTTCTCCGCCCAGGATTGCACCCTGCAGCAAGCGCGTCGAGCGCTCCTTCCTCTCTGATAAGGACACGAACGGAACCACGACGCAAACCGAGAGCTTCCTTGCGAATCCTTCTGCCGCCGCCTATATCAGCCCCTGAGAGGTTGGCGCGGGCAGGCGCCTCGCCAACCCGGTCAGGTCCGGAAGGAAGCAGCC
>JANOCQ010000007.1:0-2184 GCA_031412255.1 Paracoccaceae bacterium | reverse complement strand
AGCGATGGGCAGGTGTTTCAGCGATTGGAAGAACAGGAACGTCGCGCCAAACAGAAGGACGGCGCGAAGGAGTTGGCGGAAAGGTTGCGCCGGACGGAAGGCGCCTGTCCCCTCGGCGTGGAGCGCGAAGGGGAGCGTCATCAGCGCCCCGAAAAGCGCGCGGGCCCACACGACGATCAGGATGGGCAGACCCGCCTGTCCCAGCTTTTTGGCGATCACGTCGATAACCGGCAGAATGGCCATCGCCGCCAGCATGAACCCCACGCCCCGCAACGGCCGGGCGGACAAGGGCTTCCCCAAGGTAACAGTCAGGGTGGGCCTCCCGGATGATCGTCCTCAAGGTAGATCCGGATGATCTCCTCGAAACTTGCCTCGGCGGTGAAGCCCAGTGCCCTGGCTTGGGTGGCAGCACAAGCTTCGGCCCAGGGTTCGACGATGTTCTGGATCACCGGGTCCGGGGCATAGGTAATGAGGTCTACCGCCTTTTGCCCCGCGACCCGCCGCAGGGCCTCGATCATCTCGGCGATGCTGGCCGACAGACCCGGCATCGACAAGGCGCGGGAGGGGCCAAGCGGTCCCGTATCCAGCACCGCAGCCCGCAAGAAGAACCCCGTCGCCGCGCGGGGGCTGGCGAACCAGTGCCGCAGGCTGTCGCGGACGGGCAGGGTGGCCGGGAGCCCGTTCAAAGGCTCGCGCAGGATCGAGGAATAGAAGCCTGACGCCGCCCGATTCGGCGCCCCGGGGCGGATGCAGATCGTGGGCAGGCGCAGTGCGATACCGTCAAGAAGACCTCGGCGGGAATAGTCCGACAAGAGAAGCTCGGTCATCGCCTTCTGCGTGCCGTAACTCGTGCGCGGGGTCAGGTGAAAATCGTCCGGGATCACCTTCGGGAAGGGTGCCCCGTAGACTGCAATGGATGAAGCGAAGACCACGCGAGGACAATAGTCAGGAATTGCCGCGATGGCTTCGAACAGCGCCCGCGACGCGTCAAGGTTGGTGGCATAGCCCGTGGCCAGGTCCGCTTCAGCCTCGCCCGATACCACTGCGGCGAGGTGGAAGATCAAGTCCGGCCTCCCTTGAACCAGCCGCTCCGCCGCACCTGCGGCGGTCAGGTTCAGCGAAAGCGAGGTGGCTCCCGGCAAAGAGGCAGGCGCCACCACATCGGCAAGCGTCAACCGGTCAAAGGCCAGCCCGCCCCCGGTGATTGCCTCGGTCAACTTCCGGCCCAGCATTCCTGCCGCGCCAAGGATCAGGATATGCATCGGGCCCCCTCCATCTGGTGGAAGGGGACCACATCAACGCCGCAAAGCCAAGCGGATCAGCCGCCGTTCTTGGCCAGCCATTCCTCCATCCACTTGATCTCTGATTCCTGGGCCGCGATGATCCCTTCGGCGAGCTTCTTGACCTCGGGATCGGTCCCGTGCTCCAGCACGATCTTCGCCATTTCGACCGCGCCCTGGTGGTGCGGGATCATTCCCTTGATGAAATCGACGTCGGCATTGCCGGAATACTCCATCATCATGTTCTGGTGCATGCGGTCATAGGCCTCCATGAAGGCCATCGAGGCCGGGCCCTTGTCGCCCATCATGTGGCCCTCATGATCGGTTTCCTGCGCGAGGGCGGGAAGGGGGCTTGCAAGGGTGATGGCAAGGATCAGGTGTTTCAGCATTTGGTGTCTCCTTCTTCAATCCGATGGGTTGGTGATCCAACCTTCCTGCCGGGGAAGGAAACTCATATATCCGTGAGCGGAAAGCACAGATTTTGCCCATTGTCCCGCTCTTGTGCACGACGGACGCCGATCTGTGCGGCAACGATGGGCCTCTGACCCTTTTCCGCGCCGCCTTCGGGGCGTATGGTCGGGGCTGAGTATGACAGCAAGGGTGCGGTCAAGGTGGCACAGCGCAAGCGTCCCGTCGTCGGGATCATCGGCAACAGCTACATGATCAACAACAGCTATCCCGCCCATTCCAGCGGGACGATGAACACGGCCGCCGTGGCCGAGGTCTCAGGTGCCGTGCCGCTGATCATCCCCTCCGACCCCCGCTATGTCGGGGTCGAAGAACTTCTCGCCCTTTGCGACGGCTTCCTTCTCACCGGGGGCCGCCCCAACGTCCACCCCAGCGAATACGGCGAGGAGGAGACCCCCGCCCACGGCGCCTTCGACCGGGGCCGGGATGCGATTGC
>JANOCQ010000006.1:0-5083 GCA_031412255.1 Paracoccaceae bacterium | reverse complement strand
CCGACGGCTCGACCTACGAGACCCGGTCGACCTGGGGCAAGCCGGGCGACCAGATGTCGCTCGACATCGACCCGCTGGCCCACCCGGCCTGGACCGGCCAGTCGGCCAAACTGATGGACACCGGTGGCCGCGTGTCCAAGTTCAAGAACAAGTACGCCGGCCTGGGCTTCTGATCCACGCCGATAGCGACCCGCGAACGCCGCCCCTTATCCGGGCGGCGTTCTGCATCTGGAACATCTCGCGGCTGCACCGGTTCCCCTCGCTCACTTTTGCAAGCGAGGACCAGATGCACCACACCGAAGCCACCCGCGACATCTTCATCACCGGCCTGCGCAATGCGCATGCGATGGAAAGCCAGGCGCTTTCCGTGATCGACACCCAGCTTGGCCGCCTGGAAAGCTATCCGGAAATGATCTCGATGCTGCAACAGCACCGGCGCGAGACCGAAGGCCAGATCGCCCGTCTGGACCAGATCCTTGAAGGCCTTGGCGAAAGCGCCTCGGGGTTCAAGGACACTGCCATGTCCGCAATGGGCTCGATGCAAGCGATGGGCCATGCGCTTGCCTCGGACGAAATCCTGAAGAACCACATGGCCGACTACATGTTCGAGCATTTCGAGATCGCCGCCTACACCTCGCTGATCACCATGGCGCAGGCAATGGGACACACCACGGCCCTGCCGCTCTTGCAGCAGAACCTTGCCGAAGAGCAGCGCTTCCAGCAGATGCTGCTCGACAGCCTGCCCGGGGTGACGGAACAGTTCCTGATGCGCACCGAAAGCGGGCAGCGCGCCGACGTCTGACTGACGCGGCCCTTGTCCACGCGCCACCTTGCACTGCCGGACAGCCACGGGCTAAGACGCCCGGGCAGTCTGGCAGTTGGAAGGTGGCATGGCGCGGATCATCGTCGTCGGGAACGAAAAAGGCGGCTCGGGCAAGTCCACCACCTGCATGCACGTCGCGACCGCGCTGGTCCGGATGGGCTACAAGGTCGGTGCGCTGGACCTTGACCTGCGGCAAAAGTCCTTCGGCCGCTACATCGAGAACCGCCGTGCCTATCTGGCGCAGTCGGGCCTCGATCTGCCGACGCCGGACTACCGCGACCTCCCCGAGGCCGATCCCGCCAGTGAAAACGCCCAGGACCAGCGCCTGACCCGCGCGATCGAGGCGATGGACGCCGAGATGGACTATATCGTCATCGATTGTCCCGGCAGTCACACGCGTCTGTCTCAGGTCGCCCATACCCTGGCCGACACACTGATCACGCCCTTGAACGACAGCTTCGTCGACTTCGACCTTCTGGCGCGTCTGGACGGGTTGACAGGCAAGATCAAGGGACCGTCGATCTACTCCGAGATGGTATGGGGCGCGCGGCAGACCCGGGCCCAGGCAAAGCTGCAGCCAATCGACTGGATTGTGGTCCGCAACCGTCTGGGCGCGCAACAGATGCACAACAAGAGGAAGGTCGGTGCCGCGCTCGAGGAGTTGTCGCGGCGTATCGGGTTCCGCGTCCTCAGCGGATTTTCCGAACGTGTCGTGTTCCGCGAACTGTTCCCGCGCGGTCTGACACTGCTGGACCTGAAGGACACCGGCGTCGACCACCTGAACCTGTCGAACATCGCGGCCCGACAGGAACTGCGCGACCTGATGGCCGGTCTCAGACTTCCGGCTCTCCAGATCGGCTTCTGAACACCGGCCCGCCCAGACCCGCGTGGTTCACGATGCGGGTCCTGTTGACCTTCTTCAGGCGCTTGTCGAACGTGGTTTCTTCTTCGGCTTTCCGGGCGCGGCCAAGGCCAATCTTCTTCAGCAGCTTGATCGTTTTTTTCATTTGGGGCGTCCTTTCGGTCATACCCCTTTTTTCTTGCCGAAGCGCGGCAGGACTATGGCAGGCTAGGACAATTGCAGAGTCGGGTTTGCGCTCATTTGGCGACACACCGTCTCTGATTCCGCCACACAATTTAAGCGTGCGTTAACCCCAGCCTACAGCCCGCGCGCCCCGAGCCATTCCGCCCAGGCCTGCTTGGATCCGGCAAAGACGTTGATGTCCACCCGCCCCGCGATCCCGGGCACCAGCCCTGTCGAGGTGTATTGCCAGAAGGTCCAGGCCTTCCCGTCATAGACCCCGTGCGGGTGGTCCGCCACCGACCTCAGCCAGAACTCCACTCCCTGCAGCCGCCACAGCTCGGTGTCCTGAAAGAAATCGACCGTGGTGTAGATCATCGGTCGCTGACCGTAGTGCTGCTGAAGGATGTCCATGAAGATGCGAGCCTCTTGCCGGATCGTCGCCCCGTCGCGGCGAATCGTGCAGGTCGGGCTGAACGGCGTCCACTCCATGTCCAGGACCGGGGGCAGGGCGCCTGCCGTCCTCGGGACGTGGCGGATGAACCAGCGCGCCTGCTCGGCTGCCGGACGACAGTGGTAGAAGAAGTGGTAGGCCCCGCGCCTCACGCCCGCCGCACCCGCGCCGCGCCAGTGGCTGTCAAACAGCGGGTCCACCAGGTCCCCGCCCTCGGTCGCCTTGATGAAGGCAAAGTTCACCCCATTGGCCCGCGCCGTGATCCAGTCCACCTGGGTCTGGAACCGCGACAGGTCGATCCCGTGCACCGGATAGCGGTCGGGCGAGCGTCCCGGCCAGTCGGTCGGGTCGCTGTCCCGGAAGTTGGAGCTTGTCACCGAAACGACGTTGCTCTCGCCGTCACCAACCGCCTGGCGGCTTGCGCCGCCGCAACCCGCAAGGGTCACGGCGAAAAGAAGGGCGACTGCGATGCGGATCATGCCGCACAATCTGCGATTAAGCGGTCCCTGTCAGCCCCCGCAAACTGGCCCCGCGCAGACTTCCGCCGACGAAACGCCTCAGCGCCCGCGCATCACGCAAAAGGCAAGGCGCCAGCTGTCGGGGGCGAAGGGCCGCGCTTTCAGCACCTTGCGCGCATAAAGTCGCGCGGCCGGCACCTGGCCGCTTTGCAGGGCCCACCAGGCCCAGCGGGAATGATCGTCCGTCTCGTCACCATAGGCCCGCCGCTCGATAGGCTTCGGCTTCGGCCTGCCAGTACGCTCTGCCGCTTCGCAGATCGCACGGTAATGCGAACTGGCTTGCGCTTCGGTCTGGGTCCGCCCGACGGATTTGGCGTGCTGCCGGTAATACAGCAGAAGGTCGGTCACGTTGGCCACCTGGGTTGCCTCGGCCATCCGCAGGAAAAAGTCGATATCCTCGGCGTATTTGAACCGGTCGGAATAGCCGCCGATCGACCGGGCAATGTCGCGGCGGAAGATGACTGTCGGGTGTGACACGGATTCGCTTCCGTCCAGCATGGTTGCGACGATCTCCTCGTGCCCGACCGGGTTCGGCATCGGCGCAATCGGGCGTCCGTCAGGGTCCATGAACATGATCTGCGTCCCGACAAGACCGCAGTCAGGATGCGCCGCCAGATAGTCCACCTGCCGCTGGAACCGCTCTGGCAACGAGATGTCGTCCCCGTCCATCCGCGCGATAAGCGATCCCGTCGCCTGTTCCAGTGCCTCGTTCAAAGACGGCACGATGCCGCGATTCTCGCGCGAGATCAGTTTTATGCGGGCGTCACGGGCCGCCGCTGCCAAGACGATCTCCTTGGTGCGGTCCTTCGAGCCGTCATCAATGATGATGAACTCGAAATCGCGGAAGGTCTGGTTCAGGATGCTGTCGATCGCGGTCTGGACATATTCGTCGCAGTTGTAGACCGGCATAAGGACGGAAATAAGCGGCATGCATTGAACCCTTTGTTTCCAAAAAACATCAATCTATCGGGCACTTGGCCCAAGGCATCGGGTCAGCGACGTTACCAGCCGCACCCGAGTCTGTCCAGCGAAGCGGTATCTCACCCGAACCTCGCCGGGGACAGTTGCTCCACCAGTTCTGCGTCCAGTTGCGGTGCCCGCCCTCCGATCAGGTCCGCTGCCAGACGGCTGGCCGCGGCACTGGTCTGGAACCCGTATCCGCCTTGGCCCGCCAGCCAGAAGAATGACGGCTCCCCCACATCGGGCCCGATCACCAGCACCCGGTCCGGCGCAAAGGTCCGAAGGCCCGCCCAATTGGATATCAGCCGCGTCACCGGATCAGTGACCATCTCTTCATAGCGCGCCAGCCCCTCGGCCAGCACCATGTCGTCCGCCCAGGCATCGTGCGGCTCCATCAGGTCCTCTTCGGCGGGCGAGACGATCAGCGCCCCGGCGTCCGGCTTGGCGTACCAGTCCTCGCCCGGCCCGAACATCATAGGCCAGCGGCTCACGTCATGCCCGCCCGGAGCCGGTATCCGCGCCATCGACCGGCGGTAGGGCGTGAAGCCAAGCGGTTGCACTCCGGCCAGTGCAGCCACCTGATCCACCCAGGCCCCCGCCGCATTGACGATCATCCGCGCCGTGAACTCTCCCGCCGACGAGGTCACCCGCCAGCCTGCCGCCTCCTTCGCAATCGCCGTGACCCGCGCCTTCGTCACCACCTGCGCGCCACGCCCCTTCGCCTCACGCGCGAAACCCTGCACCAATAGATCGGTATCCACATCCTCGGCATGGGCCGCAAAGCCCGCCATCGCCACTGTCTCGGGGTTCAGGATCGGCACGATCGACCTGGCTTCGTCGACGCTGATCCGGTCAAAAGCCATGTCCAAGAGATCACGCTCGAACGCCTTGGCCCCATCCACCTTGCCCACCAGCAGCAGTCCGCGCGGCGAAAGGACGCCCGGCATGCTGCGTAAATGGGCTTCCGAGGCCATCGACAGCCCCACCACGGCAGGCGCGCCATACCGCGGCTCGAACAACGCCGCCGACCTTCCACTGGCGTGATGTGCCAAGGCCTCCTCGGCCTCCAGCACGATGACCGCGCCCAACTCGGACATCCGCGCCGCCGCCGAGACCCCAGCGATCCCGCCTCCGATGATCAGAAAATCCGCGTCCATTCTATCCCCCTGCCACGCAAGAAAGGGCACGGGATTTCCCATGCCCTTTCATCCTTGCCCAAGTATCCCACGGGGTGCGGGGGGGGGAAACCCCCGCACCGACCGAAATGACAGAGGGAAGTGGCCCGTGTTGCCTTCAAGGTATAAGTT
>JANOCQ010000005.1:0-16071 GCA_031412255.1 Paracoccaceae bacterium | reverse complement strand
CAACGTCCGGGGCGCTGCCCCGGACCCCGGGATATTTTCACAAAGATGAACGGGCTGGCGAAAGAGCAGCTTGTGGCGCGGGCCCTGGAGGAAGGCTTCGTGAAGGTTGGGGTCTGCCGACCGGATGCTGTGCCCGAGACGGCGGGTCGATTGCGTGCCTTTCTGGATGCGGGGCGGCACGGGCAGATGGGCTGGATGGCCGAGCGGGAGGAATGGCGCGGCTCGGCTTCGACGCTGTGGCCCGAGGCGCGGTCGGTGATCATGCTCGCCGAAGCCTATACGCCGGACGTGGACCCGCTGGCGGGGCTGGCGCAGCGGGACCGGGGGGTGATCTCGGTCTACGCGCAGGGGAAGGATTACCACGATCTGGTGAAGCGGCGTCTGAAGCGGTTGGGGCGGTGGCTGGTTGAGGCCTCGGGCTGCGAGATCAAGGTCTTTGTCGATACGGCGCCGGTGATGGAGAAGCCTTTGGCGCAGGCGGCGGGGCTGGGGTGGCAGGGCAAGCACACCAACCTTCTGGGCCGCGATCTGGGGAACTGGGTGTTTCTGGGGGCGATCTTCACCACGCTGGAGCTGGAGCCGGACGCGCCGGAAGTTTCGCACTGTGGAAGCTGCACTGCCTGCCTGGACATCTGTCCGACAAACGCGTTTCCTGCGCCTTATCAACTGGATGCGCGGCGGTGCATTTCCTATCTGACCATCGAGCATCGCGGGCCTGTAGATACAGAACTGCGCGCCGGTATGGGCAACCGCATCTACGGCTGCGACGATTGTCTGGCGGTTTGCCCGTGGAACAAGTTTGCCGTGGCGGCGCGGGAGATCGGGTATCAGCCGAAGGTGGGTCTGCCGGAGTTGGCAGAGCTGGCAGTGCTGGACGATGCGGGGTTTCGAGAGCGGTTCGCGGGGTCACCGATCAAGCGGATCGGGCGCGACAGGTTCGTCCGGAACGTGCTTTATGCGATTGGAAACTCGGGACTGCCGGAACTTTTCCCGGTGGCGGTGGGGTTGACCGAAGATGCCGACCCGGCGGTTGCCGATGCGGCGCGCTGGGCGGTGGAAAAGCTTCGGGGGGCGTAGATGGACAGGCTGAAAGGCAAGACTGCGATCATTTCGGGCGGGGCGACGGGGATGGGCGCGGCCTCGGCCCGGCTGTTCGCGGCTGAGGGCGCGGCGGTCGGGGTGATCGACCGGAATGTGGAGGCCGGGGAGGGGCTGGTCGCGGAGTTAAAGGCGGCCGGGCATCGGGCGGTATTTGCCAAAGCCGACGTTTCGTCGCAGGCCGAGGTCGCGGCGGCGGTGGCGGTGGTGAACGCGGCGCTGGGGCCGGTCAATGTGCTGTTCAACCACGCGGGGACAATCGTCATCAAGCCGTTCCTGGAGACGGAGGAGGCCGACTGGGATTTCCTGTTCGATGTGAACGTGAAGTCGATGTACTTGATGACCCGCGCCGTGCTGCCGCAGATGCTGGCGGCGGGTGGGGGGTCGATTGTCTGCACCTCGTCGATCTCGGCGGTCTATGCGACGCCGAACGAGGTGCTTTATGACGCTACCAAGGGCGCCGTGCATATGTTCGCGCGGGCGATTGCAGTGGAGTTCCGGGACCGGGGCATCCGCTGCAATGCGGTCTGTCCGGGCTTCATCGAGACGCCGCACGGCAACCGGGAGGTCGAAGGGCTGATGCAGTTGGGCGTCGATGTCTCGGACGCGGCGATTGCGGCGGCGCAAGGCAGGATGGGCAAGCCCGAGGACGTGGCGCGGGCGGCGCTGTATCTGGCATCGGACGATGCCGAGTTCGTCAACGGGACGCAGCTCTTCGTCGATAACGGGTTCTCGGCGGTCTAGCTGAGCGCGCGGTCGAGGTGGGTGTAGCCGCCGTCGGGGAAAAGCCACTGGCCGGTGGTGTGCGAGCTGCGCGGTGACAGCAGGAAGACCACGGTGTCCGCAATCTCGCGCGGGGTGGTCATGCGCTGGCCAAGCGGGATCCGGCGGGTGATCTCGGCCAGGCGCTCCTCGGGGTTGTCGAAGGTTTTCAGCCAGTTGGCGTAGAGGGGGGTCATCACCTCGGCCGGGATGACGGCGTTGACGCGGATGCCGTCCTTCAGAAAGGCGGCGGCCCATTCGCGGGTCAGGCCAAGCTGCGCGGCCTTTGCAGCGACGTAGGCAGAGGTGCCACCCTGCCCGGTCAGCGCGGTTTTAGAGGCGACATTCACGATGGCGCCCGTGGTGGCACGGAGGTCGTCGGCCAGCAGGTGGACCAGCGTGTAGTAGTGGACGAGGTTGCGGTCGAGGCTGTCGCGGAAGGCTTTCGGCCCGGCCTCGATGCCTATGGAGTCATTGGCCCCGGCATTGTTCACGAGGCCGTCGATCTTCCCGTGTTTTGCCCGGATATCCGCGACGGCGCGGCGGCATTGGTCGTCGTCGGAGAGGTCCGCCAGAACCACATCGGCCCTTGAAACCCCGGCCAGCCAAGCTGCATCCGGCGCGCGGCGGGTGAGGATGACGGGGATCGCGCCTTCCTCTGCCAGCACTTCCGAAACGGCGGCCCCGATGCCGGAGCCTCCGCCGGTGACGATGATCACCTTGTCCTTTAGCCGCAGGTCCATGTCAGGTTTTCACCACACGCTGGGTTTGCACGCCCAGCCCTTCGATCCCCAGGCGCATGACCTCGCCACCCTTGAGGTAGACCGGAGGCTTCTGGCCAAGGCCGACGCCGGGTGGGGTGCCGGTTGAGATGACGTCGCCCGCTTCCAGCGACATGAACTGCGAGAGGTATGAGATGAGGTGCGCGACGCCGAAGATCATCGTGGCGGTGGAGCCGTTTTGGTAACGGTGGGTGTCGACATCAAGCCACATCTTGAGGTTGCCGACGTCGCCCGCCTCGTCCTTGGTCACGAGCCAGGGGCCAGTGGGGCCGAAGGTGTCGCAGCCCTTGCCCTTGTCCCAGGTGCCGCCGCGTTCGGTCTGGTATTCGCGTTCCGAGACGTCGTTGATCACGCAGTAGCCGGCGACGTGGTCGAGGGCGTTGGCTTCGTCGATATACTTGCCGCCGGTCCCGATGACGACGCCCAGTTCGACCTCCCAGTCGGTCTTGACGGAACCGCGGGGGATTTCGACGTCATCGTCGGGGCCGCACATGGCGGTGATCCATTTGTTGAAGATGATCGGTTCCTTGGGGATCGCCGCACCGGTTTCGGCGGCGTGGTCGGCGTAGTTGAGGCCGATGCAGATGAATTTCCGGGTGCCGCCGACGCAGGCGCCAAGGCGGAGGTCCTGTTGCGGCCTGCCGGGGACGAGGGGGAGCGACGCGGGATCGAGGGCGGCGAGGCGCTTCAGGGTCTCGGGCGAGAGGGCGGTGCCGCCGATGTCTGGGACGTGGGCAGAGAGGTCGCGGACCTGGCCATTGGCGTCCAGAAGGCCGGGTTTCTCGGCGCCCTTTGGCCCGTAGCGGAGGAGTTTCATGGAAGGTCCTTTGCTAGATCGTGACGCCGCCGTCGACCAGACAGGCTTGGCCGGAGACGAAGCGGCTTTCGTCGGAAAGAAGGAAGACGACCATCGGGGTGATGTCGTCGGTGGTGGCAAGGCGGCCCATCGGCTGGCGGGCAATGAAGTCCTTCTCTGCCTGGACGGGGTCGGCGGCGGAGGCGATGCGGCCGCGAAGCGATGGGGTGTCGACCGTGCCGGGGCAGAGAGCGTTGCAGCGGAGGCCGGTTTTGACGAAATCGGCGGCGATGGACTTGGTCAGGCCGATCACGGCGGCTTTGGTCGCGCCATAGGCGGCGCGGTTCTGGAAGCCTTTGATCGAGGATGCCATCGAGGCCATGTTCAGGATCGATCCGGTGCCGGTTTCCCTGGCCCGTTCCAGCATGCCGGGCAGGAAGGCGCGGCAGGTGTGGAACATGGATTTGACGTTGAGCTCGAATGAGAAATCCCAGTCGCGGTCGGTGACGTCGAGGATGGTCCCGTTCGCCACGTATCCCGCGCAGTTGAACAGCCCGTCAAGCGGCGGCAGGCGATCGCGGAGCGCGATGATCGCGGAGGGGTCGGTCACGTCGAGGGGGTGGGTCTGCATGTCGAGGCCCTGCAAGAGGGCGGCGTCGCGGTCGGTGGCAATAACTGTGGCGCCTTCGCGGGCGCAGGCGAGCGCGCTGGCGCGTCCGATGCCTTGGCCGGCGGCGGTTATCAGGATTGTCTTGCCTTGCAGTCGCATCATCTCCCCCGTGTCTGGGGCGAGACTAGTCGGGCGGCAAGTGGAAGGGCAAGCCGTCTTCGGCGGGATCGCGCCCAGGCCTGCCGGCAAGTGGCTTGGCTGGGGGACGATTCGGGTGCAGGATCGTCGCCTTGCAGCAGCCTGGAGGAAAGCATGAGCCGTCATCTTGCCGATCATCGCAGCCGGACCACCGGGGGGCGCCTGAAACATTTCCTGCGACTGGCCCGCACGCCCAGGGAGACCTGGAAGCGACCTCGCGGCAAGTCGGGGTCAACCCGACTTATCCAGTTTCTGCGCATTGAACGTGGCCGCACCGTCTGATTTTCCTGGCGAAACAGCCTACAGGCAAGCTAAATCAGAGACTTGCCTGTGAAGGTCAGGAATCTGTCAGGCTTTAACCGGCTTCAGGCGTTCGCGCAGGGCGGCCAGAATATCGCGGAGGTCGGCAAGATCGGCCAGGGGCAGACCGGTCTTTTCCGCAAAGGCGCGGGGAACCCCGGCAGCGCGGGCGGCCAGTGCATGACCGTCTTCGGTCAGTGACACCCGAACCTGCCGTTCATCTTTGCCGTCACGGGTGCGGCGGACCCAACCGGAACTCTCCATCCGTTTCAGCAGCGGAGTGAGGGTGTTCGATTCCAGCCGCAGTTCGGCGCCCAGTTGGCCGACGGTCTGGCCGTCCAGAACCTGCAGCGAGGAAAGGACCAGATATTGCGGATAGGTCAGGCCGAGGGGCTGCAACAGCGGAGCATAGGCGGCATGGACGGCATGGGCCGTGGAATGCAGCGCGAAGCAGAGCATATCTGTGGGTGCGAGCGTCATCCCTGGATATTATATCGCACGCGACGGAAATGCAAGCGGTTGACACTTGCCCGATTCTCCACCAAATAAATCGTGCACGATATAATTTAAGCAGGAGACACAGATGTCTGTGGATACAAAATATTGGACCGAAGCCAAAGCCACGGGTGGCGGTCGCAACGGGACTGCCGGACTGGTGAACGGCCAACTGACGGTGACGATGACCAGCCCGAAAGAACTGGGCGGCTCGGGACTGGGGCATAACCCGGAAGAGCTGTTCGCTGTGGGCTATGCGGCCTGCTACTTGGGCGCGATGCGCTTTGCGGCCACCAGCGAGAAGCTGGGGACAGTGCCGGATGCGACCACTGTCAACGCACATGTCGGCATGGGGATGCGGTCGGACGGTGGGTTCGGGCTGAACGTTCGGCTGGTCGTAACCATGCCGGGCGTGGACCGAGCCGTGGCCGAAAAGATCGCCGAGCGCGGCCACTTCATCTGCCCCTACTCGAACGCGACCCAAGGCAACATCGACGTTGTGACCGAAGTCGCCTGACCTATGTCGCCCGCCCGTCAGGGCGGGCGTCGCCAACCATCCTGTGCTGGATATCCGACCCGATCGCTGGCGGCGCCAGGGTAAAGGCAACTGCGACGCTGGCGACCAGCATCTCGCCCCCGTCCTCGAGAAGCGCAAAGACATGCTTGAGGAATTCTGCCGACGGGTGCCGCTCTGAAAAATGGACGATCGTCTGGTGGATAAGGTCAATCCCGACACCAAAAAAGCCAAGGCCAATGATGATCGCGGCGTAAAAGCCGTTTAGCTTCCGGGACGCTGAACCGGCCCGGGCGAATGAAAAGCCGGTCAAAAGCATCACCGAAAGACCCATCAGCCCGAAGACCACCAGTTCACCCTGATCAGCCGGTTCCATCAGGAACTGCGCCTGCAGGCCTGCTCCTTCGCCGATAAGCCAACCCACGGTTTCGTGAATCTGCATCGAGTCATCGGCGAGGATCATCAGGAAGACGAGCGCCCACGCAAAGGCAGTTCCACAATGATCACGGAGCGCGATACGCAGCAACGCGGCGATGATCACCAACCATTTCAAGTAGTTGAACCCCTCGGGCAGGGCCCAGTCCCTGGAGATGACGAAAATGGAGGGTATTTCTGGAGCAAGCCCTGCCCTGTGCAGCAGGAAGCCGGTCGTATGAATCAGGATGAAACCGAAGTCGACCGCGATCAGCCAGATCAGGACCGTGCGAAACGGGGCGGTCAGAAAATCAAATGGGCGGTTCAAGATATCCTGGCCTCACGGCGTGTCCCGCAGCCTGCGCCAATCTTGCACTGGCCGGATCGATAGGCAAGCGGGGCACCAACCTGGACGGACGGTGCCCCGAGACGCTGGAAAATTGCGCGGCAAAAAAGCGGCCTGGCTGAAGGATCAGGCGCGGACCAGACGCTCGTACTCTGTCGAAACGCGTTTGGTCAGTTCGCCAACTTCGAAGTTGTAGTCGCCGATCTGGCCCACCGGGGTGACTTCCGCCGCGGTGCCCGTCAGCCAGCATTGTTCGAAGGTTTCCAGTTCCTCGGGCATGATGTGGCGTTCGTGGACCTTGATCTGCATGTCTTTCAGCATTCCGATCACAGTCTGGCGGGTCAGGCCGTTCAGGAAGCAGTCGGCCTTGGGGGTGTGCACTTCACCATCCTTGACGAAGAAGATGTTGGCCCCGGTGGCTTCGGCCACGTAGCCGCGGTAGTCGAACATCATGGCGTCAGAGCAGCCCTTGGCCTGGGCGGCGTGTTTGGACATGGTGCAGATCATGTAAAGTCCGGCGGCCTTGGCTTCCGAGGGGATCGTTTCCGGCGACGGACGCTTCCACTTAGCGATGTCCAGTTTGGCACCCTTGAACTTGGCGTCCCCGTAGTAGCTGCCCCAGGTCCAGACGGCCACAGCCAGGCGAACCGGGTTGTTCAGCGAGGCAACACCCATGTCCGGCCCCGCGCCGCGCCAGGCGATGGCGCGGATGTAGGCGTCTGTCAGACCGTTGGCCTGAAGCGTGCCTTCCTTTGCGGCGTCAATCTCTTCGGCGGTGTAGGGGATAGGCATGTCGAGAAGGTTGCCGGAGTTCAAAAGGCGCAGCGAATGTTCGTGGCCTTTGAAGATCTTGCCGTTGTAGCAACGCTCTCCCTCGAAGACGGCCGAGGCATAGTGCAGCGCGTGGGTCAGAATGTGGACATTGGCGGAGCGCCACTCCACAAGCTTGCCATCCATCCAGATGAACCCGTCGCGATCGTCATAACCCGTCATTTCCATTCTCCGCTTTGCGAATGTTGCGCCAGATAAGTCCGCTTCGGACAGATTCTTGCGCGAAATCGGACTGGAGTTACGGGTTCATGCTTGGAAAGTCAACAAGGCTGACGTAAATTCACCGGAAAGGAGACGCCGATGGCCGAGACACAAGGCGGCGAAAGCCTGCTGTTCCTGACGGACGAGCAACTGCGGAAAGGCATCGAGGCGATGTTCTTTGCTTATCGTGGTTTCACCGCGGACCCGGACCGGATTCTGGAGGGCAAGGACTATGGCCGGGCGCACCACCGGGCGATCCACTTCATTCATCGCAGCCCCGGCACGACGGTCTCGAACCTGCTGTTGATCCTGGGTGTTACAAAGCAGTCGTTGAATCGTGTGTTGCGCACCTTGATCGAGGATGGCCTTGTTCGCAGTGAAAAGGGCAAGGTGGATGCGCGGGAACGGCATCTGCATTTGACGGACAAGGGACAGATGCTGGAACGGGAATTGTCGGACGCGCAGCGGGCGCGGATGCGGGCGGCGTACCGGGCAGCGGGGCCGCAGGCGGTCGCAGGCTTCCGGCAGGTGCTGGAAGCGATGATGGACCCCGAGATGCGCAAGCAATACAACCGCCTCAAGGAGGGCGGCTGATGGTTCCGGACGCTCATCTTCTGATCGTCGACGACGACGAGCGCATTCGAGGGCTGTTGCAGAAGTTCCTGATGCGAAACGGGTTTCTGGTGTCGGTGGCGCGGGATGCGGCGCAGGCACGGAAGATCCTGATGGGATTGGAGTTCGAGCTGATCGTCATGGATGTGATGATGCCGGGCGAGGACGGCGTGGCGCTGACACGAGACCTGCGCAAGCGGATGACGACTCCGATCCTGCTTCTTACCGCGCGAGGCGAGGCTGCGAACCGGATCGAGGGGCTGGAGGCGGGCGCGGACGACTATCTGGTCAAGCCCTTCGAGCCGAAGGAGCTTCTGCTGCGGATCAACGCGATCCTGCGGCGGGTGCCGGTGGTGAAGGCGCCGGAACCGGTTCGACAGATCATCCATCTCGGCGCGGTGCGATATGACCTGGACCGGGGCGAGATGTGGCGCGGAGAGATGCCGGTGCGGCTGACCGCGACAGAGGCGCAACTGATGAAGGTATTCGCAGCGGCGCTGGGCGTTCCGATCAGCCGCGAGAAGTTGGTAAGTGAAACGGGCGGCGAAGACGCGGCCCAGGAGCGCGCGGTGGACGTGCAGATCACCCGGCTACGGCGGAAGATCGAGGAAGACCCCAAGGTGCCGCGCTATCTGCAGACGGTGCGCGGTGAGGGGTATATGCTGCAGCCGGACTGAGGTCTGGCAGGCGTCGGACCGGGGGCCAGCCCCCAGACCCCCGGGTATTTGCGCAGAGATGAAAGGGTGTGGTCTTGCTTCTGTTCACACACGAGGCGTTTCGCGGCCATGTGACTCCGCCGGGGCATCCCGAGCGCGTCGAGCGGCTTGAAGCGGTATTGCTTGGACTGCGCGGCATTCCGGTCGAACGCCGGCTGTGCCCGTTGGGAGACGAGGCCGAGGTGCTGCGCTGCCATCCGGAGGGCTATCTGGCGCGGGTGAAGTCTGCTTTGCCAAGCGAAGGGTGGGCGCAGCTTGATGGGGATACGTTTCTGTCGCCGGGGTCGTTCGAGGCCGCGATGCGGGCCGTGGGCGGGATCTGCGCAGCTGTCGACGCGGTGGTGAACGGGGAGGCGAAAACCGCGTTCCTGGCCGGGCGGCCTCCGGGGCACCACGCGGAGCGCGAGACGGCGATGGGGTTCTGTCTCTTCGGTACGGTGGCCATCGCGGCGAAGCGAGCGCTGGATCATCACGGGCTAAGCCGCGTCGCCGTTGTTGATTTTGACGTGCACCATGGAAACGGGACGCAGGACTTGCTGTGGGACGAGGGGCGGTGTCTCTTTGTCTCCGGCCACCAGATGCCGCTGTATCCGGGGACCGGACGGCCGGAAGAACGGGGCGCGCATGGGCAGGTGCTGAACGTGTCGCTGCGGGCCGGCTCCGGCGGCCGGGCGATGCGGGAGGCGTATGAGGGCATGGTGTTCCCGGCGCTGGCGGAGTGGGAACCTGAGTTGCTGCTCATATCGGCGGGGTTTGACGCCCATGCGGATGATCCGCTTGCGGGACTGGAGTGGCAGGAGGAGGACTATCGCTGGCTGACCGACCGTTTGTGCAATTTTGCCGGGGGGCGGGTGGTGTCCTCGTTGGAGGGTGGTTATGATCTGGATGCGCTGGCGGCTTCGGTCGCAGCACATGTTGGGGTGCTGGAGGAGCGGGGCCGATGACTGACAAACCATTCGTGGGCAAACCTGTCGAGGGCAAACCTGTCGAGGGACTGAGCTTCGAGGAGGCGATGGCCGCCCTGGAGCAGGTTGTCGGAGCGCTGGAGCGCGGTGAGGTGCCGCTGGAGCAGTCGATTTCGCTGTATGAACGCGGGGCCGCCCTGAAGGCGCATTGCGCGAAGAAACTGGCCGAGGCCGAGGAGAAGGTCGAGTTGATCCGCGCGCAGGAAGGCCGGGCGGTCGGAACCAGCCCTGCGGAGGGGATGTGAACTTTACCGAACGGTTGGTGGCGGATGCCGGGCTGGTCGAGGTCCGCTTGCTGGCAGCGCTTGAGGGTAGGGCGGACCAGCCGGTTACGCAGGCCATGCGCTATGCGGTTCGGGGCGGCAAAAGGCTGCGCGGGTTTCTTGTCCTGGAAAGCGCGCGGATGCTGGGGGTGCCGGAGCAGCATTCCGTAAGTGTGGCGGCGTCCATCGAGGCGCTGCATGCCTATTCCCTGGTGCATGACGATCTGCCCTGCATGGACGACGACGACCTGCGGCGGGGACTGCCCACGGTCCACAGGAAATGGGACGAGGCGACGGCGGTTCTGGCAGGCGATGCCTTGCAGACACTGGCGTTCGAACTGTTGTGCGACGCGACGATTGGGTCCTTCGCAGTGCAGATCGAGCTGGTCAGGGGATTGGCCATTGCGTCGGGGATCGACGGGATGGTGCTGGGGCAGGCCTTGGACATCGCGGCGGAGACAGCGGGTCGGTCGCTGACTTTGGAAGAGATCACCGCGCTTCAGGCAGGCAAGACCGGGGCTCTGATCGGCTTTGCGGCCGAGGCGGGGGCCGTGCTTGCGGGTGCGGATCGTGCGCCTCTGCGGCGATATGCTGCGGCATTGGGGCTGGCTTTCCAGATCGCCGACGACATTCTGGATGTGACCGGAGACGAGGCAAAGACCGGCAAGCGTATCGGGAAGGACGCGGGTGCCGGGAAGGCAACGTTCGTCTCGCATATGGGTCTGGAGGGAGCCAGGTTGCGGGCGGCCGAGTTGGCGGCCGAGGCCGAGGCAGCTTTGGCCGAGTATGGAAATGGGGCGGCCAACTTGATCGCCGCAGCGCGCTTCGTTATTGCGCGCGACAGTTGAACGGCCCGAGGAGGGCAGCATGACCGACCGACCCACGACGCCGCTGCTGGACCGCGTGACCGTTCCATCCGACCTCAAAGGGCTTTCGGACCGGGAGTTGCACCAGTTGGCCGGCGAACTGCGGGCCGAGACGATTGCCGCTGTCAGCGTGACGGGGGGGCATCTGGGAGCCGGGTTGGGTGTGGTCGAGCTGACGGTGGCCTTGCACGCGGTCTTCGACACACCGCGCGACAAGCTGGTCTGGGACGTCGGGCACCAGTGCTATCCGCACAAGATCCTGACCGGGCGGCGGGACCGCATTCGCACGCTTCGGACGGAAGGCGGGTTGTCGGGATTCACCAAGCGGTCGGAGAGCCCTTATGACCCGTTCGGGGCGGCGCATTCCTCGACCTCGATCAGCGCGGCGCTTGGTTTTGCGATGGCCAGCGAGCTTGGGGGCGACCCTGGCGATGCGATTGCGGTCATCGGCGACGGAGCGATGAGCGCGGGCATGGCCTTTGAGGCGATGAACAACGCGGGACATCTGGGCAAGCGGCTGTTCGTGATCCTGAACGACAACGAGATGTCGATTGCCCCCCCGGTTGGCGCGTTGTCTGCCTATCTGAGCGGGCTTTATGCGGCGGCGCCGATGCAGGACCTGAAGCAGGTGGCAAAGGGGATCGTTGGGCTGCTGCCGTCGCCGTTCCAGGAGGGGGCGAAGCGGGCCAAGGACATGTTGAAGGGCATGGCCGTGGGCGGGACATTGTTCGAGTCGCTGGGCTTCGAATATGTGGGGCCGATCGACGGGCATGACCTGGACCAGTTGCTTCCAGTGTTGCGGACGGTGAAGGCGCGGGCCACGGGACCGGTCCTGATCCACGTGCTGACGAAGAAGGGCAAGGGTTATGCCCCCGCCGAGGCGGCGCGGGACAAGGGCCATGCCACGGGCAAGTTCGACGTGCTGACCGGGGCCCAGGCGAAGGCGGTGTCGAATGCTCCGTCCTATACCAAGATTTTCGCACAGTCCCTTGTGGCCGAGGCCGAGCGGGACGAGAAGATCGTCGCCGTCACGGCGGCGATGCCGGATGGGACGGGGCTGGACCTGTTCCAGGGCCGGTTCCCGAAGCGTTGCTTTGATGTGGGGATTGCCGAGCAGCACGCGGTGACATTCAGCGCCGGTCTTGCCGCAGGCGGGATGAGGCCTTTCTGCGCGATCTACTCGACGTTCTTGCAGCGCGGGTACGATCAGGTCGTGCACGATGTAGCGATCCAGCGCCTGCCGGTGCGGTTCGCCATCGACCGGGCGGGCCTGGTGGGCGCGGACGGTGCGACCCACGCGGGGGCGTTCGACGTGGCGTTCCTGGCGAACCTGCCGGGGTTTGTGGTGATGGCCGCCGCCGATGAGGCCGAACTGGTGCATATGGTCGCAACGGCGGCGGCGCATGACCAAGGACCGATCGCATTTCGCTATCCGCGCGGTGAGGGCGTTGGGGTGGAAATGCCCGCACGTGGGGTGCCGCTGGAGATCGGGCGGGGTCGGATCGTGCGCGAGGGATCGCGGGTGGCGGTGCTGTCCTTTGGCACACGGCTTGCAGAAAGCCTGAAGGCGGCCGAGGCCCTGGCGGGGCGGGGTGTGTTGGTCACGGTGGCGGATGCACGGTTTGCAAAGCCGCTGGACCGCGACCTGGTGCTACGGCTGGCACGCGAGCACGAGGCGCTGGTGACAGTGGAAGAAGGCGCGGTGGGGGGCTTCGGAAGCCATGTCGCACAGTTGCTGGCCGAAGAAGCGGTTTTCGACCGGGGACTGAAGTTCCGCTCTCTGGTGTTGCCGGACACATTCATCGATCAGGCTTCACCCGAGGCGATGTACAGGGTCGCCGGGCTGGATGCGACGCATATCGAAGCCAAGGTGCTGGAGGCGCTGGGCGTCGCAATGGTGGGGAAACGGGCGTAGCTTTGTTACCCTCACCCGTGCGGGCAGCCCAAGTGCAGCGCAAGCCAGTTCACCGCATAGTTCCGCCGGTGCGGCGGCATGGTTTTTATTCTGCATAGTAATTGTGCAAACTGTCCCTTAGGGAACAATCCCATATTCAGGCTCTGCTACTCTCGGAACGTACCGCCGAGATAGGGGCCAGTTATGACGTATCAAACCATTCCTTTAAAAGGCCAATTCCTGCAGCGCATCAGCGGGCCGGGCGGGCTTTACAACCTTGGCAATGCCCTGGGGCTGGTAGGCGGCCTGTCATTCCATGTTGCAGCGGCGATGGCTGTGGCCGGGTCAGGGCTTGGGCATGGCGCCAATGCGCTGGTCGACTATTTTGTCGGCAGTCTTGGCGCCACGGCGATCACGATGGCGATGCTGATCTTCTTCTGGTCGGGCGAGCAATATCACAAGGCTTGGGCGCATGGCGCGCCGCCGGATGGGCGGCTGAACCGGTTGGGGGATGTCTCCTCGGGGTGGGGTGCTCTGGCGCTTGGGTTGGGGTTGTTCCTGATGGGCCATCCCGTGCTGGCTGCAACTGCAGGCCTGATGCATGCGGCAGGAAAGTTCGGCAGCGCACTGCCCGAGGCGTTGCTGGCCCGGTTGCCCAACGGACCGGCCGTTTTCCGACTGACGGTGGTCGGAAGCCGCATTCCTGCGCTGGTGGCGGTGTTGCTGCAACTTCAGACGGCAATGGCCATGGGAGAGGCTCAGCCCATGGCGGCGAGCGGCCTGCTGCTGTTGTGCTATCTGCTGTGGCTGAAGGCGGATGTCGCACTTATGCGAAGCTGAGGCCGGGGCGGACGTGGGCGGATTGTCACCCTTCGCCCTTGCACAAGAACGCCCCGTTTCGTGACAAGGGCAGGCATCCCCGCTTTCGGGGGATGACTCCGCCTTCAGGTGCGCAGACTGTCCATCACGCGGACAAGTGCCTCGGAGATGCCGGGTTCTGACAGGGCATGGCCTGCCATGGCGACCATCTTCAGTTCGCAAGCCTTCCAGCCCTGGGCAAGCGTCCAGGCGGAGTGGGGCGGGCAGATCATGTCATAGCGGCCTTGGATGATCGTGGCGGGTATATGCTCGATCTTCTTGCGCTCGCGCAGGATCCAGCCATCGCACTCCAGGAAGCCGGCGTTCTGGAAGTAATGATTTTCCAGTCTGGCGAAGGCGCGGGCGTAGTCCGAGGGGCTTTCGCCCAGCGCGCCCTCGTTCTGGATTGAGGCCAGGGCATTTTCCCAGTTCGCCCAGATCCGGCCATATCGGGTTTCCTCGACCAGGTTGCCGGAGAAAAGGCGGCGATGGTAGGCGGCGATAAGGTCGCTGCGTTCGGCCGCCGGGATCACCTCGGTGAAGCGTGACCAGAGGTCGGGGAAAAAGGCCCCTGCCCCGCCCCCATAGAACCAGGTCAGTTCGGCCTTGGTGGCCAGGAACACGCCACGGAGGACAAGGTGCGACACACGCTGCGGGTGGGTGATCGCGTAGATGAGCGCCAGTGTCGCGCCCCAGCTGCCACCGAAGCCGATGAAGCGGTCGATGGCCAATGTCTGGCGGATCGTCTCGACATCCTGGACGAGGTGCCAGGTGGTGTTCGCGTTGACGCTGGCATGGGGACGCGACCGACCGCAGCCGCGCTGGTCAAACAGGACGACGCGGAAAATGCGGGGATCGAAGTAGCGGCGCATGGCCGGGGAGCAGCCCCCACCCGGGCCGCCGTGGAAGACGACAACGGGGATCCCATCCGGGTTGCCGCATTGTTCGACATAGACCCGGTGGCCGTCGCCCATATCAATCACGCGCTGATCGAACGGATCGATCGGCGGGTAAAGGTATTCGACTGCGCGCTTTTGACCTGATCTCTGATCCATGTTCGCTCTATATAGCCATGGGAAAGCCCGAAGTCGAAGGGCAAACAGGAGGCAGCGATGGCGGTGGACACGGTTGATCCGCAGGAAGTGGCCAAGTTCGAGGCCATGGCAGCAGAGTGGTGGGATCCGAACGGCAAGTTCAAGCCGCTGCACATGTTGAACCCCTGCCGCCTGGATTACATCACCAGCCAGATCTCGGCCGAGTTCGGGCGGGACCTGGCAGGTCCGCTGCCGTTCAAGGGGCTGCGGATTCTGGACATCGGCTGCGGCGGGGGCCTGCTGAGCGAGCCGATGGCACGGCTGGGAGCCGAAGTGGTGGGGGCGGATGCAGCGCCGCGGAACATTCCGGTGGCTGAAGCCCATGCACGGCAGTCCGGCCTGGAGATCGACTATCGCCATACGACGGCCGAGGCACTGGCGGCAGCAGGTGATCGATTTGACGTCGTGCTGAACATGGAGGTCGTGGAGCATGTCGCCGACCCGCAGGCCTATCTGGTTGCGTGCCAGGAGTTGCTGAGACCTGGCGGGTTGATGATCTGCTCGACGCTGAACCGGAATCCGAAGTCGTTCATGATGGCGATCATCGGGGCAGAGTGGGTGATGCGGTGGCTGCCGAAAGGGACGCATGACTGGGTAAAGTTCATCACTCCCGACGAATTGTATGCACTGATCGAGAAAGCCGGTTTGCGGCCTGTGGACCGCAAAGGAATGGTCTTCAACCCGGTAACATGGCGCTGGAGCCTGTCGGACCGGGATCTGAGCTGCAACTACGTCACAGCCTCGGTTAAACCCTAGGCCGGAACGCGGGTCCGGACGGGCATGCGATCGAAAGCTTGGGTGACGTCGCGGATCAGCTCGGCCAGGTCGTCGATGTCAGCCTGGCCGTGGGCGGCGGAGAGCTGGATGCTCCAGCGTGGGGCGTGCAGCGGCACGGTCGGTGCCTGAAGAAGGACGATCCGGGGACCGGCGCTTTCCAGCAATGCCGTGCGGGGTAGCGCGGTCTTCGCCGGAAGAAGGACGGGAACAAAGGGCGACGCCTGTCCCATCACCTTGATTCCGTCGGCCATAAGGTGGTTGCGCAGACGCAGGCTGAGCCCATGCAGATTGCGCCGCCGCCGGCGGCCCTCTTCTCCAGTGACGAGGGCTAGCGCGGCAAGGATGACGCTGGCATTGATCGGGGAAAGTGCCGGAGTGCGAAGTGCCCGAACTGCGGACATCAAATCCGGGTCACGGAAGGCTGCGTAGCCACCGACAGCACCGAAAGTCCTGAAGAAACTGCCAAGCACGATGTCGATGCGCGACGTGCAGCCCTGGATTTCAGCAAGTCCGCCTCCGGTCGGGCCAATCGCACCAAGGTCATAGGTGGTGTCCACGATCAGCAATGCTGAATGGGTGCGGGCCAAGGCGCAAAGTTCGGCCAGGTCAGCGATGCGGGATGTGTGCCCGGCGACGGCAGGCGTCACGATGATCAGCCGGCCCCGGCGCGGCTGGCGTG
>JANOCQ010000004.1:0-4370 GCA_031412255.1 Paracoccaceae bacterium | reverse complement strand
ATCATCGACGGGAAATACATCCAGGACGTCATTGCGACGAACCGGATGGCGGGTGTGCCCTACACCGACGAGATGGTGGAAAGCGCGCTGGCCGACTTCACGGCGCAGGCAGACCCCTTGGGTGACGCCTCTGGGCTGGAGGAACGCTACGGCGAAGCCACCTTCGGCACGCCGATCAACGTGCGCAACTTCGACGGCCAGCCCGAATTGACCGAGATGGATGCGCTGATCGCCTACATGCAGGTCCTGGGCACGATGGTCGACTTCTCGACCTTCACCCCCGTGGCGAACCGGTAAGGAGACGCAAAAATGGAAACCTATTCCTTCCTCCGCCACATGGCCGACAGCTGGTTCCTATTGGCGATGACCCTGGGGTTCCTGGGGCTCTGTCTCTGGGCATTCCGGCCAAGCGCGCGGGCGGCCCATCAGGAAGTCGCCACCTCGATCTTCCGCAACGACGACCGCCCTGCGGACCCTGCCAAGCCAACACTTGCCAAGAAGGAGGGCTGAGGCCATGTGCGCCAAGCCAGTAAAGAAAGAACCCCGGCAGGTGGAAACGACCGGCCACGTCTGGGACGGCATCGAGGAATACAACAACCCGATGCCGCGCTGGTGGGTCTGGACGTTCTACGCCACGATCGTCTGGGGCATCGGCTATACCATCGCCTACCCCGCCTGGCCGCTGATCACGGGGGCGACTCCCGGTGTTCTGGGGGCCTCGACCCGCGCGGATGTCGCGGTCGAGATTGCGGCGGTCGATGCGGCCAATGCGGCGATCAAGGAAAAGCTTGTGGCAGCCGACCTGAACGGGATCGGCGCCGATCCGGAACTTGCAGGCTATGCCGAACGGGCAGGGGCGGCCGTCTTCCGTACGAACTGCACGACCTGCCACGGCTCGGGCGCCGCCGGTTTCGAGGGCAAGGGCTATCCGAACCTTCTGGACGATGACTGGCTCTGGGGCGGGACGATGGAGGATATCCATCTGACCATCACCCACGGGATCCGCAACACCACGGACTCGGACTCCCGCTACTCGGAAATGCCGAAGTTTGGCCTGGATGGCATCCTGGACGAAACCCAGATCGCGCAGGTGACAGAGCACGTGCTGGCCATATCCGGCCAGGAGCATGACGCCGCACTGGCGACCGAGGGGGCAGTGCTTTTCGCCGAAAACTGTGCCGCCTGCCACCTGGAAGATGGCGCGGGTGACCGGGCCCAGGGCGCGCCCAGGCTCACCGACGCGATCTGGCTCTACGGTGGATCGCGCGACAAGATCATCGAGACGGTCACGAAAGCCCGCTTCGGCGTCATGCCGAACTGGAACGAGCGGCTGTCCGAAGACGAGATCCGCGCTGTGGCCTTCTATGTCCATAGCCGCGGTGGTGGGGAATGATCCCTTTTCCCTTGTGACTGAACGGGGGCCTCCGGGTCCCCTTTTCTTGTGCTTCGCGCGGCCGGCCATACGCCACTCGGGTGCGCCCGGAACCCGCTGTTCCCCAGGGCGTTGATTGCGGTCCCTGCGGAGCACCAGATGGATCAGACCGTTCCTTTCGACCTCGAACGCATGCTATGGGGATCCGAACCCATTCTCTTCTATCTGGAAATCGCTTTCCGCACGCTGGTCATCTGGCTTTGGACCGTCGTCCTTCTGCGCTGGGTTGGCGGTCGCAGCATTTCCCAGATGTCGGTCGTCGAATTCCTTCTGGTCATTGCGCTGGGGTCGGCTGTGGGCGACGCCATGTTCTATCCGGACGTGCCCCTGATACATGCGATGCTGGTCATTCTGCTGATTGTCCTTGCGGACAAGGCCATCGACATCGCCTTTCGCAAATGGAGCCGGGCCAAGCGCCTGGTCGACGGGACGCCGACCGAGGTTGTGCGCGAAGGACATATCCGTCAGCTGGGCCTCGATGAGCAGGGGGTCGGCGCAACCGAGGTCAAAGAGCTGTTGCGGCTGAAGGGTGTCCGCAACCTTGGCCAGGTTGAGCTTGCCTTCATGGAACCCTCGGGCGGGTTGTCGGTCTTTCCGTTTCCGCGTCCCCGTCCGGGCCTTGCGATCGTCCCACCCAGCGAACTGGGGAAACCTCCGGAACCGAACGCCCTGTCGCGGTCCTGCTGCGCGACCTGCGGGCTCATGAGGGAGCCTGGGAAAAGCGCCTGTCCGGAGTGCGGTGAAATCGACGTCGCTGCTGCTTTGGTTGCCGATGCCCTTGGGGCGGGCTGACAATAACGCGCAGTCTGGTCCATGCGGCCATCAAGCTTGTCCCTTTGTGCCCGCCGCGAACCTCGGATTATTCCATGACATCACGCCGATTTGCGCTGCATCGCCGCATTCCTGGTGACAGCCCTTGCGGCTATTGATGCAGGTCAAGGCCCGCGACGCGCAAATGCCCGATTGCAGGACCAGTACCTGTGCCCAAGGAGCCATCGTGGATACCCCCGATTCCCCGCCCAGCCTTTATGCCGCGCGCGAGCCTGTCTTCCCGCGTCGGGTGAAGGGCACGTTCCGCACCCTGAAGTGGTGGATCATGGGGATCACTCTTGGCATCTACTACATCACCCCCTGGCTTCGCTGGGACCGGGGGCCGTCGCTTCCGGACCAGGCTGTGCTGGTGGACATTGCCAACCGCCGCTTCTTCTTCTTCATGATCGAGATCTGGCCGCACGAGTTCTACTTCGTCGCGGGCCTTCTGATCATGGCCGGCCTCGGGCTCTTTCTCTTCACATCCGCCGCCGGCCGCGTCTGGTGCGGCTACGCCTGCCCGCAGACGGTCTGGACCGACCTCTTCATCCTGGTGGAACGCTGGATCGAGGGCGACCGCAATGCACGCGTGAGGCTGCACAACCAGGCCTGGAACAGCGAAAAGGTCCGCAAGCGCGCCATAAAGTGGACGGTCTGGTTCCTGATCGGTCTCGCCACCGGCGGCGCCTGGATCTTCTACTTCACCGACGCGCCCACTCTCCTTCAGGACCTCCTCACCGGTCAGGCGCATCCCGCAGCCTACATCACCATGCTGATCCTGACGCTGACCACCTTCTTCTTCGGTGGCTTCGCGCGTGAGCAGATCTGCATCTACGCCTGCCCCTGGCCCCGCATCCAGGCCGCGATGGTGGACGAGGACACCCTCACCATCGCCTACCGCGACTGGCGGGGCGAGCCGCGCGGCAAGCAGGCGGTCGAGGGCAACGGCGACTGCATCGACTGCATGGCCTGCGTCAATGTCTGCCCGATGGGCATCGACATCCGCGACGGTCAGCAGATGGCCTGCATCACCTGCGGTCTCTGCATCGACGCCTGCAACGACGTCATGGACCGGATCGGCAAGCCGCGCGACCTGATCGGCTACCTTGCCCTGACCGATGAAACGCGAGAGCGTACCGGCCTGCCGCCGAAAAGCGTCTGGTCCCATGTCTTCCGCCCCCGCACCATGCTTTACACCGTGCTCTGGTCCGGCATCGGCATCGGCCTCATCGTCGCACTGTTCCTGCGCTCACCCATCGATTTGAACGTGACCCCGGTGCGCAACCCGACCTTCGTTACCCTCTCCAATGGTTCGGTCCGCAACGCCTACGACATCCGCCTGCGCAACATGCAGGGCCAGGACGCCCAATTCACCGTGGCCGTCACCTCGGGCGCATTCGTGACCCTGGGGATCGAGGGCAGCGACGACCTTACCGTCACCGTCCCCGCGAACGAGACCATGTCCCAGCGCGTCTACCTGACCGCCGCTCCCGGCACCCGCGCCGCGGTCGAGGAACGCACCGATGTCCGGCTCTGGGTCGAGGAACTGGGCACGACGAACCGCGTCCACCATGATACGATCTTCAACGGCAAGGAAAAGGAAGACGACGATGACTGAACTTACGGGCAAGCATGTCCTCGCCATCACCGTCTCGGCCTTTGCGGTCATCATCGGGGTGAACCTTCTTCTCGCCTTCAAGGCCGTCAGCACTTTCCCCGGACTCGAAGTCGACAATTCCTACGTCGCAAGCCAGGGCTTCAACGCCCGCAAGGCCGCACAGGAAGCACTCGGCTGGACCATGGAGCCGGGCTACGAAGCAGGCCGAATGACGCTGGCCTTCACCGACGCCCAGGGCCAGCCCGTTGCCGTCAGCAACCTGGAAGTGCTGGTCGGCCGCACGACCGAAACGACGGACGACACCTACCCCGCCTTTGTCCAGGACGGGACGGTCTATGCTGCCGATGTGCCGCTGCATAACGGCAAGTGGATGGTGAAAGTCACTGCCACCTCCGTCGATGGAACCCTCTTCGAACATCGCTCCGAACTTTTCGTGCGGGGCTGAACCGTGGCGCTTGCCGAAGATTTCGGGTCTACCCGCGGCCAGATTTCGGCCTGCCCGGCCTGCGT
>JANOCQ010000003.1:0-20711 GCA_031412255.1 Paracoccaceae bacterium | reverse complement strand
GAAAAGGGGCGGTGTGAACCGCCCCGCTTTCAGTCTCTCTTTGGTGGAGCCAGGGAGGATCGAACTCCCGACCTCTTGAATGCCATTCAAGCGCTCTCCCATCTGAGCTATGACCCCACCGGAGAGAAGCACCGCGCCGTTGCCGCCGCGATGCGGGGTATCTAGGACAGGTCGCCCAGGGGTGCAAGGGAAAAAACGCCCCTTTCTCCCGGTGCTTGTCCTAGACTTCTTCTTCGTCTCCCGGCACGTCGGCAAGGTCATCGAGCGAGACGTTGTCGTCTGCATCGTCTTCCAGCAGATCATCATCCAGTTCGGCGTCATCAGCGACGGCACCGTCCAGCAGAACGTCTTCGGTTTCCAGATCCTCGACCAGAACGTCCTCGTCCTTTTCGGGAACAGCGCGCGAAATGACCGACGCGGCCATCTTGCGGCGGACGGATTCGATGTCCACGACCTCGCCCGTGTAGGGGCTGACGATCGGGGTTTTGTTCAGGTCGTAAAAGCGCTTGCCGGTCGTCGGGCAGATACGCTTCGTGCCCCATTCAGCTTTGGGCATGGTCATCCCTTTGAGTGGTGGGTAACGGGAAAATGGTCGCTTGCCACAGCCAAAGGCGAGTGTCAAAGCCTTTCGTCTGTCCGCCGAGATGGCTATGTTCATCGGAAGTTTCAAGGGGATTCCATGCCGGTTCTGCCAGGTTCGCCACCGGTCGAGGTGCATCTGAAGCGTTCGGCGCGGGCCCGGCGGTTTTCGCTGCGCGTTTCGCGGCTGGATGGGAAGGTGACTCTGTCGATCCCGGTCCGCGCGCGGGAGGGAGAGGCACTGGCCTTTCTGAAGGGCAACGAGGACTGGCTGCGGCAGACGCTGTCGCAGATGCCCGGTCCCACGATGCAGGCGGTCGGTCCGGGCACGGTGATCCGCGTGGAAGGGGACCCTCTTTTGCTTACTCCCGGCGCCGGCCGCCGGGTGCAGGCCGAGGGCGGGCTTCTCCTGGTGCCCGGCAGCCCCGAGACCATGGGCCCCCGAGTTGCCGCCTGGCTGAAGGTTCTGGCACGGGACCGGCTGGCCACCGCCTCGACCCGCTATGCGGAGTTGGTGGGTCGGCGGTATGCTTCGCTTGCGATCCGCGATACCCGGTCGCGCTGGGGGTCCTGCTCGCCTGACGGGCGGCTGATGTATTCCTGGCGGCTGATCATGGCCCCGCCTGCCGTGCTGGACTACGTCGCGGCCCATGAGGTCGCGCATCTGGTCGAATTGAATCACTCGCCGGCCTACTGGAAGGTCGTGACCGGCATCTGCCCGGACTGGAAGGCGCACCGGGCCTGGTTGAAAGCCAACGGCAACAGCCTGCACCGGGTGCGCTTTCAGGATTGACCCCCGTGCGGGCAGGGTGCTTCCCTGCATCCCATGTTGACGCCCCGCCCCACCGACCCCAATGCCTTGGCCCACGAACGGCTTTACCGGTCTTTGCGCCAGCAGGTGATGCACGGCGAACTGGACCCCGGTCAGTCGCTGACACTGCGGGGGCTGGGCAAGGCCTATGGCGTGTCGATGACCCCCGCGCGTGAGGCGGTGCGGCGGCTGGTGGCGGAGGGGGCGCTGACGCTGTCCTCCTCGGGGCGGATTTCCACGCCCGAACTGAGCCCGGAGCGGATCGAGGAACTGGCGGCAATTCGGGCTTTGCTGGAGCCGGAGATGGCCGCGCGTGCCCTTCCCCGCGCCCACTTCGCGCTGATTGAGCGGCTGTCCGCGATCAACCTGATGAACGGCGAGGCGGCGGTTAGGGGGGATGCGGTCACCTATGTTCGGACGAACCTGGAGTTCCACCGGACGCTCTACCTGCGGGCCCAGACCCCGGCGATGCTGGCGATGTGCGAGACGGTCTGGCTGCAGCTGGGGCCGACGATGCGGGCGGTCTATGCGAGGGTGAAGCGGAGGGAACCTCCGATGCACCATCGGGTGATCCTGGCGGCCCTGAAGGCGGGGGACGAGCCGGGGCTGCGACTGGCCGTCAGGACCGACGTGACCCAGGGGCTGCGGCATCTGGCGGGGTAGGTGTCCACGCGTGGGCAGGTTTCCGGGCGCAGTGAAATCAACGGGTTGGCTGCGGACGTTAAGATTCCGGCAAGATTTGCCCCAGCCGAGCCCGCCCAGAACCCGCGGTCAGGCGCGCAGCGGCGACGTTTCTTGTTGCCGCCGCCGCCCGAGGCAGATCAGCCCTTCATGTCGGGATTATGCGTATGGTGGCGGTCCTGCTCGCCGCCGCCGCCCGAGGTCTTGCTTCGGGTGCGTCGATCTTGCGGGTCCGCCGCGGGTTTCTTCGGGTCTTTCGGTGCCTTCGCGTTTTCGTGCGAGGCGCCCGGTCCGCCTTGGCGGATGGTCGCGTCGGATTTATCGGATGTCGACATGACTAGCGGTCCTGCTGATGGCCTTGGTTTGTGGTGTTGATCCGAGTGTTGCCGGCCTGACCCGTCTTGTCCGGGTTGGCCTTGTTGCCGCTGCTGTCACCCTTGGACTGATCGGCAGAGGCGGGTGCCGCAGACTCTCCAGAGCCTTTCGGGCTGCGGTTTGCGGGCGGGATCCGGGGTGCCTTGGCTGTCATTCCTTATCCTCCACGATGTCCGCGATGCGAGCGGTTGCGCCTTCGCCGTCGCGGTCAAGGTTGGCGGCTGCCAGATCATCCGGGTCCACGGCTGAGCCTTCCGGTTTGCCTTCGACCGGATCCGAGTTGGCCAGCCTTGCCGCGGCATGGTCCTGCAGCTGCTCGGTCTGCACGGCCTTGCTGTCGAGGCCGCGTTCCTCGGAATGTCTGGATTTGTCCCGGTTTGACAGCACGGCGTTGGCGGGAATCTCGCTTGCGTCGAGATCGGTCATGCCGCCGGTGCCGTCGCCCTTGCCCTGAACGGCAGCGCCGTGGTGTTTCTTGTCTGCATTGGCCATTTCTGGTCGTCCTTCACGGTTGCGGCCCCAGTGCCGCAGTCTGTCAACTGCCCCGGCGGTCGGATGTTCCTGATGGGTGCGTTCCTGCACAGGACTTGCGTGCTTTTAAGCCTTGGCGGAAGGGCCGTGTCGTCCCATGTTCTGCCGAAGAGAAACCAGGAGAGACCCATGTCCATCCGTCCCGTCATCGAGACCCGCCGGGCAAGCCCTCACATCGAGGGCGCGGGCGTCCATCTGCACCGCGCCTTCGGGTTCCAGGACCCGACCGAGGCGGACCCGTTCCTCTTGTTCGACGACTTCCGGGGCGATCATCCCCGGGATTACTCGGCTGGTTTTCCCTGGCACCCGCATCGGGGGATCGAGACGATCACCTATGTGCTGGCGGGGACGGTAGAGCATGGCGATAGCCTGGGGAACAAGGGCACTTTGGGGCCGGGGTCGTTGCAGCTGATGACAGCCGGTCGGGGCATTCTGCATCAGGAGATGCCGAAGGGCGACGACAAGGGGCGGATGCATGGCTTTCAGCTGTGGGGCAACCTGCCGCGCGCGCTGAAGATGACCGCGCCGCGCTATCAGGACATGCCTGGTGACGCCTTGCCCGAGCGGCATGAAGATGATGGCACTTCGATCCGCGTGGTGATCGGCGACTATCGCGGGATCAAAAGCCCGGTGGATGGCATTGCGGCGGACCCGCAGTATCTGGACGTCTACGTGCCTGCGGGCAAGCGGAAGACCTTCAAGGTCGACACCCGCCGCCGGGCTTTTGCCTATGTCTTCGAGGGCGCTGGCAACTTCCGCGATGCCGCGCGGCCCGAAGGCGTGCTCTTGGAAAAGGAAGTGAAGGGCAAGGAGGTCAACATCCGCGACCTGTCCGGGAACCGGACACTGGTGCGCTTTGGCGCGGGCGACGAGGTGACGGTGACGGCGGGGCTGGACGGGGTGCGGTTCCTGTTGATCAGTGGTGCGCCCATCGAAGAGCCGGTGGCCTGGGCCGGACCGATCGTGATGAACTCGGAAGCCGAGTTGCAGCAGGCGTTCAAGGAACTGCGGAACGGCACCTTCATTCGCCCGGCGCATTGAGCGAACCTTGTCCCGGGCGTGGCCCGGGACCTGCACCAGCACAAGAGCATCCCGGCGGGGTTGCGGCTTGGCAGGTCGCGCTGCACAGTGCGCGCGTCCTGTTGTGAGACCGCCGATGTTCCTGAGACCCTCTGGCATGCCATACCACCGCTTCCTGCGCAGCTTGCATGGGGCCTGCCATTTCGGCTGGTATCTGGAGGTCGGTTGCCGGTCAGGGGAAAGCTTTGCTCCGGTACGTTCGAAGACAATCGCGGTGGACCCGTTCTTTCGCGCCGAGATCAACATCATTGGCAAGAAGCCGGCGCTGCATGTCTTCCAGCAGACGAGTGACGACTTCTTTGCCGGGGGGTTCCTCGCGCGAAACGAGATCCGGCTGGGGCTGGCGTTTCTGGACGGGATGCACTTGTTCGAATTCCTGCTGCGGGACTTCATCAATACCGAAGCGGCGATGGCAGCCGGTGGCGTGATCTTGCTGCACGACTGCGTGCCCTATGGGCCGGACATGACGACCCGTGACCTGGGCAACTTGCCGAAAGGCGCGTGGACCGGGGATGTCTGGAAGCTGATCCCGATCCTTCAGCGCTGGCGGCCCGATCTGACGCTGACCGTGCTGGATTGCCGACCGACGGGACTGGTATGCCTTAGCGGCCTTGACCCTGAAAGCCGGGTATTGGCCGACAATTATGACCGGATCGTCGCGGAATATTTCGGAACGGACCTGGAGGACTTTGGGGTGAAGCGGTTCTTCGCGTCGTTCCAGATGGTCGGTGCCCGGCGCGAGCGGCACGCAGGGTTTCCGCTGTTCCGCCCCGCTTGCATAGAGCAAGCCGCGCTGGAGCCGGTGCCTGTCACACCCTGAGGCCCTAGTCCTGCGCGCGCAGGGTGCCGGCGGGGCGAGCATTCAGTGGCCGCAGTGCGAAGAAGAGCCCAGCCAGAAGGGTGGCGAGGATTCCGCCCACAACGATGCCGATGGCCGAGACGGGCTCGAAGCGGTAGGTCGAGTCCATGACGAAGGTCATCACGGCCCAGCCGCTGATTCCGCCCGCGATGACGGCGACCACGCCGGCGGCGGCCCCCATCAAAGCCGAGCGAAGGGCAAAGCTGGAGAGGATCTTGCCGCGTGTGGCGCCGAGGGTTTTCAGGATCGCCGACTCGTAGATGCGGGCGCGTTCTCCGGCTGCGGCGGCCCCGATCAGGACGACGAAGCCGGTGATCAGTGTGCCAGCGGCCGCCCAGGCAGTGGCGGTGGCGATGGCGCCAAGGGCCTCGGCGACGCGGTCCACCGCCTCGCGGATGCCGATGGCAGTGATGTTGGGCCAGGTCTTGGTGACGCTTTTCAGTATCTGGGCCTCTGCCTCGGGGGGCGCGTAGACGGTGGCGATCATGGTGTGGGGAGCGCCTGTCAGTGCGGCAGGGTCCAGGGTCATGACAAAGCCCATCCCGGCGTTGGAGAAGTCGACCTCGCGGAAGGACGTGATGGTGGCGGTCAGATCGCGCCCAAGGATGTTGACCGTCATGGTGTCGCCCAGCTGAAGGCCGATTTCTTCGGCTTCCTCGGTGGCGAAGCTGATCTGGGGGTCGCCGGTATAGTCCTCAGGCCAGAACTCTCCCGCCGTGATGCGGGTTTTCGGACCGGGAGTGGCGGCGTAGGTGATGCCGCGGTCGCCGCGGACGACCCAGTGGTCGCCGGCGACCTCACGGGCGGGTTTGCCGTTGATCTGGGTGATGACGCCGCGCAGCATGGGGGCGGTTTCGATTTCCGTCACAGCGGGGTTCGCATCCATCATCGCGAGGAAGGGGTCAAGCTGGTCGGGCTGGATGTCGACGAAGAAGAAGGCCGGGGCGCGTGTGGGCAGGTCGGTGGCGATGGCCTGGCGGAGGTTCCAGTCGATCTGGCCGACGGCGGCCAGAACCGAAAGGCCGAGGCCCAACGAGAGGACGACCGAAGTGGCGTCGGACCGGGGCGCGCCGATCGCGGCAAGCGCGGCGCGGGTGGCGGGGCGACCGTGGGTCAGCCTGGTCCGGGCGAGGCGGCGGGCGGCCTTGCGCAGTCCAAGTGCCGCGAGGGAGAGGATGAGGAGCGCGCCGAGGACGCCGCCGGCGGCACCCAGGGCAAGCTCGGGGATGCCGGAAAGCCAGGTGGCGCTGCCGATGAGGGCAACGGACAGGACTGCAAGGGCGGCGAGGTAACGCTTGCGCGGCCAAGTGCGGGTGCCGGAGCCGCCCCGGTAAAGCGCGGCGGGGCGGATACGTTCTGTCCTGGCGAGCGGCAGGAGGGTGAAGATCAAGGCGGAAAGCGCCCCGTAAAAGGCGGACTCCAGCAATGCGCCGGGGGAGAGGCGGATTTCAGCCGGGAAGGGCAGCGAAGCCTCGATCAGCGGGGCTGCGAGAAGCGGGACCACCGCACCAAGCACAAGTCCGATGGCGATGCCGAGGACGGAGAGGATGGCAGTCTGCCACAGGTAGCTGCGGAAGATCAGGCCACCTTCGGCACCCAGGGTTTTCAGGGTGGCGATGGTTTCGACCTTGCCGTCAAGATAGCTTCGGATGGCGGCCGAGATGCCAACACCGCCGACCGCCAATCCTGCCAGCCCAACGAGGACGAGGAAGCTGCCGATGCGGTCAACAAAAGCCTCGATGCCTGGCGCGGCGTTGCGACTGTCGGTCCAGCGCATGCCCTTGTCGCGAAAAGTAAGTTCGGCCTGCTCTTCGAGCGCTTGCAGGTCCGAGCCGGCCGGCAACACCAGACGGTAGCGGGTTTCGTACATCGAACCGGAGGCCAGGAGCCCCGAGTCCCCCAGCGCGTCGGAGTGGACGACGGTGCGGGGGCCCAGAGTGAAGCCGGTGGAAGCAGAGTCTGGTTCGCGGGTCAGGGCGGCCGTCAGGCGGAACTCTTGCGTGCCAAGGCGGAAGGTATCGCCCGGCTTCAGGGAAAGGCGTTCGATCAGGACCGGGTCCATGATCGCGCCAGGCAGGCCATCAGTGACGGCCAGCGCCTCGATCACTGGAATCGGCGGGTCAAGCTGGGCTGCTCCGGTCAGGGGCCATGCATCATCGACGGCCTTGATCTGGGTCAGGGCCTGATCATCCTGGACCAGCGCCATCGAGCGGAAGTCGTAGACCTCGGAGACCTGGGTGGCGATGCGGTCCATGTAGGCGCGTTCATCCGCGTCGGCAGTGCGGTAGGTGAAGCGCATCTCGGCGTCGCCGCCAAGGATGACCGAACCCTGGTCGGCCAGGCCCTGCTGGATGCCGGTGCGCAAGGTGCCGACTGCGGCAATGGCGGCCACGCCAAGCGCCAGGCAGGCGAGGAACACCCGAAAGCCGCGCAGTCCGCCGCGAAGTTCTCGGCGGGCGATGGTGAAGGCAAGGCTCATTCGGCGGCCTTGGCGAGCGCTTCGGGCGCAAGAAGGCCGTCGGCCAGACGGATCACCCGGTCACAGCGGGCGGCAAGCTCGGGGGCGTGGGTCACCAGAACCAGCGTCGCGCCGTGCCGGTCGCGGAGGCCGAAGAGAAGGTCCATGATCGCCTGCCCATTGACACCGTCAAGGTTGCCGGTCGGCTCATCCGCCAGCAGGATCGCGGGGCGGGGCACGGCGGCACGGGCAAGGGCCACGCGCTGCTGTTCGCCGCCCGACATCTGGCTGGGGTAGTGGTGCATCCGCGAGCCAAGGCCCACGGCGGTCAGTTCCGCTTCGGCGCGGGCAAAGGCGTCGGTCACCCCGGCGAGTTCCAGCGGTAACGCCACGTTCTCCAATGCGGTCATCGTCGGAATGAGGTGGAAGGATTGGAATACAACCCCCATATTCCCCCGACGGAACCGGGCGAGCGCATCTTCGTCCATCGCGGTCAGGTCCTGCCCCAGCGCCAGAACCTTGCCGCCGGTGGCACGCTCCAACCCGCCCATAAGCATGAGGAGCGATGACTTGCCCGACCCCGATGGACCGACCAGCCCGACCGTTTCGCCCTTGTGGACCGAAAGACTGATGCCCTTCAGGATTTCGACCGGGCCGGCATTGCCGGCAAGGGTCAGCCGCGCATCCGTCAAGGCAAGTACGGGCAACGCAGGCACGGAATCGGTCATGCAAAGGGTCCTTCAAGCAGGGCTTTCAGTGGGATATGGCGCAATGCGGCGGATGCGCAATGCTGCATTTGCAGTCTTGTCACTGTCAAGTTACGCAATGGCCGAACCAGTCACGATCGTGGCACTGGGCGACAGCCTGACGGCTGGCTATGGGTTGGAGGACCAGTCGGCGGGATTTGTGCCCGTACTGGAAGGCTGGCTGAAGTCAAAGGGCCATGACGTTGCGGTGCAGAACGCGGGGGTGTCGGGGGACACGACGGCGGGCGGACTGGCACGCGTCGGCTGGGCGCTTGGGCCAGAGACCGATGCGCTGATCGTCACGCTGGGTGGCAACGACCTGTTGCGTGGGCTTGACCCCGCGTCGTCGCGGGCAAACTTGGACGGCATTCTGAAGGAAGCGACGGCGCGAAAGCTTCCGGTGCTGCTGGTGGCAATGAAGGCGCCTGGCAACTTCGGGCCGGAGTACAAGGCGGCTTTCGACGCGATGTACGGCGAGTTGTCTGGAAAGTACGGCACTTTGCTGGCCGAGGACTTTTTCGGAGGATTGCGCGCGATCGGGGCGGACCCGGCGGATCCGGCTTCATTTGCCAAGTACATGCAGGCGGACGGTCTGCATCCGAACCCCGAGGGCGTGAAGCTGATCGTAGAGGGGCTGGGACCGAAGGTCGAGGACCTTCTGGCCAAGGTCAGCCCCTGACGGCCGATATGCAATAACGCGTCAGTCGTTCAGGATCAGGTCGAGGCCATGGCGGGACAGACGCTCGATCCCGTCGGATTTCACCAGCACGGAGTGACCGAGGGTCATCGCCTCACCTGCCTCGCTGTCCATCAGAATCATGTGAAGGAAGAAGACCTGACCTTCCTGCATGATCAGAGGATTGCCTTCGTAGAACATCGGAAAGTCGACCCAGATCGGGTTGTAGACCGCACCCATGCCATAGCCGCAGGCCCGAAGGCGGGCGTGGGACAGCCCGCGCGCGTCGAAGACCCGTGCGTGCGCGTCGTAGACATCACCCATTGGCGCGCCGGGGCGGATGGCCTGTTCGCACGCCTCCAGCGCTTCGACGGCGGCTTCGTGCATCCGGCGGTGGTGGTCTGAGGCGCGGCCCACTAGGACAGTGCGCATCATCGCGGCGTGGTAGCGGGCGTAGGCGCCGGACCATTCCAGCGTCAGCTGGTCATTGGCTGACAGATGGCGGCGGCCAGAATAGTAGCGGCACAGAAGAGCGCCGGGGCCCGAGCCGAGGATGAACTCATTCCCAGCATAGTCGCCGCCGCCCCTGAAGACCGCGCCCTGCATGGCGGCAAGGACGTCGCCCTCGAAGGCCCCGGGGTGGGCCAGGGCGATGGCCTGGTCCAGTGCGTCGTCGGACAGGGCGGCGGCGCGGCGGTGCATCTCGATCTCGGCAGGCGATTTCACGCGGCGTAGAGCGCGGATCAGGTCAGAGGCGTCAATCAGGCCGGGGATCGCGGCATGCAGGGCGCGCCCGGTGCGGTCGGTGAGGCCGACGGTGTCGGATTCGTAGCCGATGGGGCCGGAGACACCGAGGTCTTGCAGAAGTTGAGCGAGGTTCCGGGCGGGGGTGGCACCCTCGGTATCCTGCCAGATGTGGATTTCGTCGGTTTTCAGTGTGGAGGTGTATTGCGCCTGTCGCAGATCCGGGGTCCGGGTAAGCAGGTGCAGGTCTCCGCGCGCGGTAAGGACCATGCACTGAAACATGGCAAAGCCGAAGGTGTCGTAGCCGGACACCCAGTAGTGGCTTTCGGGCGCGAACATCAGGATCGCGTCTAGCCCGGCCGCTTGCAGGGCGGCCCGGGCTTTCGTCTGTCGGGCCGCGTATTCGGCCGGGGTGAAGTGCAATGGCATGGCCGCAGGAAAGCCCCTGACCGGGCGTTGGTCAAGTGTTGCATCTTGCCATGCGACGCGCCACCAAAGGCGGAGTGGAGGTGCCGCATGGCTTGGGAATTCTGGATCGACCGTGGCGGGACCTTTACGGACGTCGTGGGGCGCGCTCCGAACGGCGGGCTGGTGACGGCCAAGCTTCTGTCCGAGAACCCCGAAAGGTATGCGGACGCGGCGGTTCAGGGGGTCCGGGACTGCCTTGGTCTGAAAGACGGCGAGCCGATCCCGGATGGGGCAATCGCGGCGGTGAAGATGGGGACGACGGTCGCCACCAACGCCCTTCTGGAGCGGAAGGGCGAGCGTGTTGCGCTTCTGATCACCGCCGGTTTCCGGGACCTGCTGCGGATCGGCACCCAGGCGCGGCCTGCCTTGTTTGACCTGAACATCCGGCGGCCCGACCTGCTTTACGAACAGGTGTTCGAAATTTCCGGCCGTCTGGACGCTGAAGGGGAGGAGGTGACGGCTCTGGACGAAGGCCTGGTGGTCTCGGTGCTGGCTGGATTGCGGGCGGACGGGATCACGGCGCTGGCTGTGGCTTTGATCCATGGGCATGTGAACCCCGCTCATGAGGCGAGAGTCGGTGAATTGGCGCGGGCGGCGGGGTTCAGCCAGATCTCGCTGTCTCATCATGTGTCCAGACTGGCAAAGCTGGTGCCGCGAGGCGACACGACCGTCGTGGATGCTTACCTCTCGCCGATCTTGCGGCGCTACGTGGCGCAGGTGGAGGGAGCGCTGGACATGGGGCGCGCGACGGGTCGCCTGTTGTTCATGCAGTCGAACGGCGGCCTCACCCAGGCGGGTCGATTTCAGGGAAAAGATGCAATTCTGTCGGGGCCCGCCGGTGGCATAGTCGGAATGGTGCGGACCGGCGAAGGCGCGGGGTTCGACCGGCTGATCGGGTTCGACATGGGCGGAACCTCGACCGATGTCAGCCACTATGCGGGGGTTTACGAACGGTCGTTCGAAACAGAGGTCGCGGGCGTTCGGATGCGCGCGCCGATGATGGACATTCACACAGTCGCCGCGGGGGGCGGATCCATCTGTTCGTTCCGGGACGGAAGGTTCCAGGTCGGCCCGGAAAGCGCGGGGGCCAATCCGGGCCCGGCCAGCTACCGGCGCGGAGGGCCGTTGACGATCACCGACTGCAACGTGATGCTGGGACGGCTCTCTCCCGCGCACTTCCCCGCGGTTTTTGGGCCGGAAGGAAACGCGCCTCTGGACGCAGATATTGTCCGCGAGAAGTTTGCCGCCCTGGCAGTGGAAGTGGCGGCTGCGACGGGTCAGAAGGAAGGTCTGGAAGAGATCGCAGGTGGGTTCCTGCGAATCGCGATAGACAATATGGCCAATGCCATCAAGAAGATAAGTGTCCAGCGCGGGCATGATGTGACTGAATATGTGTTGCAGTGCTTTGGCGGGGCCGGTGGACAGCACGCGTGCGGGGTCGCGGACGCCCTGGGGATGAAAACAGTTTTCATACATCCTCATGCCGGAGTGCTTTCTGCTTTCGGCATGGGCCTTGCGCAGTTGCGTGCTTTGCGGGAAGCACAGTTCGACGCGCCGCTGTCGGCGTCCGAGGAAGCGCGCAACCGGATCAACTCTCTTGCGGACGAGGCGGCAGACGAGCTGAGGGCGCAGGATATTGCCACCCCGAAGATCACCCGGACCGCGCATCTGCGATACGAAGGGCAACATCAGTCGCTTCCGGTGTCCTTCGGCACTGCGAAAGAAATGATACATGCGTTCACATTGGCACATCAGTCCCGGTTCGGCTTCATCTCACCTGAACGGGCGGTCTTGTTCGAAATGCTGGCGGTGGAAGCCGAAGGCGGAGGCGCCTTGCTTCCCGACCTGGGATCCAGAGCGGGCGCGGCGGAGAGGCCGGTGGAATGGTTGCCGGTCTGGGCCGGTGGACATTGGCAGGAGGTGCCACTTTATCGGCGTGCCTCCTGCGGGACAGGCACGCGCATCAAGGGGCCGGCCGTGATCTCCGAGGCGACCGCCACGACGGTGGTCGAGGCGGGCTGGGAGGCGACGGTGGACGGGCAAGCGAACCTGATCCTGCGCCGGGTCGAGGCCGTGACGCGGTCGCCGGCGGCGGGAACCGAGGCTGATCCGGTGCTGCTAGAGGTGTTCAACAACCTCTTCATGTCGGTCGCCGACCAGATGGGGGCCACGCTGGCGAACACGGCCTGGTCGGTCAACATCAAGGAACGCCTGGATTTTTCCTGCGCCATCTTCGACGCCCGCGGCGATCTGGTGGCAAATGCGCCCCACGTTCCGGTGCATCTGGGGTCAATGTCCCACGCGGTAAAGACGGTGATCGCTGCGGTCGGATCGACAGCGCGGGAGGGCGATGCCTGGATGCTGAACGCCCCGTGGAACGGGGGCACCCATCTGCCGGACGTGACGGTAATCACACCTGTCTTTGTCGATGATGCGATTGCCTTCTGGCTGGGCTCGCGCGGGCATCACGCCGACATTGGCGGACGGACGCCGGGTTCGGCGCCTCCGGACAGCACGACGATCGAAGAAGAGGGGGTGGTGATCGACCTCTTCCCCCTCGTTGTCGGGGGGGTCCTGCAAGAGGCGGAAACACGGCGGCTTTTGGCATCTGGCCGGTGGCCCTGCCGGTCCATCGACCAGAACATGGCCGATTTGAAGGCGCAGATCGCGGCGAATGAAACGGGGCGGCAAGAGCTGCTTCGGGTGGTGTCGATGCATCGGGCCGATGTGGTTGTCGCCTATATGAAGCACGTCCAGAACAATGCCGAGGAATGTGTGCGGTCGGTGATCGACCGGCTGCATGACGGATCGTTCACATATCCGATGGATATCGGAACGACCATTCAGGTAAGTATCCGGGTTGATCATGCAGCGCGGTCTGCGGTGGTCGATTTCACCGGGTCCAGTCCCCAGCACACGGGTAACTACAACGCTCCACAAGCGGTGACGCGCGCGGTGGTGCTGTATGTCTTCCGCACCTTGGTCGGCAAGGCGATCCCGCTGAACGAGGGATGCCTGAAACCGCTGACGATCATCGTGCCAGAGGGGACGCTTCTGAACCCGGTGGCTCCTGCGGCGGTGATCGCGGGGAATACAGAGGTCAGCCAGTCGGCCTGCAACGCGCTATATGGTGCGCTGGGGGTGGTGGCGGCTGCGCAGGGAACGATGAACAATTTTATCTGGGGCAATGCGCGTTTCCAGAATTATGAGACCATTGCCGGGGGCACCGGGGCGGGGCCGGGGTTCGACGGTTGCGATGCGGTGCAAAGCCACATGACGAACACCCGGATGACCGATCCGGAAGTGTTGGAAAAGCGCTTTCCGGTGCGTCTGGAGGAGTTCGCGATCCGAAAGGGCTCGGGCGGCAAAGGAAAATGGCGGGGGGGCGAGGGCGCGGTGCGAAAGCTGCGGTTCCTGGCCCCTGTGACCGTGACGACGCTGTGCGGAAGCCGGAAGGTGGCCCCGTTCGGCGGCGAAGGCGGTGAAGCGGGCGCCGTCGGCGAGAACTGGGTGCATTGGCCGGACGGTCGGACAGAACGTCTTGCGGGTAACGACGAGCGGGACTTGCCTGCGGGTGCCGTGTTCGAGATGCTGACGCCGGGTGGCGGCGGCTGGGGCTAGTGGGCGTAGCCCGGATCCTCGTCGTCGAGGATGGAGCGCAACTCACTGAGGTGAGCTTCGGCAAAGCCGGGGTAGGCCTCCCATTCTCGCGCGGTTTTTTCCGCCACGGCCTCGGACAGGACCCGGAGCGGCCGGCCGGTCTGGAGCGCGCGGATATAGGTCTCGGCGGCGCGCTCGAAGTAGTAGAGACGGTTGAAGGTCTCGGCGACGGTGCGGCCGATGATCAGGACGCCGTGGTTGCCCATGATCATGGTGGTGATCTTCGGGTCGGCGAGAAGTTGTGCGCAGCGGACGCCTTCCTCTTGGAAGGCCATACCGCCATAATTTTCGTCCACAACCTGGCGGTTGTGGAACATCGCGGTGTTCTGGTCGATTGCAGGAAGATGCGAGTCGGCGAGGCTGGCAAGAACAGTGGCGTGGATCGAATGGACATGCATGACGCAGGCCGCGTGCGGGCAGGAGCGGTGGATGCTGCCATGCAGGCCCCAGGCGGTGGGGTCAGGCGCGTCGGGTCGGGACATCGTGGCGGGATCGTTCGCGTCGATCTCGACCAGCGAGGAGGCGGTGATCCTGCTGAAGTGCCGACCGTTCGGATTCATGAGAAAGCGGGTGCCTTCCGGGTTCACGGCCAGCGAGAAATGGTTCGCCACCGATTCGTGCAGACCAAGCCGGGCGGTCCAGCGAAAGGCGGCAGCAAGGTCCAGGCGAAGGTCCAGAAAACTCAGGTTGGTGTGATGATTCATACAGAGACCTTTCCGCGAATCAGGCAAGAGCCCATTTGAGGCTGCAATTCGGATCAGAATAGGTTAACAGCATCGCAATGGGTACATCGGCTGCGCAGAGTAGCGAGTCTTACAACCTGAGTGCGGATTGCCGGCTCGGGTTCGGCAACCTTGGCTTGAATGTGGCGCCGCACGGTAGTTTTTGCTGCAAGATTCCTTTATTCGGGCGAATGCTCTCCGCATTGTTCAGCGAGTTTGGCAGAAGGTAGTGGAGGAGTGCGCGTGCAGACATTCATTCAAGCCGACCGCCAGCAGGTGCAACCCCACACCCTGGGCGTTCGGGTAATGCTTCTGACAGACCACGGTCACGGGCAGACAGCCCGGCGACTGGCTGACCTCGGCAGCGCGATCGACATCGCCGACGACCTGGCAGAGGCCGTGTCGGCGATCTTGGACGATCCGTTCGGCTACGATCTTTTCGTGATGGAATGCGACGGATACGGCGGTATCGCCGGGGCGGAGCAGGCGATAGCCGCGTTGATCGCGGGAGATGCCAGGATGCGGGTGATGCTGGTTAGCCGCGAGTTCGACGTGCCAGCCTATCCGTTGGGACGCCGGACGGCGGTCTGTCTCCCCGAAGATGTGTCCGAAGCCAGCTTCCGGATCGGATTCGACCACGTGCTGCGCGACCGCGCCGTAATGACGATGAACTGAAGGGGTGGGGGCGGCGAACCGCCCCCGGCACGGCTTTAGGCCAGAGCCAAGTTGGTCGCACTTTCGCGGCCGTCACGTCCAGCTTCGATGTCGAAGGTCACGGCCTGGCCGTCCTTCAGGCTGCGCAGACCAGCGCGCTCAAGCGCGGTGATGTGGACAAACACGTCCTTCTTGCCGCCTTCCGGGGCGATAAAGCCGAAGCCTTTCGTTTCGTTGAACCATTTCACGGTGCCCTTGGCCATCGTGAATTCTCCTGTCTGTCGTGCCGCCCGCGGAATGCGGCGGCTTGGCCCCGTCAGCTTATAGTCGATTGCTGTGGCCGATGGTCGGAGACAGTGGTCGAGAAGTTAACGTCGCAGAAGTGAAGATAGGCAGATTCCATCAGAAATCCAAGCATGAATCATGGAAAAAGTGCTGCATTTTCGTTTGCTCCGCAGCGAATTCAAAGGCTTGAGTTGCGGGTCGTATGGGGCGTCCGGATGTCCTGCGCATTCTGGCGCATCGGACTGCGGGGCCGGACGAAAAATCTCCTTCCCGGCATGCCCTTTTCGAAATAGGTCCCCCGGTGGCATCCCAAGGTCCAGCAGGGGCGGCGCAATGATCTTTACGGTGGCAATTGACGGGCCGGCGGCGGCGGGGAAGGGTACGATCTCGCGCGCGGTGGCAGATCGGTTCGGCTTCCGGCATCTGGATACGGGGCTGCTCTACCGAGCCGTGGCGGTGAAGGGTGGCGCTCCGGCTGAAGCCGCGCGTGCTCTTGCGCCTGAGGATCTGAGCCGCGGCGACTTGCGGACACTGGAGGCCGGGCAGGGGGCTAGCCGGGTTGCGGCCCTGCCGGAGGTGCGGGCCGCATTGGTGGAATTCCAGCGGCGGTTTGCCCGATCCGACGGAGGAGCAGTGCTGGACGGCCGCGATATCGGAACGGTGATCTGCCCCGAGGCGGAGGTAAAGCTTTATGTCACCGCCAGCGCAGAGGTCCGGGCACACCGGCGCTGGCTGGAAGTGGGCGGCGATGAGAGCCGGGTCCTTGCCGAAGTCAGGGAACGAGATGCCCGCGACATGGGCCGAGCCGATGCTCCGCTGCGGCCAGCCGAGGATGCGGTCCTGATCGACACCAGCGCGATGGGCATAGACGAGGCCGTGGCAACGGCCGTTGCGGTGGTCGCGGCGCGTTTGGCCGGAACTTGAGCCGCGTTCGCGGGTTTCTTAGCAAAGGAGCCCACCAATGCCGATCCGATCCTTCTCTGACTTCTGGGACTTTCTGCGCGACCTAAAGGATGAAGTCGACCGTGACCGTGTGCTTGCCGTCGCGGCGGGCGTGACCTTCTATGCCATTCTTGCTTTCGTTCCGGCGATTACCGCGTTGATTTCCATCTTTGGTCTTGTGCTGTCGCCCGCCGAAGTGCCCGGTCTTCTCGCCCCCGTCACCAGTCTTATGCCCGAAGAGGCGGCGACACTGATAACCGGCCAGGCCGAGCGAATCTCGGGGACGGCGAACGATACGCTGTCACTGACGGCGCTGATCGCCGTGGTCATCGCACTGTGGTCGGCAAACGGCGGGACCAAGGCGCTGATCGAGGCGCTGAACATTGCCTATGACGTGAAGGAAACGCGCGGCTTTGTCCGGCTGAACCTGGTCTCGCTTGGTTTCACCTTGGCGGGGATCGTTCTGGTCGTGGTGCTGGGTGTGCTGGTCGCGGCGCTGCCGTTCCTGGTCGATCAATTGGGGCCGGTGGGCGAGGATCTGATCCTGGCGCTGCGCTGGCCGATCATCTTGGCCCTTCTGCTGGCGGTGCTGGCGGCGATCTATTACTGGGCGCCCGACCGGCCTGATGTCGAGTGGGCCTGGATCACGCCTGGCGCTGTGGTGGCTGCGGTCGGCCTGATCGCGGCTTCGGCGGGGCTGGGGTGGTATGTCAGCAACTTTGGCAGCTATGACGAGACCTATGGCTCGCTTGCTGCCGTGGTGGTGCTGATGCTGTGGATCTGGCTGTCGACGGTGATGGTTCTGCTGGGCGCAGAAATCAACGCCGAGCTTGACCGGCGCACCGTCCGTCGCGGCGGGTCGGTGCTGGCGGTTTAAGCCACCGCTCACCCGGTTTTCCTTGCCTCGTGCAGGCGATCGGATTATAGGCCCCCCATCCTGAGAGGACTCGCTGCCACCGGTTTCCCGGACGGCGGCGCTTTTCGTTCTGGACAAGACCGGCGGAGCCAACCGCATGGCCAGTGAAAACACGTGAAAAGGAAACTGATCTATATGTGCGCTAAAGCAACCATGGAAGACTTCGAAGCCCTGTTGAAGGAAAGCTTCGAGATCGACACCCCCGAAGAGGGCACTGTCGTCAAAGGCCGTGTGATCGCCATCGAGGCGGGCCAGGCCATCATCGATGTCGGCTACAAGATGGAAGGCCGCATCGACCTGAAAGAATTCGCGAACCCCGGTGAGCAGCCCAACATCAACGTGGGCGACACTGTGGAAGTCTACCTGGACCGCGTCGAGAACGCTCGTGGAGAAGCCCAGATCAGCCGTGAGAAGGCCCGCCGCGAGGAAGCCTGGGACCGTCTGGAAAAAGCCTATGCCGCTGAGCAGCGCGTCGATGGCGCGATCTTCGGTCGGGTCAAGGGCGGCTTCACGGTCGACCTTGGTGGCGCCGTTGCCTTCCTTCCCGGCAGACAGGTTGACGTCCGCCCTGTGCGTGTCGCTGTCCCGCTGATGGTCATGAAGCAGCCATTCCAGATCCTGAAGATGGACCGTCGTCGCGGCAACATCGTTGTCTCGCGCCGCGCGATCCTGGAAGAAAGCCGCGCCGAACAGCGCGCCGAAGTCATTGGCAACCTGACCGAAGGTCAAGTGGTCGATGGCGTGGTCAAGAACATCACCGAGTACGGTGCGTTCGTGGACCTGGGCGGTGTGGACGGCCTGCTGCACGTCACCGACATGGCCTGGCGCCGCGTCAACCACCCGTCGGAAATCCTTGCGATCGGTGAGACTGTCAAAGTGCAGGTCATCAAGATCAACAAGGAAACCCACCGTATCAGCCTGGGCATGAAGCAGCTGCAGTCCGATCCGTGGGATGCCGTTGAAAAGATGTATGCCATCGGCACGGTCCACAAAGGCCGCGTGACCAACATCACCGACTACGGCGCCTTCGTGGAGCTGGAAGCGGGCGTCGAAGGTCTGGTTCACGTCTCGGAAATGTCCTGGACCAAGAAGAACGTGCACCCCGGCAAGATCGTCTCCACCTCGCAGGAAGTGGATGTCATGGTGCTGGAAATCGACAGCGCCAAGCGTCGCGTTTCGCTGGGCCTGAAGCAGACGCAGCGCAACCCGTGGGAAGTCTTTGCGGAAACGCATCCCGTGGGCAGCCAGATCGAAGGCGAAGTCAAGAACATCACCGAATTCGGTCTGTTCGTTGGCCTCGACAACGACATCGACGGCATGGTCCACCTTTCCGACCTGTCGTGGGACCAGCGCGGCGAAGAAGCGATCCAGAACTACCGCAAGGGCGACACGGTGCATGCCGCTGTCACCGAAGTCGACGTCGAGAAGGAGCGCATCTCGCTCTCCGTCAAGGCGCTGGGTGAGGACAACTTCTCGGACGCGGTTGATGGCGTGAAGCGGGGCGGGATCATCACCGTCACCGTGACCGCGATCGAAGAGGGTGGCATCGAGGTGGAATACAACGGCGCCAAGTCGTTCATCCGCCGCAGCGACCTGAGCCGTGACCGGGCAGACCAGCGCCCCGAGCGGTTCCAGATCGGCGACCACATCGACGTGCGTGTGACCAACATCGACCCGAAGACCCGCAAGCTGGGCCTGTCGATCAAGGCGCGCGAGATCGCGGAAGAGAAAGAGGCCGTCGAACAGTATGGCTCGTCCGATTCGGGCGCGTCGCTGGGCGACATCCTTGGCGCGGCGCTCAAGAGCGGCGACAAGGCCTGAGCCGACCCTCGACCGAGGTTTGCAACGAAAAGAGGGCCTTGCCGGATGGCAGGGCCCTTTGCATTGAGCCGCCACCCCCTTGTTTTCATTTGTGCGGTGACAATTTTTGCCTATAGTCCGCAGACAAGAACATCGTGGCGGCCGCTGCCAAGGGCCGAACCACAGGGGGGACGCTAGGGATGATCCGGTCTGAATTGATCCAGAAGATCGCGGATGAAAATCCGCATCTGACGCAGCGCCATGTCGAGCGCATCGTCAACACGGTCTTTGAGGAAATCATCGACGCGCTGGCCAAGGGCGACCGGGTGGAACTGCGCGGCTTCGGCGCCTTTTCCGTCAAGGCGCGTGATGCACGCGTCGGGCGCAACCCGCGCACCGGCGAGGCGGTCAAGGTCGATGACAAGAAGGTGCCGTTCTTCAAGACCGGAAAGCTTCTGCGCGACCGGCTGAACACGAAGTAACCGCGAGGTTGCTTGCAGCGGCCACAGATCGGGTCGATATTGGCGCTGTGCCGCAAGGGAGCCGCCGATGATCCGTTATCTTCGCTATGCCTTTCTGATCGCCCTGGCGCTGGTCTTGCTGACCGTGGCGCTTGCCAACCGCACGCCTGTGGCCGTGCGTCTGTTGCCCGACGATCTGGCGGGGCTGACCGGCCTGTCGTGGGGGATCGAGTTGCCGCTGTTTCTGATCATCTTTGCGGGCATCGTAGCGGGCCTGTTGATCGGCTTTGTCTGGGAATGGTTCCGCGAGATGAAGCACCGGTCTGCGGCCAGCGCGAAATCGCGCGAGGTGACGCGACTGGAGCGTGAACTGGCGGTGCTGCGTGACACGACCTCGGTGCCGAAGGATGATGTTCTGGCGCTTCTGGAACAGTCAAAGTCGCGCTGATGGTCGATGTGCGGGTCAAGATCTGCGGTCTGCGGACCGAAGCCGATGTCGCGGCGGTGGCGGCGGCGGGCGCGGCCTATGCGGGGTTCGTGTTCTTTGCCAAAAGCCCGCGCAACCTGACCCTGCCCGAGGCGAAACGGCTGGCGCTGGCCGCTCCGGTGGGTCTGGCAAAGGTGGCCCTGACGGTGGACGCCGACGATGCCACGCTTGATGCGCTGGTGGCCGACGTGCCCCTCGACATGCTGCAACTGCATGGCCGCGAGACCCCGGCGCGGGTGGCCGAGGTGCGCGCCCGCTACGGCCTGCCGGTGATGAAGGCGATGGGCGTGGCCGACGAGGGCGACCTGTCGGGCCTGATGGAGATGAGCCTTGTGGCGGACCAGTTGTTGATCGACGCCAAGCCGCCGAAAAGCGCCGCTCTGCCGGGCGGCAACGGGCTGGCGTTCGACTGGCGGCTTTTGGTCGGGCGCAAATGGCTGCGCCCGTGGATGCTGGCCGGGGGCCTGACGCCTGCGAATGTCGCCGAAGCGGTGCGGCTGACCGGGGCGCGGCAGGTCGACGTATCGTCGGGCGTGGAAAGCGCGCCGGGGGTGAAGGATGCGGGCCGGATCGCCGCGTTTGTCGAGGCCGCGCAAGGCACGCGCGGCGGCGTGCCGATCCTGCGCTAATAGCCATCAGTCCGATCGATCTGGAAGAGCAAACAGAAGGAGATAACTTTGGCACTCGTAACTGCGCTTCAACTAGACGAGCGGAAATTTCGCTCCATCCACCCCACAGAACTCGTTGCCCGCTACATTGTAGCCGAGGCCGACGGG
>JANOCQ010000002.1:0-2372 GCA_031412255.1 Paracoccaceae bacterium | reverse complement strand
CACACCGCCTGCGCGCGCGGCACCGATGTCGACAAGCCGCGGAACTTGGCGAAAAGCGTGACGGTGGAATAGGGGCCCGGCGGCGGCATACCCCCCCTGATCGGTGGGAATAAGGTCTGTCGGGCCTCGCCTGGGAAGTGGCGCCACTTTTAATCGCTCGACCCCCTGTCGGGACTGAGCAAAATTGCCCGCCCGCCTTTAACCCGAGATTTTCCCGCCAGCCCGCCTTGGATGACTGGTTATCGCGGCCAACTTGAACTCCGCTTTGGCCTGTCCCGGCCATGATCTGTCGTACGACAGATCAGGAAATCGCCGCGTCAATGACCGGTTTCAAAGTACAGCCGCCATAGGCCGACGGTCGCTCGAACGCGAGCATCCTCCAAACCAGTCGGTTACGGTCTCGCGATCCTGATCGACATCCGATGCAGGCGGTACGTCCGCAGTTCGATCAGCCGAACTGGCGCTGCCGGCCCATTGGAGTCACGCGGCTTGCGACTCCAAAGCTGACACCCGTGTCGACGATCGATGCGCCGCCTCAGGTGGCCTCATCAAGGGGCAATGACATCGAGCGTCGGGGAGTAGGTCTTGAAACGGCTGGCGTCCCGGGTCAGCAATGGCCAACCCTCGACGGCGGCGTGGGCTCCGATGAAGAAGTCGGGCAGCACCTGCCCCTTGCTGCCGCCGCGCCAGCGGTATTGCGCGTAGGCTCTGGCTGTCAGGAAGAGGGCCGGCCGAGGAATCTCGCGCAGTTCCAGCGCCATGGTGAGCACCACGTCGTCGAGGGCTTCAAGCGTCGAGAACGACAGCGACATCTCGGCGTAGATGACGGGGTTGATAGCCAAGGCATGCAGCTTGGCTTGGGCGCGCAACTGCGCGATGGACCAGTCGGCCCACTGCGGATCGTTCTGCAACACGTCCACCAGGACGTTGGTATCCACGAGCAACATCAATCGTCGGCGCGCAGCAACTTCATCAATGCATCGGTCCGCCAGGGCACATCAGCCCGACCGCGAACCGCATCGAAACGGTCGCGGGTCGGGTTGCGCGTGCGTCCGGCGGGTCGTGCGGGGTGGAGAACCACTTCGCCGGCCGCGTTCACCGAGAACTCCACAGGTGCGCCTGGCACCAACTGCATCGCATCGCGGATGCGCTTGGGAATCGTGACCTGTCCCTTACTGGTCAGCGTTGTCGCCATGCACGCTCTCCTTGAGTGTTACCTATGGACTACATGGTAATACATCCAAGACTGTGCAGGGGCTTCCACCGACCTCCCGAATGGCTGCTGTCGCTTTGATCGACTGTGTCCTGATGGCCGGGACTGCCAGTTCGCGGGCAAGCCCGGCAGCAGTCATTGGTCAGGTACCCAATCAAACGACCGGTGTCGACAACCACGACCTTCGCCCACCGACCCATAGGAGCCGCCGACGGTTTTCTCAGCGAGCGACCGGCCTACCCAGGAACTTGACCGTCACTCACGCCGCCGAGAAAGCCAGCGCTGGCGACAGCCGTCGTTCGAGGGCTGCAACCACTTATCGGGGCCAGCTCCCAGCTCACGACTGTCTCCGCCGGCCTGCGACTGAGGCTGCCGACCCTGAGTTGATGCACGGCCGACCAACAACAGCGCCCGAAATCTCTCCCCTGCTGCCGAGGTCTGGCGGTCGCATCGTTGCATCACGACCTCGGCGCAATTGGGCCACCCGACAGCAGGGGCTCCAACCCTCAAGCCGGCATCTTGCGAAACACGATCGCGAATCGATTTCAGGCGTTGATGGTGTTGACAAGCAGCGTCAGGTCCACGAGCTCGGCTGGCGTGAAATGTGGCTGCACGCGCTCCCACACATCGTCTGGCACACGCGTGTCCGCCACCCGCGTGACCGACTCGGCCCACTCCAGGGCGGCGCGCTCGCGGTCGTTGAAGAACGGGGTCTCGCGCCACACAGCGATGGTCGCCAGACGCCGCTCGCCTTCTCCCGCCTTGCGGGCGTCGGCCGTGTGCACGTCGATGCAGTACGCACAGCCGTTCATCTGCGATGCACGCAGACGTACGAGTTCGACCAGCGACTTCTCCAGGCCTGATCGGGTGATCTGCTGATCGAGGCCGGCCATAGCCTTCATGGCCTCTGGGCCGGACTTGAAGAAGTTGAGACGGGGTTCCATGGTGTGCTCCTTGAGTGGTGGGCAGTGGTTGAATGCTTCTTGCTGATCCCCGTTCAGGGGCAAAGAATCTTGGCGATGTGAACCGCACCGGGTTTCGAGGAGGCCTGTTGGCTTGAGTCAGGCTGGGTTGGCCTGACTGCGTTGGTTTCGTACTTCCTCTCTACCAGCCCCCCGCCGGGGCCGCCGGAGGCACCCCCGGTTGGGCCATGTACTCA
>JANOCQ010000001.1:0-27618 GCA_031412255.1 Paracoccaceae bacterium | reverse complement strand
GCGCAGGCCATCGTGGCGGCGGAAACCGAGGCCGAGGCAAAGGCGGCGAGCCAGGCGGAAGCGGAAGCGCGGGCCATCGCTGCGGCCGAAGCCGAGGCCAAGGCACAGGCGGCGAGCGAGGCGGAATCGGCTCGACTTGCGGCTGAGGCCACGGCGGAAACGGAAGCGCAGGCCGCGGCGGAAGCCAAGGCCGAGGCGCGGGCGATGACCGAGGCGGAAGCGGCTCGGCTAGCGGCTGAGGCTACGACAGAAGCGGAAGCGCAGGCCATTGCAGCGGCAGAAGCGGAAGCGCGGGGCATCGCTGCGGCGGAAGCCGAGGCTCAAGCACAGGTGGCTACGAGGCAGAATCGGCTCGGCTTGCGGCTGAGGCCGCGGCGGAAGCGGAGACGCAGGCCATCGCTGCGGCAGAAGCCGAGGCCGAAGCACAGGCGGCGGGCGAGGCGGAAGCGGCTCGGCTTGCGGCGGCCGCCGTGGAAGTGGAAGCCGAAGCGCGGACCATCGCTGCGGCGGAAGCCGAGGGCAAGGCGCAGGCGGCAAGCGAGGCGGAAGCGGCTCAGCTTGCGGCTGAGGCTGCGGCGGAAGCGGAAGCGCAGGCCATTGCCGAGGCCAAGGCTCAGGCGTTGGCGGCGGCCGAGGCCGACGCGTTCCTGCTTGCCGCAGAGCAGGCTGCGGCCTCAGCTGCGGCGCGGCCGAATCCGCATCGGCGGCAGACGCGAAGGCGGCGCAATTTGCCGCTGCGGAGGTGGCCGCGGCTGCTGCAGAAGCGCAGGCGCAATCAGCCATGGAAACCGAAGCTGCCCGGCTGGCAATAGAGAGAGCAACAGCGGCGGCTGCAAGGGTTGAGGCGGCGCGGCTCGCGGCGGCGCAGGCTTCAGCGACGTCGGAAGCCTCGGTCGTGATCAATCTCGTCGATCCGACGGTCAGCCAAGGGTATGCTCCGCCTGCCGCGGCGGCTCCGGGAGCGGCCGAGCCCAAGGATGTCGTGCAAGAATCACTGGATGAGCGAACTGTACGAACCAGTTCTGAAGACTTCGGGACCAGGGTTGACGATCCGTTGGCACGTGTGACGAAGGACAACCAGCTGACCAATATCGAGAAAGCTTTGCTGCTGGGCCTCGGTGCTGTTGTCGTCGGATCGGTGTTGAAAAACGGGGACCGGGTGGTGGCGAATGCGAGCGACCGGGTGGTCGTTGAGAGCGCGAGCGGGCTCACCATCTATAAGGATGACGATGCGCTGCTACGGCAACCCTTGCAGAAATGTCTGGTCTGCTTCCGTAAACCGCCCCTCGGTCGGGCTATCGACTTCCAGCACGCCAAAGCGCACGCCGTCGCTCTGGATAAGCACGTTCAGTGCCCGCTTAATACCGTGCTCTGCGAGCAAGGCGGGCGTCCGAAATCGTGTTTCCTCGGCCAGATGGTTGGATATGACTGGCTCGCCGCTCTGGAATGCGTACCCCGTGGGGCTTGCACTATCCGTGCTCATTCGGGCGTGGCCGACCACACCGGACTTCCAACCGACCCCGGACCGCACGATAAACTGATCTTCGTCTGGCAGGAACTCCATGATCTTGCAGAATGAAGAGTGCAGTCCCAGGGCGCAGACCCGCGTTGCCTCCTGAAGCATTGCTGAAGTGTCGTGGGTTCTCGGCGCGAACCGCCCGAAATCCACGGTAAGCTGTTGTTGCCGGAGGCGGTAGGCCAACTCCTCGGCAGGACCACCACCTTCCTCCGGTGCAATGCCCGGACGGCTTGAGTGTTTGTCGACCATGCGCTGCACTCCTGTCATCGGCCCGACCGCCATGTGATCCTGCCGCGCCTGATTGGCGCGAGGTTGAGACGAGCAGAAAGACCGAATTGGCCTGCCTTCCCCATGCGGCAGCGGCGAGGACCCTGAACAGGCCGGAACTGCCAACGCAATACTGTGGCCGCTCCCAACATGGGATGCAAGCTGCGGGCCCTGCTGCGCAGGAGGGGGACAATCGGGAACCCTAAAATCAATCGTTACCCCGTGACCGTTTCTCAGCCATCAACCCGGGGCAGGACGCATCTATGCTGGAAGAATCTGGCCCTTCCGTGCCGCGCGGCAAAACTGCCTTAACAGCACCGCCTCACCAACCGCTTTGGGACGGAAGCTTGAAGCAAGCCTTTTCGTGACGTTCTGGCAATCCTCAGCTTCCGGCACGCTGCGTGACTTTGGAAGTCCGCGAATAGGGACTGCAGTGTCCAATGCGGATTGCTCAGGACAAGTTACCAACCATGTGACCTTCGCCGATGTCCCGCAAGATTACGCGCTTAGGGTATTGGCCAACAGAGTGCAGGGGACTGGGCACATCGGACGACGGACGCGGGTTTGCTGTGCGCTTGTGCCCGGGGTCGGGGATCGGCACTGAGTTGATCAGGCGTTGGGTGTAGGGATGCTGGGGATTGCTGAAGATCTGGGAGCGGGTGCCCATCTCGACAATCTGGCCCAGATACATGACCGCCACCCGGTCCGATATGTTGTCGACCACGGCCATGTCGTGACTGATGAACAGGTAGGACATCCCAAACTCGGCTTGCAACGCACGCAGAAGCTCCAGAACCCGGGCCTGGACCGAGACGTCCAGCGCGCTGACGCTTTCGTCGGCGATGATGAGGTCCGGCTGCAGGGCCAGCGCGCGGGCGATGCAGATGCGCTGGCGCTGGCCGCCCGAGAATTCGTGGGGATAGCGGTCGAGTTGTGATGCCTCCAATCCCACGCGCGTCATCAGATCCGCGGCCTTCGCGCACTGGCTGGCGCCATCGCCGATCCCGTGGATCACCAGCGGTTCGGCGATCAGCTCGCCCACCTTCATTCTAGGGTTCAAGGCGGCCACCGGGTCCTGGAAGACCATCTGCACGCGGCGTCGCATGGCTTTCAGTCCAGCAGTATCCAGATCCTCCATCGCCTGCCCGCCGATCTCGATCCGACCCTGGTGCGGGGCCAGTCCGACAAGCGCCTTGGCGATGGTCGACTTGCCGCAACCGGATTCGCCCACCAACGCGAAGGTTTCGCCCTTGCGGACGTCGAAGCTGACATGCTCGACCGCGTGGACGTTCTGCTGCACGCGCCCGAAAAGTCCGCCCCGCAAGGGATAGCGGACGACGACGTCGCTGAGCCGGGCGATGGGTTCACCAGTGACAGCGGGCCGTGCCGCGCCCTGCCCCAGGCGCGGCACGGCCGCCAGAAGCGCGCGGGTATAGTCGGCCTGGGGCCGGTCGAAGATGTCGGTGGTGGGCGCCGTTTCGACCTGACGGCCCTGCCGCATCACGATCACCCGGTCGGCCATCTCGGCCACGACGCCCATGTCGTGGGTGATCAGGATGATTGCGGTGCCCAGTTGCGCCTGCAGGTCCCGCAAGAGGTCAAGCACCTCGCGCTGCACGGTGACGTCCAGCGCGGTCGTGGGTTCGTCGGCGATCAGCACCTCGGGGCGCAGGGCCAGCGCCATCGCGATCATCACCCGTTGCCGCATACCGCCCGAAAGCTCATGGGGATACTGGCCCATCCGGCGCTCGGGTTCGGACAGCCGCACGGCGCGCAATGCCTCGACCGCAAGCTTGCGGGCCTCGGCCCGGCTGACAACCTCGTGCGCGCGGATTGCCTCGGTCAACTGGGCGCCCACGGTCATCACCGGATTGAGCGAGGTCATCGGCTCCTGGAAGATCATCGCGATCCTGTCGCCGCGGATACCGCGCAGAGCGGGTTCGGACAACGCGGTCAGGTCCTGTCCGCCAAGGCGGATGTGGCCACCGGTCACGCGGACGGCGGGCTGGGGCAGAAGGCCCATGATGGCCAGCGAGGTGATGGATTTGCCAGACCCGCTTTCCCCGGCGATGCCGAGCGTCTCGCCCTTCTTCAACTCGAAGCACAGGTCCTGGACCAGAGGATTCAACCCCTGTTCGGTGCGGGCCGATACGCAAAGCCCTTCCACCCGCAATACGATTTCCGGGGCCGTTGCAGCCCCGGAAGTTGGCATCTGTTCCGCAAGGGTCATTCGAAGACGACCCGGGGAAAGTAGAAGCTGACAACCCAGTTTGGCATGTCGACAACCTCGGAAATCCTGAGATCGCCGCAAATCGAGCAGAGCATGTAGGCGTCCACCGCCGAGATGCCCTGCTGCGCCTGCAGAAGGTCGATCATCCCCGATACCGCATCTTTTGCCGCCGTCATCAGATCCGGCCCGATGCCGGTGGTCGCCTCGTAACCCTTGGCGTCCAGATGCCGCGTCACCGGCCCGGGAGTGGTGAAGCGCGGGGACTTCAGCGGCTGGTCCTTCACCAGATCCAGCGTCAGCACCACGTTCATCGGCGACTCGATGGCGGTACCGCAGACCTCGCCATCGCCCTGCGCAGCATGGGTGTCACCGACGCTGAACAGGGCCCCCTCCACTTCGACCGGCAGGTAAAGCGTGACGCCCGAGGTCAGATCGCGGATATCAAGGTTGCCGCCGACCCGGCGCGGGGGCACGACGGAGTGGTGACCCACCTCTGCCGGGGCATTGCCAATGGTGCCGCTGAACGGCTTCAACGGCACACGGGCCGACTTGCCCCACAGCGCAGGCTCCATGCTGGCCGGGTCATAGGACCACAGGCACAGCGCCGGGTCCTTGAACTGGTCGGCCAAAAGCCCGAACCCGGGGATGTTCGCCGTCCAGCCAAAGCCCTTGCCGTCGAACACCTTCGGGGCGAACCCCTCCAGCGTCACTTTCAGCACGTCGCCCGGTTTCGCCCCCTCCACGTAGATCGGCCCCGAAACCGGGTTGATCTTGCCAAAGTCGAGGTCAACCACGCTTTGCAGCGTCGACGACGGGCCAAGCTGGCCCGCCGAGGATTCATGACAGTGGAACTCGATGGTCGAGCCCGGTGCGACGCGCAGCGCCGGCGGCAGGGAATTGTCCCAGCCGAAATGGTGCTGCGCGCCGTGGATCGTGTAGTCGCAGGCCTTGCACATTACTGTTTGACCCAGACGTAGTCGTAGTTGACCGGGATCGAGACGGGGTCGACGTATAGCGCATCCTCGCCGCCCATGCGTTCCGACTTCATCGTGTAGCGTTCCTCGTTGAAGACCGGGACCCAGGGGGCCTGTTCCATCACGCCCATGTAGACATCCGACCACAGCTTCAGCCGGTCCGCCGATTTGGCCGGGTCGAACATGCTGTCGGCCTCGACCGCCTTGGCATCCAGCGCTTCGTCACAGAACTTGGACCAGTTCCAGCCGCCTTCAGCCGCACCGGCGCAGCCGAGGATCGGGCCGTAGAAGTTCGACGGATCAGGGAAGTCGGCGATCCAGGCCATGCCGCCCGACCAGATCATCGGCGCCGTGCCCGCACCCCCGGCCTCAATCACGTTGGCCTGGGCGAGGTTCTGGATGTTGGCCGTAATTCCGATGGCCGCAAGGTCCTGCTGGATCGCCTGCGCGATCCGCGGGTTCGGGTCGGTGTTCATGACGTACAGCTCGGTCTCGAAGCCATCGGCGAGGCCAGCGTCCGCCAAAAGCTTCTTCGCGCCCTCCACATCATAAGGGTAGCTCGCGTAACCCTCGGTATAGCCGGGCATCGAGGGCGGCAGCGGCTGGGTCGCGGGGATGGCGCGGCCGTTGATGATCTGGGTGATCCGCTCCTTGTTGATCGCCATGTTGATCGCCTTGCGCACCTCGACCTTGTCCAGGGGCGGGGTGGTGACATTCAGCGTGATGTAGCCGGTCTGGAGCTGACCGCCCTGCACCACGCGCGCGGCCTGCGCCGGGTCTGCCATCACCTCCTGGAACTTCGCCGGCGGGATGCCGTCGCCAGGCAGGTCCACCTCGCCGTTCTGCAGCCGCAGAAGAGCCACGACCGGCTCTTGCCCGACCTCAAACACGATGCTGTCCAGGAACGGCACGCCCGACCGCCAGTAATCGGCGTTCTTCTCGAACACAAGGCGCTGGCCCAGCGTCCATTCCGCCAACTTGTAAGCCCCGGTCCCCACGGGCTTCTTGCCAAAGTCCGCGCCCGCCTCGTCAACAGCTTCCTTCGGCACGACCGAGGCGAAGTTCAGCGCCATGACGTGCAGGAAGGTCGCATCCGGCCGCGAAAGCGTGATCTTCACCGTCAGAGGATCGACGACCTCCACACCGGAAAGGCCACCCTCGCCCGCTGCATCAAAGCCGGCGATGGCGCCGAAGAAGCCCGCTCCCGGCGACTGGGTGGCGGGGTTGGTGACGCGGTCCAGCGAGTATTTCACGTCCTCGGCCGTCATCTCGCGGCCATTGTGGAACTTGACACCGGCGCGCAGCTTGAAGGTGTAGGTCAGGCCGTCCTCGGAAATCTCATAGCTTTCCGCCAGACCCGGACGCAGCTCGGTCGTGCCGGGAGTGTAGTCCATCAGCCCGTCAAACAGCGAATTGATCATCGACCAGTTCTGCCAGTCGTAGCCGATGGCAGGGTCAAGCGTGGCCACGTCGTCCTTGTGGGTGATCGTGATCGACCCGCCGGGTTTGGCGGCCGGATCGGGCGTATAGTCCTGCGCGACACCGGGCAGCGAAAGCGCCAGCATGACGGCGGTCGAGGCGAGCAGTTTCTTCATTGTCTCTCTCCTGTTGGGTTAGCGAAGTTTGATTCTGGGGTCGATGAAGGGCGCGATGAGGTCTGCAAGAAGGTTCCCCAGGACGATGGCGCAGGCGGACACGAGTGTTACGCCCATGATAATGGGGATGTCGACGCGCTGGATCGCCTGCCAGGCAAGCTGACCGATGCCCGGCCAGCCGAACACGCTTTCCACCACCACGATCCCGCCCATGAAAATGCCGATGTCGATGCCGATCATGGCGATTACGGGAAGGATCGCATTGGGCAGGGCGTGGCGCAGGACGATCCGGCTCCGCTTCAGCCCCTTGGCGCGGGCGGTGCGGATGTAATCGGCGCGCAAGACGTCGATCATGCTCGACCGCATCATCCGGGAATACCAGCCGGAGCCGAGGATGCCCAACGTCACCGCAGGCAACACCAGATGCGCAAAGGTCCCGTAGCCGCCGATGGGAAACCAGCCCAGCTTCACTGCGAAGACATAAAGGAGCAGCAGGCTCACCACGAACTGCGGAGCCGATACGGTGACGAAGGATGTGACCATCAGCGTCTGGTCGAGTGCCCGGCCCCGCCAAAGTGCAGCGAGGATTCCCATGGTCAGGCCCAGAAGAAGCTCGCAGAAGATCGCGCCGGCCATGAGAAGAAGAGTGGCAGGCAAACGAGACCAGATCAGCTCGGCCACTTCCGTCTTCTGCAGATAGCTGCGGCCCATGTCGCCCTGAACCAGCGCGCCCATGTAGCGGGCGTATTGCACGATGAAGGGCTTATCGAGGCCGAGTTGCTGGCGGATGTTCTCGACCGTCTCGGCGGTGGCGGCGCGGCCGGCGATCTGGCGGACGGGATCGGCAGGAAGGACGTAAAGCAGAAAGAAGGTGACGAAACTGACGCCAACAAGGATCAGCGCGGACTGGACCAGGCGGCGAAGAAGGTAGGCGGCCATCAGTCGCGCCCCCTCTGAGTCGGGTCCAGCACGTCGCGCAACGCGTCGCCCACCAGGTTGAACGCCAGTGCCAGAAGGATGATCGCAGCGCCGGGGAGAAAGACCAGCCAGGGCGCGGACTGGAAGTAGGTCTGGTTCTCGAAGATGATATTGCCCCAGCTTGCGGTCGGTGGCTGTACGCCGATCCCAAGGAAGGACAGCGTCGCCTCCAGCAGGACCGTCGTGGAGATTCCCAGCGTGCCCCAGACGATGATCGTCGGCAGCAGGTGCGGGAGGATGTGCCGGAACAGGATTCGGGCGGACGAGGCGCCGAGCGTCCGCTCGGCCGCGATGAAGTCGCGCGTGGCCAGCGAAGAGGTCTCGGTGTAGATCACCCGCGCTGTCTGGACCCAGTTCACCAGCGCGATGACCAGGGCGACGATCCAGAGCGATGGCTCGAAGATCGCGGCCAGGCAGATCGCCAGCAAAAGCGCCGGGAAAGCCATCATCAGGTCAGTGAAGCGCATCAGCACCCCGCCGATCCAACCGCGAAAGAACCCGGCAGTGATGCCGACCAGCGTGCCGATCAGCAGCGCCAAACCGTTCGCGATGACCCCGATGATAAGCGAGGTCTGTGCCCCATAAAGGATGCGGCTGAAGAGATCGCGGCCGAGAAGGTCGGTGCCCATCAGGAACTGCCCGCCCGGTGGCATCGGCGCGCCTTCCAGGGTCAACCCGTCGAACATCTGCTCGTTCGGGTCGAAGGGCGCAACCCAGGGGGCGAACACGGCTCCGGCCACGACCAGCAGGATGATCGCCAGGCCGAACAGCGCCAGCTTGCGCCGCAGAAGCCGCGCCAGAGCGCCTTGCGGCGCGGGGTCAGCCACGCTCAGATCGGTCATCCATCCCTCCCTGAGCCGCGACGATCCGCGCCGCCGCGTCCTCGAAGCTGATCCGCCAGGCCATCGCCATCTGGCGGAGCTGCGCATAAGCCTCGGCCTCGGACTTGCCCCGCGCGGCCAAGAGCGCCACCGCCCGAACGACCGTCTGCCGTTCGTCCAGCCGCCGCCGCAGGTCGGCGATTTCCGCCGACAGCGCCTTCTGCGCGTCGAAGGCATCCCGCGCGATCAGCAGCGCCGAGTAAGCCCCGTTGTCCCCCACCGGCTTCAGGAGTTGCGCATGTGACCCCGCCTTCAGCGACCATTCGATCCGGCCCGGAGCCTCGGAGCCGATGAGCGCGATCATCGGGATCGGCGGCTGGCCCGGCTCCCATGGGAACATCCCGTCATGGCTCATGTCGGCGTCGAAGAAGATGTAGTCGGCCGCCAGCGCCTCGGGCCCGAGTTCCGGCCAAGCCTGCGTGACCTGAAGGCCGATGGCCGTAAGTTGCCGCGTGAGGGCCTGCACGGTGGGGTGCGGGCGGTGCAGGATGATCGCCTGCGCCCCGCCAAGATTCGGGATGCGGATGGGACGGCGCTTCATGACACCACCCTCAGGACCGGAGCCTTCGTGGTCTGCTTGCTGCGTGTCAGGTAGGGGTCGCCCGCCACCGCCTCCCACCGCTTCAACGAAGTGAACGCGCCGCCCTCGACGCGCGCAATGATCACCGGCAACACGGTGTGATGCGTCTCAGGATCGACGATCCCGCCCCTGCCGCCGGCCAGAAGCTGCGACAGCGGCAAATGCTCCGCCCCCTCGCGCCCCGCAAGAAGCCGTGCCAGTTCCATCACCGCCGAGAACGCTGCCGCCTCGTGCGACGAGCCGAAGTTCCCCGCGCCCGGCCATCCCGTCCCGCCGCGGAAATAAGGGCCGGCTGCCACCAGCCCCTCCGCCGCCTGGCCAAGCGCAGGCAGTTCGCATTCGGTCAGATTGCAAGAGAGGACCGGGCAGTTCTCCGGCCGAAACGCCGCATCCTCATGCCCCAGGCCACGATAGGCGGTCATGAACTCATAGGATGAAGGCCCGATCATGGAGTTCAGGATGAAATCGGGCCGGGCGAAGCGCAGCTCCTCGATCATTCTGCCCACGTCGCGCGACCCGATGGGCAGGTAGCGTTCGCCCGTCACCTCGCCCCCAGCTGCCAAGATGCGCTCGCGGGCAAGGCGGTTCATCTCCCAGCCCCAGATGTAGTTCGATCCCGTCAGGTAGGCCCGGCGACCGTGGGCGGGCATCACCCAATCAAGAAGAGGCAGCAGGTGCTGGTTGGGGCAGGCATGGGTGTAGACCACATGATCCGAGGCCTCGAACCCCTCGTAAGGCACGGCATACCAAAGCGTGCCCCCGAACTTCTCTACCGTCGGAATCACTTCCTTCCGGCTCCATGACGTGATGCATCCGACGACGTGTCGCGCACCGGAGTCACGCAGGATTTCCTCACAAAGCGGCCCATACGCGTCGATGTTGCCGCTCGGGTCGCGTTCCACCGGCACGAAACTGACATCATGCGCCGGGTCCCCGTTTATTCGTGCGATGGCTGCCAAGGCACCGGAACGGCAGGCCTCCGAGATCAGCGAGTAGCTGCCCGAGCGGGAGAACAAGAGCCCCAGTTGGATCTGCCGTTTCACTCCGTCCCCCAAACGTCAAAACGGGCCTGTCGCAGACCAAAGCAGGTCTGCGCGCAAGGCCCGAGTGCCGAGTAAGTGTATGTCGAATACCAGTGGTACGATATGCCAGCATAGACCGCGGTCAAGACCTGTAGCGCATATTCTTCTGGAGAAGCGCAGCTCATCTGCCCGACTGCCTGAAATCTATGCTCTGCAGCACCACGGACGACTGGGCCACTGGGGTTTGTCTTGGGCGAAACTGGTTGGAGCCATCTGATGATGCTGGAGGGGGAAGAGTGCGGAAAAAGTGCCCCAGTTTCCGAGGGCGAGCGGCCAGCAGCAGGTAGCAGTGGGACGCGCGTTGACCACCAATCTCAAAGTCCTCGTGCTTGATTGAACCGTTTCAGGAAAGATCCTGCCGATGGGCATCGGCCACAGCAGGTAACGGACGCCGTAATGTATCCTTTTACGCCTCTTCTAGAACTCGAGAGGACGGCATTCCGTTCTTCGCGCGCTAGCCCCTCGAGTTATGGAAAATAGTGAACTCATCCAACGTCCAGCAATTGCTGCAAACCATCTGCACCCGAGATCCACAGACCGTCCGCTTCTCATGGTCGGTAGAGTTTTGCCGCACAGGAGCTCCGATTTGGTGTCTAACTGCACACATGTCGTACAGAAACAACATCGTATCCGTTGAGGCGATCCGCAAATCGAATCGCCAGAAGTACGACGGTGATGCGCCGTTCAGAGTCCTGGCGCTGGCTGAGGAAGGCAAGTTCCCAGAGGAATGGTGCGTCGAACTCGGGATTTCAATAAGGACCTTGTATAGCTGTTCCGATGAAAGACCGGAGTTTGAGGAGGCTGTGGAAGCCGCCTGGCACGTCTTGCACGCTTACTGGGTTCGGCTGCTTCGGCTGAGTTTGACCGATCCTTCGCTTCGTCATAATGCGATCTGGCGAGTGATGTCCAAACGTTTCCCTTCAACCTGGGGTCAAACACCGAGCAACACTCTAGATCATTTCTTATCTCGCAACTCTGCAGCAGCGGTCAACACTAATGCATCGGTGGCTCCACCAGGCGCAATAGAACGTCCGATGACCAGAGAAGAGCTTCGAGAACGAATAAAAATTCTACAGCAGCGCATCGAAGAACGCGAACGTGATCAGGCCGCGGACACCTAAGAGTTCTGCAACAGGGTCACGTGGATTTCTTTTGCTTGGGGACCACCATCAACGTTACGGCAGAGCATTCCTATGAGGACGATCGATCCAACCGAGGAGCAGCGTGACCCCATGAGTTTCCCATCAGACTGAAAGCCATCAGTTTGATAGCTAACATCATCTTGAAGCGATGCGATCCCCTGCATGCTATCAAAGTGATGGGAACGCAAAAGAGTCCAACTCGGTACAACTTTTCCTTCACGGCATCCCGCGGGCAACTGGGTCGAGCAAATTCCCAAGCAGAAAAGTCGGATACTCTCGCCTTTCCAGCCCTGGCCTTGCACCTGACAAGATCACCCTACCGAAGACAATAGGGTGGACCACTGGGTGGATTGGCTTCGTCCAACGCCATATATATCATTGATTATCTTAAATAGATTTGAGTTTAATGGTGCCCAGAGCCGGAATCGAACCAGCGACACGCGGATTTTCAATCCGCTGCTCTACCAACTGAGCTATCTGGGCACCGTTTGGTGGGCGGGTGATACCCAAGCGGCGGGGGGCTGTCCAGTGGGAAAACGTCCGTCAATGTGCCTTCGGCGGGGGGTCTTCGGTCGGGGTCTCTTCGGGTTCTTCGTCAGTATCGGCAGGGATGCGGTAACTTTCAGTCAGCCATCGGCCGAGGTCCACGTCGGCGCAGCGGCGTGAGCAGAACGGGCGATACTCGGGTGCGGCAGGCTTGTTGCAGATTGGACAGGCGCTCATGAATTTCGGCTGGTCATGAGGTCGGACAGCGGCAAACGGTCGCGCTTGCGGGTCATCTCGTAAAGGCCCAGCGTGGTCCATCCGGCCAGGTTCGACTCTCCGTCCGTCTTGAAGGCAGCTTTCAGAACCTGGTCCAGGATGTGGCGGTCGCGCTTCGGCATCGGGGCGAAGTCCACGACCACCTGACCACCCAGACCACGCAGGCGAAGTTGGCGTGGCAGGTCCCTGGCAGCGGAGATGTTGGCCTTCAGCGCGGCGGCGGGCGAGGTGTCGGGGCCGGTGTTCACGTCGACCGAAACCAGGGCGCGCGTTGGCTCGATCATCATGTGGCCACCTGACTCCAGCGCGATGCGGGGGCATAGCAGGGCCTCCAGCATCTCGGTAACGCCATGGCGTTCGAAGCTCTCGGGCTCGGTGTCCGCGTCGTCGACTGGCGGTTCAAGCCAATCGCGAAAGGCCAGATCGTGGGCCGTGGCACCATCGACCAAGAGTTCGGGCGGACCCGAGTTGTCCGCAAGCACTGCTTCCGCAAGGCCGCGCATCGCGGCGATGTCCTCGGCGATTGCTTGATCCTCGGACGCTACGCAGCTCGAACGCAGGATCAGGCCGAGGTGTTCGTCCGCACCGGCCATTCCGACCTCGGCCAGCGCGGAAAGAGCGGCGCGCCGGTCCTCGTCCTTTATGCGGCGCGAGATGTTCAGACCGGGGGCGTCGGGGGTGACGATGGCAAAGCGCGACTTGAAGAGCAGGCGCGAGGTCACGGGGATGGCCTTGCCGGGTTCCGCGGGGCCGGTGACCTGGACCAGTAGCCTCTGGCCGGGGGCGACGCCGGAAATCTGGCGCAGGAAGCCCGAACCGCCGTCGGACAGCTTGACGAAGATGCCGCCCTGACCCTTCACGGGACGGTCGGCCACAGCCCGGTAGATCGCTCCGGGGATCGCCACGTCGCCTTCGGGGTCGATGGCAAGCGCTTCCAGCTGCCCGTCAACCAGCAGCGCCGCCGCCTGACGCCCGTCGATTTCGTCCAGAAGGAGCAGACGACCCTTCATTCATGCCTCCAGACCGGATAGCCGATCGCTGTCAAAAGGGCTGTGGTCTCGGCTAGAGGCAGGCCCATGATGCCGGTGAACGACCCTGAAATCCACGGAATGAACGCCCCCGCAAGTCCCTGGATCCCGTATCCGCCTGCCTTGCCCTGCCATTCGTTGCTGGCGAGGTAGGCGTTCAGTTCCAGATCCGACAGGCGCTTCATTTTGACGGTGCTGACGGATTCGCGCACCAGCACCCGGTCTCCGCGTCGTACGGCGATGCCCGTTACAACTTGGTGCCGACGACCTCCAAGAGCGGTCAGGAAGGCTGCTGCTTCGCCAGCGTTCTTGGGCTTGCCGAGGATGCGACGGCCCAAGGCGACCGTCGTGTCAGCGCAGAGGACGACGTCGTCGGACCCCGCCGGCACGGCTACGGCCTTTTCCTCCGCGAGCCGTAGGCAATAGGGTCGGGGAAGTTCGCCCCTGCGGGGGTCCTCATTGATGTCGGGAGGCAGGATCAAGTCGGGCACGATGCCCATCTGCGCCAGCAATTCCTTGCGGCGCGGACTGCCTGATCCCAATATCAGACGCAACTTACTTGAAGCGATAGTTGATGCGGCCCTTCGACAGGTCGTAGGGAGTCATTTCGACCTGCACCTTGTCGCCAGCCAGAACGCGGATGCGGTTCTTGCGCATCTTGCCTGCCATCACCGCAATCAACTCATGGCCGTTCTCGAGTTCGACCCTGAATGTCGCGTTCGGCAGGAGTTCCTTCACGACACCGGGGAATTCGAGAATGTCTTCCTTGGCCATGGTCTCTCCATTGCAGATGGGCCCGCAGGTTGGTCCCGCAGGCTTCCGGGGGGCGATATGCCCCTGATGGGGGCGGGATTCAAGCGAATTGTGGAATGGGTCAGGTTCGCAGGCGGAAACGCTGGATCTTTCCGGTCTGGGTTTTTGGCAGGGCGTCAGTAAAGACCACCCGGCGGGGGTACTTGTAGGGCGCGATGGCGCGCTTGACGTGGTCCTGCAGTATCTTGACCAACATGCCGTCTGGCGTGTGCCCTTCGGACAGCACAACGTGTGCCTCGACGACCTGGCCACGCTCTTCGTCCGGCGCGCCGATGACGGCACATTCCAGCACGGCGGGGTGCGACAGCAGCGCCGCCTCCACCTCCGGGCCAGCGATGTTGTAGCCTGCGCTGATGATCATGTCGTCCGACCGGGCGGCAAAGTGGAAGCGGCCCTCCTCGTCCTGCCAGAAGCTGTCGCCGGTCAGGTTCCAGCCATTACGCACATAGTTCTTCTGCCGTTTGTCCGACAGGTAGCGGCACCCCGTCGGCCCCCTGACCGCCAGCCGCCCAACTTCCCCGCGGGGAAGGTCTGTCATGTCATCGGCCACGATCTTTGCCTCGTAGCCCGTCACCGGGCGGCCCGTGCAAGCGGGGCGGTGGTCGTCGAAACGGTTGGTGATGAAGATGTGCAGCATCTCGGTGGCGCCGATCCCGTCCAGCATCGGCTTTCCGGTCTTTTGCATCCACTCTTCGTAGACCGGACCGGGAAGGGTTTCGCCCGCGCTGACCGCAGCGCGAAGACTGGACAGATCCGCCCCATCGGCCATCGCCTTCAGCATCACCCGGTAGGCGGTGGGGGCGGTGAAGCAGACCGTGGCGCGGTGCTTCTGGATGATCTCGATCATGTTCGGCGGGCTTGCCTGCTCCAGCAGCGCTGCCGCCGCTCCGAAGCGCAGCGGGAAGACCGCAAGGCCGCCCAAGCCGAAGGTGAAGGCCAGCGGAGGGGAGCCTACGAAGACATCCTCGGGCACCACACCCAGCACATCCTTGGCATAGCCGTCCGCGATGATGAGAAGGTCACGGTGGAAGTGCATCGTGGCCTTGGGTTCCCCCGTCGTGCCGCTGGTGAAGCCCAGCAAGGCCACGTCGTCCCGCCCCGTCGGCACGGCCTGGAACTTCACCGACTTTGAGAGGGCCACCCGGTCCAGTTCGGCATCGTGGTTCGCGGTGCCGTCGAAGCCCACCACCGTCCGCAGATGGCGCGAGCCCTTGGCGCAGGCGACCAGCTCCTCCATCAGCCGGGTGTCGCAGAGCGCGTGGGTGATCTCGGCCCTGTCGACGATCTGCGCAAGCTCGCCCGTACGCAGCATTGGCATCGTGTTCACCACGACCGCCCCGGCCTTGGTGGCCGCCAGCCAGCAGGCGACCATCGCCGGGTTGTTCGCTGACCGGATAAGCACCCGATTCCCCGGCTTGACCCCGTAATCCTCGACCAGCGCATGGGCGATGCGATTGGACCAGTCGGTCAGCTCCTTGTAGGTCCGGCTGCGGCCATTGCCGATCAGGGCCGTATTGTCACCAAACCCTTTGGCGACCATCGCGTCGGTCAATTCGACGCCCGCATTCAGCCACTCCGGATAGTCGAACCCTGTCAAGCTGATCTCTGGCCAGTCCTCCGGCGCAGGAAGACGGTCGCGGGTGAAGGTGTCACTATGCCCGGTCGGTCCCAGCATCACTTCGCCTCCCTCGGAATGACGGCGGTTGCTTCGATTTCCACCTTCGCCCGGTCCTCCACCAGCGCCACCACCTGCACCAGCGCCATGGCCGGGTAGTGGCGCCCGATGATCGCCTTGTAGACCGCGCCGAGGTCCTTCAGCCGGTCCAGGTATGCCCGCTTGTCGGTCACATACCAGGTCAGCCGCACCAGATGCTCCGGCCCTGCCCCGGCCTCGGCCAGCACTTCGACGATAGACTGCAGGGCCTGTTCGACCTGACCGACGAAGTCGTCGGTCTCGAACTCCTGGGCGGCGTTCCAGCCGATGATCCCGCCGGTAAAGACCATGCGCCCCTCGGCGGCCACGCCGTTGGAATATCCCCGCGCCGCCTTCCAGTGTTTCGGGTGAAGGACCTCATGCATCCTGCGTCTCCCTGTAGGCAACAAGCGCCGCCCGAATGTCCGAAGGCCAGGGCGCGGCCTTCATCCCGTCGATCCAGACATGCGCAACCCGGATCACCAGCCGCAGTCCATCGGGCCCGTGCGCCTCGACCTGGAACTGCACCGATGAGCCTCCGACCCTGTCCAGCCGCAAGCCGAACCGCACTTTGTCGCCCAGCCGGGACGGTCGGTCGAACTTTGCTTCCACCGAAATGATCGGCACCGCATTCCCGGTCGCGATCATCGCGATAAAGGACCGCCCGACGACATCGGCAAAGAAGTTCTCGATGACCGAGTTCGCCATCTCGAAATAACGCGGATAGAAGACGATCCCCGCCGGGTCGCAATGGTTGAACTCGATCTGGATCAGGCGCTCGTACATCCTATTCGTTGGCCTCGGGCGGCAGGAAGTCGACGTCATGCGAGGCCGAGGCTGCAATGACCGCCGGAATGTCGGTCATGTCGTGCAGCGTCTCGAACAGTGCCTCCAGCTTGCCCGCGGGAGAGACCCAGAACAGCGCCTTTGCCGGCTTGTCCGACTTGTTGAAATAGCCATGCGGCACGCCCTTCGGCATCCGCACCAGGTCGCCCACCTTGGCCACCGACCAGACGCCGTCCAGCTTCAGGTGCAACTCACCCTCCTGCACCAGAATGAATTCGTCCTGATGCGGGTGGACGTGGACCGGCACGAACTGCCCCGCCTCGCTGTTCGTCTCGAAACTGAAACTCGTCTCGCAGGAGGCCTTGGGGAAATACCGTTGCCCCAGGATGTTCAGCATCCGCCCATGATACGCCTCGCCGTTGCGGGTGATCCCGCCTTCAAGGTCTGCCATTTGTCCCTCCTCTATCCTAGAATGCTTCTGGCGATGATGATGCGCTGGACGTCACTTGCGCCCTCGTAGATCCGCAGCGCTCGGATCTCGCGGTAAAGGCTTTCGACGGCAAAGCCCTGCCGGACCCCGTCACCCCCGTGCAACTGGACCGCCATGTCGATCACACGGCTCGCGGCCTCGGTCGCGTAAAGCTTCGCCATCGCCGCCTCGCGGCTGACGCGCTGCGCGCCCATGTCCTTGACCCAGGCTGCCCGGTAGACCAGCAGGGCCGAGGCGTCGATCTCCAGCGCCATGTCAGCCAGATGCCCCTGCACCATCTGCAAATCGCTTAACGCCTGCCCCTGGATGCGCCGGGATTGTGTCCGCGCCAGCGCCTCATCCAGCGCCCGCCGCGCAAACCCCAGCGCCGCCGCGCCGACGGTCGACCGGAAGACATCCAGCACCGACATGGCGATCTTGAAGCCTTCGCCGGGCCTGCCGATCAGCGCCGCCTCGGGCAGGTCAACATCGGTCAGCCGGAGATGCGCCAGCGGATGCGGCGCCATCACCTCGATACGGCTGACCACCTCCAGCCCTTTGGTCGCCGCGGGTAAAAGGAAAGCTGACAATCCCTTGGCCCCCGGAGCCTCGCCAGTCCGCGCGAAGATCACGTAGACATCGGCAATCCCGCCGTTCGAGATATACGTCTTCTCGCCCGAAAGCCGCCAGCCGCCCTGCACCCGTTCCGCCGTGGTCGCCGTCGCCGCGACGTCCGACCCGGACCTTGGTTCCGTCAGCGCAAAGCCCGAGATCGCCTTGCCTGCCCGCGTCCGGACCAGCCACTCCCGCTGCTCCGCTGTCCCGAACAGGCTGACCGCTCCCATCCCTAGCCCCTGCATCGCAAAGGCGAAATCGGCCAGCCCGTCATGCCGCGCCAGCGTCTCGCGGATCAGGCAGAGGGACCGCACATCCAGCCGCTCTCCCTCTCCCGCAGCCGAGTGCTTCAGCCAGCCATCCGCCCCCAAAGCCGCGACCAGGCCGCGACAGGCCGCGTCCACGTCGTGATGAGACACCGGCAGGTTCACTGCGCACCACGCTTCCAGCGCCACCGCCAATTCGCGATGTCGTGGTTCGAAGAACGGCCAATCGAGGAAAGTCTGATCGCTCATTTCATACTGGTCCAAATATCCTACGGGTGAAGCCTTGGTTGCGCCATTGCTTCAAGAAACCAAGGCTTCGGGGTGTGGAAATCCCGCGGCCCGCCCTCAGTCGCCTTGAAACACCGGTTTCTCCTTGGCGACGAACGCGCGGTAAGCCCGCTCGAAGTCCATCGTCTGCATGCAGATCGCCTGGGCCTGCGCTTCGGCCTCGATCGCCTGCTCCAGACCCATGTTCCATTCCTGGTTCAGCTGCGTCTTGGTGATCCCATGCGCGAAGGTCGGCCCCGAGGCCAGCCGCCGCGCCATGACCATCGCTTCTGTTTCAAGCTCTTCGGCCGGGTGAAGCGCATTCCAGAAACCCCAGGCGTGGCCTTCCTCGGCCCCCATCGTGCGCCCGGTATACAGAAGTTCCGCCGCCCGCCCCTGCCCGATGATCCGGGGCAGCATCGCGCAAGCCCCCATGTCGCAACCAGCCAGCCCGACCTTGGTGAACAGAAAGGCACATTTCGCCGCCGTAGTCGCCAGCCGCATATCCGATGCCATAGCAATGATCGCCCCTGCTCCTACGGCAACCCCGTCCACGGCCGCGATGATCGGCTTGCCGCAGGAAATCATCGCCTTGACCAGATCACCCGTCATTCGGGTGAAAGCCAGAAGCTCCTTCATCGGCAACCCGATTAGTGGGCCGATAATCTCGTGCACGTCACCGCCGGAACAGAAGTTTCCCCCGTTCGAGGCGAAGACCACAACGTCCACATCTGACGCATAGACGAGAGCCCGAAACGTGTCGCGCAATTCGGCATAACTTTCGAACGTCAGCGGATTCTTTCGGTCCGGTCGGTTCAGACGAACCACGGCGACCCGGTCCTGAACCTCCCAGAGGAAGTGCTTCGGCACCAGATCGGCCATCATCGTCATCGTCCAATCCTCTTCAAGATCGTGGTCATCTGGTCCAGTTCTTCATCCGTCAGTTCCGAGAAGTGACGGGCCACCTCGGCCTCATGTCCCTCGGCCATTGTCTCGAAGGCCTTGGTCCCCTCTGCCGTCAGCGCGACGTGAACCGTCCGTCGGTCCACTTCGGAGGGCGTGCGCAGCACCAATCCCTCGCGCTCCAACCGGTCCACCACCGCCGTTGCATTCCCGTTCGACACCAGCAGCAACCGCGACAGTTCACTCATCGTTACGCCCTCGCGGCATCGATACAAGGCGGCCATGACGTCGAACCGCGGCAAGGTCGTCTCGTGTTTCAATCGCAGGTATTCCCGCAGTTCATTTTCGGCCGCCCGGGTGACGCCCAGAAGCCGGATCCACATCTTCAGGCGGCGCTTCGAACCTTCACTCATACCTCGCCTCCGGAAATTGTAAGGCAAGCACCGTTCACCCCGCTTGCAGCACTGGAAGCCAGATACAACGCTGCCGCCGTCACTTCAGAAGGCCGGTATAACCGCCCTTGTGGGCTGAGGGCCTCCAAGGCAGCACGAGCATCGACCAAGGTCTTCCCGGTCTTCCCTGCAATTACCTCGACCGAATGATCCGTCATCGGCGTGTCCAAAAACCCGGGACATATCGCGTTTACCGTAATCTCCTGTCGCGCAACTTCCAGCGCCAAAGACCGCACGAGACCCACCACTCCGTGCTTCGCCGCCGCATAGGGTGCTACTTTGGCATACCCCTTCAGCCCCGCCGTCGACGCCACGGCAATCAGCCGACCCTCGCCGGGGAACTGCTCCAGCGCCTCGCGGAAGGTCAGGAAGACCCCCGTCAGGTTGACCGCGATCATCGCATTCCACTGTGCAAGCGTGGTCTTGGCCATCACGCCCGAATCTGCAGCCCCCGCATTGGCGATGACGATGTCGCAAGGGCCCGCCTCCTCGTACATCCGCTGCACGGATGTCTCGTCGGTGACGTCTGCCTGCACCCATCGGGCCCCCAAGGGCTCCGCCACCGCCCGCAACGCATCAATGCGACGGCCCGAAATCACCACCTCGGCCCCCGCCCCGGCAAAGCCGCGCGCAAGGTCGGCACCGGCGCCAGAGCCGCCTCCCGTGATCAGCACGCGCTTGCCCTGGAGGGTCATGCCCGGATCGCCTCTTGTGCGCGAGCCTGCAGCCGCAACGCCTGGTCGCGGCCAGCAAGATAGGGGTTGGGCCAGTGCGCCCCGGTATCGCCTGCGGCCACTGCCGCATGCAGCGTCCAGTAGGGGTCAGCCAGATGCGGACGCGCCAAGGCCACCAGGTCCGCCCGTCCGGCCAGAAGGATACCGTTGACCTGATCCGCCTCGGTGATGTTGCCGACCGCCATCGTCGCCAGCCCCGCCTCGTTGCGAATCCGGTCGCTGAACGGGGTCTGGAACATCCGGCCATAGACCGGCTTGGCATCGGTGCTGGTCTGCCCGGCGCTGACGTCGATGATATCCGCGCCCGCCGCCGCGAACATCTTGGCGATTTCCACCGCCTCGTCGGGGGTCACCCCCTCGTCGCCGACCCAGTCGTTAGCCGAGATGCGGACCGACATTGGTTTCTCCGCCGGCCAGGCACCTCGCATCGCGGCAAAGACCTCCAGCGGCCAGCGCAGACGGTTCTCCAGACTGCCGCCATACTCGTCGGTCCGGATATTCGATTTCGGGCTGATGAAGGACGAGATCAGATAGCCATGAGCCGCGTGAAGTTCGATCATATCAAAGCCGGCGCGCGACGCCATCTGGGTCGAGGCGACGAAATGGTCGCGTACCATGTCCATGTCCGCCCGCGTCATCGCCTTTGGTACCGGGTTCCGGCTGCTCCACGGGATCGCGCTGGCGCTCATCACCTCCCACTGGCCGGTGGCAAGGGGTGCATCGCCTTCCTCCCAGCCCAGCTGAGTGCTGCCCTTGCGCCCCGAGTGCCCGATCTGACAGCAAAGCTTCGCCTCTGTCTCGGCATGGACGAAGTCCGCCAAACGCTTCCAGGCCACTTCATGCTCGGGCGCATAAAGTCCTGGGCACCCGGGGGTGATCCGCCCCTCCGGCGACACGCAGGTCATCTCGACATAGACCAGCCCCGCGCCGCCCTTTGCGCGCTCGGCGTAGTGCACGAAATGCCAGTCGGTCGGGCAACCATCCACCGCTTTGTATTGCGCCATGGGCGAGACGACGACCCGGTTTTCCAGCCGCATGTCCCGCAACTGGAAGGGAGCGAACATCGGCCGGCGGCCAGGTTGACCACCGGACTGGGCCTGAAACCAGTCCTCGGCCTGCCGCAGCCAATCAGGGTCCCGCACCCGCAAATTCTCGTGGCTGATCCGCTGGCTGCGCGTCAGCAGCGAATAGGCAAACTGGAGCGGTGGCATGTCGAGATAGCGCTCTACCCGCTCGAACCACTCCAGACTGTTCCGCGCCGCCGATTGCAGGCGCAGAACCTCGACCCGGCGCTCGTCCTGATAGCGCTGAAAGGCACCCTCCAGCGTCGGCTCGGAATGCAGATAGTCCGCCAGCGCGATGGCGGAATCCATCGCCAGCCGGGTCCCCGACCCGATCGAGAAGTGCCCCGTCGCCGCCGCATCGCCCATCAGGACGACATTCTCATGATACCAGCGCTGGCAGATCACCCGGGGGAACTGCATCCAGACCGCCGAGCCGCGCAGGTGGGCCGCGTTCGACATCAGCTCGTGCCCCCCCAGGTGTGCTGCAAAAATCTTGCGGCAGGTCTCGACCGTCTCTTCCTTGGTCATGTCGGCAAAGCCCCAGGCGTCCCAGGTCTCGGGCAGGCATTCGACGATGAAGGTCGCGGTGTCGGCATCGAACTGGTAGACATGGGCCCAGACCCAGCCATGTTCCGTCCGCTCAAATATGAAGGTGAATGCGTCGTCGAACTTGGCCTTGGTGCCCAACCAGACGAACTTGCAGAGCCGCGTGTCGATGTCGGGCTGGAATACCTCGCCATACTCGCGCCGGACCAACGAGTTGATGCCGTCGGTTGCCACCACCAAATCGTATTCGCGGCGGTATTCCTCGGCGGTGCGGAACTCGGTCTCGAATTGCAGATCGACTCCCAACTCGCGTGCCCTGGCCTGCAAGAGGATCAGCATCGTCTTGCGCCCAATCCCGGCAAAGCCATGCCCGCCCGACACGGTGCGCACGCCGTCGTGGATCACCGCGATGTCGTCCCAGTAGGCGAAATTCGACCGGATCGCCTCGGTCGACTGGGGGTCATTCTTCTGCATGCGCCCCAGCGCATCGTCCGATAGCACCACCCCCCAACCGAAAGTGTCATTCGCCCGGTTCCGTTCCAGCACCGTGACCTGGTGCGAGGGATCGCGCAGCTTCATCGAGATTGCGAAATACAGGCCGGCCGGCCCACCCCCTAGGCAAAGAACCTTCACATGACCCTCCCCGAGTCTGCTTGACGGGCCAAGCCTGACATCCGCCAATTTTAATTTCAAGCTTGAAATTTCTTGCTTGAAATTCTGCTTCCGCAGTGCAGGATGGAATTCATGGAGTTGATCGTGGAACCGCACGGCGCCTGGACCCGGCTGGTGCTTAACCGGCCCGCGGCCAAGAACGCATTGAACACCGTCCTGTTGGCAAGGCTGGCCCAGGTTCTGGCATCACTTGCGGTTGACCCTGAATGCCGCGCAGTCCTGGTGACCGGCATCGAGGGCAACTTTGCCGCCGGTGCAGATATCGGAGAGATCGAGGAAAAATCCGCATCTGAAGGTGCTACCGACCCCCGCAAAGCGCATTGGGCGGAGATCAGGGCCTTCCCAAAGCCGCTGGTCACCGCCGTCGATGGATTCGCCCTGGGTGGCGGGTTCGAATTGGCCTTGATGGCCGACTGCATGGTCCTGGGGACAAGTGCAAAGGTTGGCCTTCCCGAGACCAACCTGGGTCTCATCCCCGGCGCTGGAGGCGCGCAGCGGCTATTGTCGCTGGTCGGTCGCGCGCGCGCGTCGCGTCTGGTTCTTATGGGGGAGATCCTTCCAGCTGCCACGGCGTATGACTGGGGGATTGCAGGCTGGCTGTCCGATGGCGCGGCCGAAGACGTGGCGTTGCCGCTGGTCCGGAAGCTGGCCGAACGCGCTCCACTGGCGCTGATGTCGGCCAAGGCCGCGCTGATTGCCGGGGCCGAAGAGGGGCTAGCTCTGGAGCAGGAACGTGCAGCTTTCGAGGCCCTTCTCGACACGAACGACAAAGCGGAAGGTATCCGCGCCTTTCGTGAAAAGCGCAAGCCGAGGTTCACCGGCACATGACCGACATGCCTGTCATCGGCATCGTCGGCTTGGGAACCATGGGCATTGGCATCGCGCAGATCTTTGCGCAGGCCGGCTTTTCGGTAATCGCCACCGACTCACATCCGCCTGCCCGCGAGACTGCGAAGGAGAGGCTGGCCGAGGCGCTGACAGCAAGGATAACTGCCGGAAAGCTGACCGATGCCGCGCGCGACGCGACGATTTCGAATTTCACAATCATGGCGGACCTTTCCGACCTGGCTCCCTGCAACTTGGTGATCGAGGCGATAGCGGAGAACCTGTCGGCAAAACGCGCGCTTTTCGCGGCCCTGGAGACTATCGTTGCGGCAAATGCGATCCTTGCCACCAACACTTCCTCCCTTCCGATCCATTCCATTGCTGAAGCTCTTCAGCATCCGAACCGCGTCCTGGCGCTGCACTTCTTCAATCCGCCCCCGGCTATGAAGCTGGTCGAGCTCGCGCCCCACCGCGAAACTGACCCCATCGCCATTGCCTATGCCCGAGCCTGGACCGGGGCGGCGGGCAAGACAGTCACCCTTTGCCCGGACCGTCCCGGCTTCATCGTCAATCGCTGCGCCCGGCCATACTATGGTGAGGCGCTGGCGCTTCTGACCGAGGGCCGCACCGCAAACGACGTCGACGCAGCGATGACCGCCGCTGGTTATCGGCTTGGCCCCTTCGCGCTAATCGATCTCATTGGCGCGGACATCAACCTGGCGGCCACGGAGGGCCTTCATGCAGCACTGTCCAACCATCCCCGCTATCACCCCTTCGACGCCCTGAAGAAGCAAGTCGCCAGCGGCCGGCTTGGTCGCAAATCCGGGCGCGGGTTCGTGTTCCCCGACCCGCCGGGCCCTACTCCGGCCGACGCCGGTGCCATCGCGCTCCGCATTGAAACCACCCTTGTCAACGAAGCCCAGTGGCTGTTGGCCGAAGGCGGAACCACACCCGAAGACATCGACATCGCGATGCGTCTGGGCCTCAACTTCCCGCGCGGTCCGTTCGAGGCCTTGGCCTTCCACGGGAGAGCCGCCATTCTGGTAGAGCTCGCCCGACTGCGCGCCGCCGCGCCGGACGCTTTAAAACGCCGCTATGACCCCGCGCCGGGTCTGGAGGCGAAATGACTTTTTGCGCCCTCTGCGGCACCGACGCCATGCCCGAAACGGCCGAGACCCTGGCGCGTGAACATCGCATCAGCCGGGAGGATCAAGACCGTTACGCTCTCCTCACCCAATCCCGCTACAACGCGGATTGGCACGCAACAGACATCGTCCCCATCACGGCCCCGAGCCGGAAAGAGGAGAGCATCGTTTCCAACGACGAACACCCGCGCACGACCAGCCTGGAGAAACTTGCCGCGCTGCCCACACCCTTTCGGACCGCGGGTACCGTTACCGCCGGTAACGCCTCAGGCGTGAACGACGGGGCCGCCGCCGTTCTCCTCGCAAGCGCCACAGCTGTCCGGCAGCACGGGTTCACTCCACTTGCGCGCATTGGCCAAGCCGCCGCGGGGGCTGTCGGCCGCGCTTCATGGAGATCGGACCGGTCGAAGCAGCCCGTCGTTTGGCGGAACGCACCGGCCGCGCCATACAGAAATGCGATGTCATCGAACTGAACGAAGCCTTCGCGGCCCAAGTCCTTGCCTGCACCCGCGCCTGGAAGTTGTTAGACAGCGATCCGCGTCTGAACGCCTGTGGAGGCGCGATCGCCATGAGCCACCCTCTAGGCATGTCCGGCGCGACTTGTCGGAACGGCCGCCCGCCGTCTGTCAGAGACCGTTGCCCGTTCGGCCCTTGTCGCCCTTGCGTCGGCGTCGGACAAGGCGTGGCCTTGGAGCTTCTGCCCGCCTGACCTTGCGCCCGCCTTACCCCTACGGCTAGCCTGCCGAAAACCGGAGGCCGCCGTGACCCAGGCCCTCACCGCCCGAGGCATCAGCCTGGACTTCGTAGCCCGTGGTGGCCTTCTACGCAGTTTCACCGTCAGCGACGAAGGAGCGACCATCGCGCCGCTCCACCACGCCCCATGGTCGCCTGCCGAAGTACCGCCCGACGCCCCGCAGCACCAGGCATGGCTGGCCGGCGACTTCCTCGCCGCACCCTTCGGCCACGGCCCGGACGGACTGCACGGCCTGCCCGCCAACGGCGACTGGGGCATCGTCCCCTCAACGCATGGAACGCTGCGGGCCGTCCTGGGTCGCGCAGTCCAAGGCGCGACCGTGATCAAGGAACTGGCGCTCCAGGATGAGCACCCGTTCGTCTATCAGCGCCATATCTTCATCGGCGGGACGGGAAGACTACCCGTAGCCAACCACGCGATGATTTCGCTGCCGAACGGCGGCAAGCTGTCGTTCTCGCGCAAGCGCTGGTGGGAAACCCCAGCCGAACCGCTGGAGACCACCCGCGGCCGGTCCCGTCTTGCCTATCCCCGCCGCGCCGAGGACGCCACCGACTTCCCCGCCGCCGACGGCGATACCGTGAACCTGCACCGCTATCCCTGGGGAAACCGCCACGAGGACTTCGTCGCAGCTATCGAAGACCCAGCTTCCCGCTTGGGCTGGACTGCCGTTGTCCGACCCCACGAGGGCGACCTCTTTCTTTCATTGCGCAACCCGACGCAACTGCCGATGACGATGCTCTGGCATTCCAACGGCGGTCGCGACTACGCCCCGTGGAACAGCCGGCACTGGAGCTGTCTTGGAGTCGAGGAAGGCGCAGCTTTGCCAATGCTTGGTCTCTCGTCCCAGGAAAAGCCGGATCCGCTGACGGCCGCCGGCCAGCCGAGCCTCCTTACGCTAGACCCGCAAGGAACGATCGAGATTCGCCATGTGATCGGAGCGATCAATTGGCCCAGCGGCCAGTCCGTGGCCGGAGTGATGCTGGACGGGGATGTCCTGATCGTCACCGGAGACTGGGGTGCGGAACGAAACATTGCGATCCGTGGCGGATGGCTCGGCACCTCTGACCTGGCGATTCCTCCGGGCGGAAGGCACGTGCACCAGTGGGACCCCTGACTATTCCTCGAAGCCCGGCTTCTGTGCCCAGGCCCAGGCGTCGCCGATCATCTGGGGCAGCGTCGATCTCCGCGGCTCCCAGCCCAGTTCCTCCATAGCATGCGTCGAGGACGAGACCAGCGCCGCAGCGTCCCCTGCCCGACGGCCCCCGATCACAACAGGTACTTCCCGGTTGGTGACAACCCTACTGGCATCGACCACCTCCCGGACAGAAAAGCCGCGGCCAGTGCCCAGGCAGAAGACACCATTCCCCTTTCCGTCCAGCAATCGCTGCAATCCCAGCACATGCGCCTCGGCCAGGTCGGAGACGTGTACATAATCGCGTACGCAAGTTCCATCTGGTGTCGGATAATCTGTCCCGAACACCGTCAATGCCTGCCGCTTGCCCGATACGGTGTCAAGCAACAGCGGAATCAAATGCGTCTCCGGCGCGTGCTGTTCACCCGCGTCACCCTCGGGATCTGCACCCGCAACATTGAAATATCGAAAGATTACGTGCGAAATTCCCGCTGAAATACCGAAATCACGTAGCATTTGTTCAATTGCCAGTTTTGAACCGCCATAGGCATTGATCGGACGCTGCGGCGTCTCTTCGCTCAGCAGTACACCGTCCTGATCGCCATAAGTCGCACAGGTGGAGGAGAAGACGAAGTTCCGCACCGCCGCAGCCGCGCAGGCTTCCAGCAGGTTCAGCGCCCCACCAACGTTGACTCGCCAGTAAAGCCCGGGGTCCTTCATGGAGTCACCGACCAGCGACAATGCTGCGAAATGCATCACTGCGTCCGGGCGATGCTCCGCAAACGCAGCGTCGATGCTGGGCCGGTCCATCAGATCACCTTGAACCAGCGGCCCCCACTGCACCGCGCCCTTCCACCCCGTTGAGAGATTGTCGAACACAATGGGCTCGTAGCCGGCCCGTGCCAGCGCCTTGCAGGCATGCGATCCGATATACCCTGCGCCGCCGGTCACCAGCACCTTGATCGCCATAGGACCCGCCACGCCTCACATGAAAAGGATATCGTCCACAAGCAGGTTAGCGGTGAAAATGCCATGGATGTCCAGTGTATTCCCGTTGCCGAAATCCACGTGCAGCCCAGTTTCGGTGATGATCGCCCCCGCCAGAAAACCGGCCACCGTTGGCACTGCACTTTGCCAAAGACCGCGATCCAGAACGATCTTGTCCTCCATGTCCCGAAAGTCTGCAATCACATCGCCGCCGGCATTGAAAACGAAGGTGTCTGCGCCCAGCCCACCCAGCAGCCGGTCATCTCCCGTCCCACCGTCCAGCCGGTCAATCCCCGCGCCCCCCTCCAGCGTGTCTGCCCCCGCCCCGCCGTAGAGAAGATCATTGCCGTCCTCGCCCAGAAGCCGGTCGTCGCCCGCGCCGCCCTCCAGCCGGTCGCCGTCGCGGCCGCCTTCCAGCCGGTCGTCGCCCGCGCCCCCCAGAAGCTTGTCGACCCCG